>NC_014306.1:900029-1200039 GCF_000196615.1 Erwinia billingiae Eb661
CAAAATCAGCACCGGCGATAAAGTGAAAACCGGTTCGATGATCATGGTCTTCGAAGTGGAAGGCGCTGCGCCAGCGGCGGCTGCTCCGGCAGCGGCACCACAGCAGGCTGAACCGGCTAAGCAGGAAGCGAAAGCGGCTCCGGCACCGGCGAAAGCGGAATCCAAAGGTGAGTTCGCTGAGAACGATGCTTACGTTCACGCCACGCCGGTTATCCGTCGTCTGGCACGTGAGTTCGGCGTCAATCTGTCGAAAGTGAAAGGCACTGGCCGTAAAGGCCGCATTCTGAAAGAAGACGTGCAGTCTTACGTCAAAGATGCGGTTAAACGTGCCGAGTCTGCACCTGCAGCAGCGGCCGGTGGCGGTATGCCGGGCATGTTGCCATGGCCGAAAGTGGACTTCAGCAAGTTCGGTGAGATTGAAGAAGTCGAGCTGGGCCGCATCCAGAAAATTTCGGGTGCCAACCTGAGCCGTAACTGGATCGTGATCCCTCACGTTACCCAGCACGACAAGGCCGACATTACCGAAGTGGAAAACTTCCGTAAGCAGCAAAACGACGAAGCCGCGAAGAAGAAACTGGATCTGAAGATCACCCCACTGGTGTTCATCATGAAGGCCGTTGCTAAAGCGCTGGAAGAGTTCCCACGTTTCAACAGCTCGCTGTCTGAAGATGGACAGAAGCTGACGCTGAAGAAATACATCAACATCGGTGTGGCGGTTGATACGCCAAACGGTCTGGTGGTTCCGGTGTTCAAAGACGTCAACAAGAAAGGCATTGTTGAGCTGTCTAACGAACTGTCGGTAATTTCGAAGAAAGCGCGTGACGGTAAGCTGACGGCCGGCGATATGCAGGGCGGCTGCTTCACCATCTCCAGCCTTGGCGGCATCGGTGGCACGTCGTTCACCCCTATCGTCAATGCGCCGGAAGTGGCGATCCTCGGCGTGTCAAAATCGTCGATGGAGCCGGTCTGGAACGGTAAAGAATTCGTTCCTCGCCTGATGTTGCCACTGTCGCTTTCCTTCGATCACCGTGTGATCGATGGCGCAGCCGGTGCACGCTTCGCGGCTTACATCGCAACAGTCATGGCGGATATCCGCCGTCTGGTGATGTAAACCGTTAGAAGGCCGGCTTTTGCCGGCCTTCTCATAGCCGACTTTCGATGTGCTAAGTCGACAAGGTAGTTGAAAACGTTTCGTATCAAGCGGTTTGCAGTCTGTTAACAATTCTGTAAACTCTTGCGGTGTAAACGTACCGGTGGATGAATGAATATCCCAGCGGTTAACTAAGAGGTCATGATGAGTACAGAAATTAAAACTCAGGTCGTGGTACTTGGGGCAGGTCCTGCGGGCTACTCTGCAGCCTTCCGCGCAGCCGATTTAGGTCTGGAGACCGTCATCGTTGAGCGTTTCAGCACCCTGGGTGGGGTTTGTCTGAACGTGGGTTGTATCCCTTCCAAAGCGCTGCTGCACGTCGCGAAAGTGATTGAAGAAGCTAAAGCCCTGGAAGAGCATGGTATCGTGTTTGGTAAGCCACAAACCGACATCACCAAAATTCGTACCTGGAAAGAAAAAGTCATCAACCAGCTGACCGGTGGTCTGGCAGGGATGGCGAAAGGCCGCAAAGTGAAAGTGGTCACCGGTCTGGGTAAATTCACCGGCGCTAACACGCTGGTGGTTGAAGGCGAGAATGGTGCCACCACCATCAACTTCGACAACGCCATCATTGCTGCGGGCTCCCGTCCGATTCAGCTGCCATTCATCCCGCATGAAGATCCTCGTGTCTGGGACTCCACCGACGCCCTGGAACTGAAAGAAGTGCCTGAGCGCCTGCTGGTTATGGGTGGCGGTATCATCGGTCTGGAAATGGCGACCGTATATCACGCGCTGGGTTCACAGATTGACGTGGTTGAGATGTTTGACCAGGTTATCCCTGCGGCTGACAAAGACGTGGTGAAAGTCTTCACCAAGCGTATCAGCAAGCAGTTCAATCTGATGCTGGAAACCAAAGTGACCGCGGTTGAAGCGAAAGACGACGGTATCTACGTCACCATGGAAGGCAAAAAAGCGCCGGCCGAACCACAGCGTTACGACGCGGTTCTGGTGGCGATTGGCCGCGTACCTAACGGTAAAGGTCTGGATGCCGGTCAGGCGGGCGTGGAAGTGGACGACCGTGGCTTTATCCGTGTCGACAAGCAGATGCGTACCAACGTGCCGCACATCTACGCTATCGGCGACATCGTCGGTCAGCCGATGCTGGCGCACAAAGGCGTGCATGAAGGCCACGTGGCAGCCGAAGTGATCTCCGGTAAGAAACATTACTTCGACCCGAAAGTGATCCCATCGATTGCTTACACTGAGCCGGAAGTTGCCTGGGTCGGTCTGACCGAGAAAGAAGCGAAAGAGAAGGGCATCAGTTACGAAACTGCCACCTTCCCATGGGCGGCCTCCGGTCGTGCCATCGCCTCTGATTGTGCAGACGGTATGACCAAACTGATCTTCGACAAAGAAACTCACCGGGTGATCGGTGGTGCAATTGTCGGTACCAACGGCGGCGAGCTGCTGGGTGAAATCGGTCTGGCTATCGAGATGGGTTGTGATGCGGAAGATATCGCGCTGACCATCCATGCTCACCCAACGCTGCATGAATCCGTGGGTCTGGCTGCCGAGATGTTTGAAGGTAGCATCACTGACCTGCCAAACCCGAAAGCGAAGAAGAAGTAAGTCGCTACGTGGTTTACCAGACGGCTCCCAATGGGGGCCGTTTTTTTTTGCCCGATGAAAACGTCTGGTTATGGTAACGCGCGTTACGCCCATGAAATCGCGCTTCGCGGGGAATTAATGTTGCTTTTTTGTAAACAGATTAACATGCTAACGAAATCCTGCTATGCTGCCCCTCGCGTAACCGGGCGCTTCACCCTACAGAATACGCACCTCACTTCGCGGTAAACCGCCCGGTATGCCATAACAATGTGAGCGAGGAGAACGTCGTGCTAGAAGAATACCGTAAGCACGTTGCCGAGCGTGCTGCCGAAGGGATCGTTCCAAAACCAATTGATGCTTCCCAAATGGCCGCGCTGGTTGAACTGCTGAAAAACCCGCCTGCGGGCGAAGAAGAATTCCTGTCTGATCTGTTAATCAATCGAGTTCCACCAGGCGTGGACGAAGCGGCTTACGTGAAAGCTGGCTTCCTGGCTGCTGTCGCCGCAGGCGAAGCGACCTCTCCTCTGGTTACCCCTGAAAAAGCTGTAGAACTGCTGGGCACCATGCAGGGCGGCTACAACATTCACCCGCTGATCGATGCGCTCGACAATGAGACGCTGGCCCCGATCGCGGCGAAAGCCCTTTCCCATACTTTGCTGATGTTTGACAGCTTCTACGATGTGGAAGAGAAAGCCAAAGCGGGTAACCCACACGCGCAGAAGATCCTGAAGTCCTGGGCTGATGCTGAGTGGTATCTGTCACGTCCCGAGCTGGCAGAAAAACTCACCGTTACCGTCTTCAAAGTCACCGGCGAAACCAACACCGATGACCTGTCTCCGGCCCCGGATGCCTGGTCCCGTCCTGATATCCCACTGCACGCGTTGGCGATGCTGAAAAATGCCCGTGAAGGCATTGAGCCAGACGACGCCGGCAATGTTGGCCCAATCAAGCAGATTGAAGCGCTGCAGGCGAAAGGTTTCCCTCTTGCTTACGTGGGTGACGTTGTCGGCACCGGTTCATCGCGTAAATCCGCCACCAACTCGGTGCTGTGGTTTATGGGTGATGACCTGCCGTTTGTGCCGAACAAGAAAGGCGGCGGCGTGGTACTGGGCAGCAACATTGCCCCGATCTTCTTCAACACCATGGAAGATGCGGGCGCATTGCCAATCGAAGTGGATGTGGCGAACCTGAATATGGGCGATGTGATTGACATCTACCCGTACAAAGGCGAAGTGAAGAACCACGAAACCGGCGAAGTGCTGGCGACCTTCTCACTGAAAACCGAAGTGCTGCTGGACGAAGTTCGCGCCGGTGGCCGTATCCCGCTGATCATCGGCCGTGGCCTGACCACCAAAGCCCGTGAATCTCTGGGCCTGCCGCACAGCGAGGTGTTCCGCCTGGCGAAAGACGTGGCGGTCAGCACCCGTGGTTATTCACTGGCGCAGAAAATGGTTGGCCGTGCCTGTGGCACAGACGGCGTGCGTCCTGGCGCCTACTGCGAACCAAAAATGACCTCTGTCGGTTCTCAGGACACCACCGGTCCAATGACCCGTGATGAACTGAAAGACCTGGCCTGTCTGGGCTTCTCTGCGGATCTGGTGATGCAGTCCTTCTGCCACACCGCAGCCTATCCTAAGCCGGTTGACGTCTCTACTCACCACACGCTGCCAGACTTCATCATGAACCGGGGTGGCGTCTCACTGCGTCCGGGTGACGGTATTATCCACAGCTGGCTGAACCGTATGCTGCTGCCGGATACCGTGGGTACCGGCGGTGACTCGCATACGCGTTTCCCAATCGGGATCTCCTTCCCGGCAGGTTCAGGTCTGGTGGCGTTTGCTGCGGCGACCGGCGTGATGCCGCTGGATATGCCTGAGTCGGTACTGGTGCGTTTCAAAGGGAAAATGGAGCCAGGCATCACCCTGCGCGACCTGGTTCACGCCATCCCGCTGTACGCCATCAAGCAGGGCCTGCTGACCGTTGAGAAGAAAGGGAAGAAAAACATCTTCTCAGGTCGCATCCTGGAAATCGAAGGTCTGCCAGAGCTGAAAGTTGAGCAGGCGTTTGAACTTTCTGATGCCTCAGCCGAGCGTTCTGCTGCCGGTTGTACCATCAAGCTGGGCCAGGCACCGATTATCGAGTACCTGAACTCCAACATCGTGCTGTTGAAGTGGATGATCTCTGAAGGTTACGGCGATCGTCGTACCCTTGAGCGTCGTATTCAGGGCATGGAAAAATGGCTGTCTGAACCGAATCTGCTGGAAGCCGATGCGGATGCAGAGTACGCGGCAGTGATCGAAATCGATCTGGCGGAGATCAAGGAGCCGATCCTGTGTGCGCCAAACGATCCGGACGATGCCCGTCTGCTGTCTGATGTTCAGGGCGAGAAAATCGATGAAGTGTTTATCGGCTCTTGCATGACCAACATCGGTCACTTCCGTGCGGCCGGTAAGCTGCTGGATAGCCACAAAGGCCAGCTGCCGACCCGTCTGTGGGTGGCACCGCCAACCAAGATGGACGCCGCGCAGCTGACGGAAGAGGGCTATTACAGCGTCTTCGGTAAGAGCGGTGCGCGTATCGAGATCCCGGGCTGTTCACTGTGCATGGGTAACCAGGCGCGTGTGGCAGATGGCGCGACGGTGGTCTCCACCTCAACCCGTAACTTCCCGAACCGTCTGGGTACCGGTGCTAACGTCTACCTGGCATCAGCCGAACTGGCTGCGGTCGCGTCGCTGTTAGGCAAACTGCCTACGCCAGACGAATACCAGCAGTTTATGTTGCAGGTCGATAAGACCGCGGTAGACACCTACCGTTATCTGAACTTCGACAAGCTGTCCCAGTACACGGACAAAGCTGACGGTGTGATCTTCCAGACCGCCGTATAACGTCGGTGATGGATGAGAAAGGGAGGCCTGATGGTCTCCCTTTTTTTATGTGTGCTTTACACCAGCAGGGCGCGCAGGAACGTCAAACTTTCCTCTTGCTCAATCGCTCCAATCCGTTGATAGATTTCATCTGAATCCACCAGCCCGCGGCAACAGTCGGTAAACTTTTGACGCCGATCATCTTCGCTGAAGGGCTCCGCCAGCGATCCCCTGGCGCCTGGCCGCTGATGGTGCAAGATGCGGCCATCACGTAGCGTCAGCGTGACCAGATGTGGCAGGTTATCAGCTAGCGCCTCTTCTTCTGGCTGCCAGCTTTCCATGCTGATGCAGGTCATCAGTGGATGCGTTCGCTGCACGGCAACACGCGCGGGCGTGAAATCTGTCACGCTGAGCGAACCGGCCTCAAGCATTCGCGCCACGCAGTAGTTCATCGAAAACCGGGCCTGCATCTCATCGTGGGGATCGGTATAGGCGAGGTTACGCAGGTTGGATATCCCCACTTTGCAGCTGACGGCTTCAATATCCTCAGCCCGAAAAGCCGAACTGGCCTGCAAATCGGCAATCGCATCCAACACCCTATGGGTGGAGCCGCAGCAGGGATACTTCTTGGGCATCACCCCGATGGTTTCGATAATATGCCGTGGCTCTTCAGCCCAACGCGCCAGCTTCTCCGTCGAAAATCCGGCTCCGGCAAACAGTTCATAAAAGCCCATTTGACCTTCAAGGATATCCAGCCTGCCACTCATACCGGTGGCGGCCAACTCAGCTGCATCCACCGCATTACGGGCAGCCATACCGGCATGGAAAGGCTTTAAAGGCGTGCCAAACTGACCTTTGACTCCACTGGCAAGGCTGACGGCGATGCTCAATGCGCGGCCAATACCGGCCTGATCCAGGCCTTTCAGCCAGGCAACACCGGCGGCCGTGCCGATGCACCCAATGGTTGATGTGCCGTGCCAGCCGGCAGTGTAGTGCGAGGAACTGACCATATCACCAACAAAAGCCTGCGCCTGAAGGCCAATCAGGTAAGCGTTAACCAGCGCCTCACCATTGGCCTCCTCTTGCAGGGCGACAGCCAACAGCGCGGGCACCAAAACCGCCGAGGCATGGCTCATGCCGGGGCCAAAATTATCATCGTAGTCAATGGCGTGGGCTGATGTGGCGTTGATCAGCGCCACAATTGCCGCAGGCGGCGTTTGATAGCCAGACCAGGCCTGCCTGACGGCCAGGGTGGAATAATCCTCCCGTCCGGCGTAAAGGCAACCCAGCGTATCGCTGATGGCTTCCTTCGCCAGACGATGGGCGGTAGCGCTGAATCGCGGTTCACGGGCACACCATTCAGCCATGTTTTCAATCACAGTTATCATCATGCTTCCTCAAGAGTGTCGAGATAGCTTTCCAGTTGACGAAACACGGGGGGGCTCCTCAGGCTTCGCTGGCAGCGAGAAATCGCTGTGTGTAAGGCTCACGGGCATCGCCGTGGCGCACGGCGTCGGCGGTCAGCTCTTCCAGCAGTTTTCCCTGATGCATAATCGCCACCCGCTGGCACAGATGCGTCACCACCGCCAGGTCATGCGTCACCATCAGGTAAGTCAGCTGGCGCTGCGTGCGCATGGTGGAGAGCAGATTCAGAATTTCTGCTTGCACCGAGACATCGAGTGCGGAGGTTGGCTCATCCAGAAGCAGCACTGAAGGCTCCATGATCAACGCCCGGGCAATCGCCACGCGCTGACGTTGGCCACCGGAGAGCTGATGGGGGTAGCGGTATCTGAAGGCATCGCTAAGCCCCACCGCCTGTAATACCTCGCTGATGCGCTCTTCATGTCGATCCAATCCGTGCAGCTTAAGTGGCTCCAGCAGGGCGTTGTAGACCATTTTGCGCGGATGTAGTGAGGCATAAGGATCCTGAAAAACCATCTGCACCTGGCGATAGAACGGCTTATCACGCATTGGTTGCTGCTCTTTGTTATCGAACAGGATCGCGCCCTGGTAATCGCTGTTGAGCCCGGCCAGTGCGCGGAGAATAGTGGATTTTCCGCAGCCAGATTCACCGATCAATCCGTATGATTCGCCTGCTGCAAGGGTAAAGCTGACGCGATCTACCACCTGACGACGCTGGTTGCCCTGGCCAAAAGCGATGGTCAAATCGACGGTTTCAATACTGCGTTGATGAGTGGGGATCATAGCGCAACTCCATTTCGGTACGCCGGGCCATGCAGCCAGGCGGGATCACGCGTAGGAACGCTAAGCGTGTCGATGGGATGGTGTAAACGCGGTTGACTGGCCAGCAGTGCCCGGGTGTAAGGATGCTGCGCCTCATGCAAACGATTCGCGGCGATCTCCTCGACGATTCGTCCGGCGTACATCACCAGCACGCGATCGCAAAAGCGCGAGACCAGATTGAGATCGTGCGTAATAAACAGTAGCCCGGTATTACGCCGGGCCAGCAGCTCGTCGAGGATCCCCAGCACCTGCTGACGGACGGTGACGTCCAGCGCAGAGGTCGGTTCGTCCGCAATAATCAGGTCCGGTTCCGGGATCAGCATCATCGCAATCATTACGCGCTGGCCCATCCCGCCGGAGATTTCATGTGGATAGAGCCGGTACACTTTCTCCACGTCACGAATATGCACCGACTCCAGCATTGCCAACGCCCGGGCTTTCGCCTCACTTTTAGAGGCTTTGCTGTGCAGACGATAGGCTTCGGTAATCTGATCGCCGATACGCATCAGCGGATTGAGGGAGAATTTCGGGTCCTGCAGGATCATCGATATACGGTTACCTCGGATCGTGCGCATCTGCTTCTCACTGGCATTCAGCAGATCCACATCGCCAAAGCGCATCTCGTCTGCACTAATACGGCCGATTTTTGGGGTCAGCTTGAGCAATGCGCGGCAGGTTTGTGATTTGCCGGAGCCTGATTCGCCGACGATCGCTAACTTCTCGCGCCCAACGCTGAAGGACACATCGCGTACCGCATGATGATCTTCATGCGCGCCGGTGAAAATAATGTTCAGGTTTTTAACCTGCAGCAGAGTATCAGTCATGGCGAAGGTCCATCACGTCACGCAGGCCATCACCTAACAGGTTAAAAGCCAGACTGGTGAAAAGGATGGCTAAACCGGGAATGGCGGCAATCCAGCCATTGTTCAGCATAAATTCGCGGCCTGATGCGAGCATTGCCCCCCATTCCGGGCTGGGAGCCTGCGCGCCAAGGCCAAGGAAACCCAGACCGGCTGCCGTCAGAATGATTGCAGCCATATTCAACGTGACGCGGACCACCACGGATGGCAGACACATCGGGATGATGTGACGCAGGATGATATGCAGCGAACTTGCACCCTGCAAACGCACCGCCGCGATGTAATCCATCTTGCGGATCGACAAGGTTTCAGCGCGGGCCAGACGGGCAATCGGTGGCCAGGAAGACAGTGAAATGGCAATGATTGCATTCTCAATGCCAGGACCTAATGCGGCAACGAAAGCCAGCGCCAGGATCAGACTCGGGAAGGCGAGAAAAATATCCACCAGGCGCATCAGCACCGTATCTACCCAGCCGCCAAGATAACCGGCACTGGTGCCAATCAGTAAACCCAGTGGCGTGATGATCACTGCGGTCAGACAGGCGATATACAGCGTGATGCGTGCGCCATAGAGCAAACGGCTATAGATATCGCGGCCCAGCTCATCGGTGCCCAACCAGAAGCTGGCGCTGGGTGGTTTCAGTCGATGGGCCAAATCCTGAGTAAAGATATCGTGATTGCTTAACAGCGGCGCAAATAGCGCGGCAAAGATAATTACCAGTAGAACGATCAGGCCAAACAGCGCGGAGTGGTTGGCACAAAAGCGCCGCCACTGGATCCACATCTGTTGCATCCTGGCCTGGAAAGGGGAGCGTGGTGCCGGTGCGCTCAGCCAGCTACGCAGCGCCGAGCGGGAAGGCGCGGGCAGCGATCGGTTAACGGAATCGGTCATTGATCCTCCTGACGCGTTCGTGGATCGAATATACGGTAGAGCAAATCGCACAGCAGATTGATGGCCACAAAAATCGCCCCGGTCAGTAGCGTACAGCCGACCACGGCATTCATATCACCTGCCAGCAATGCGTTGGTGAGATAGCGGCCAAACCCTGGCCAGGCGAAGACCGTTTCAGTCAGGACGGCGCCTTCCAGCAGCCATGCCCATGAGAGCGCGACGACCGTCAGCGTAGGAACGGCGATATTGCGCAGTGCATGCACCCACACGCAGCGTGCCCAGGACAAGCCTTTCACGCGGGCGGTGATGATGTACTCCTGCGAGAGTTGCTCGATCATAAAGCTGCGCACCATGCGGCTGATATAGGCCAGCGAACTCAGCCCCAGAATCGACGCAGGAAGGATGATATGGCCGAAGACGTTTTTGAATACTGCCCAGTTACCACCGAGTAAACTGTCAATCAGCCAGAAACCGGTGACCGGTTTCAAATCGAACTCGTACATAAAATCAATCCGTCCGGGCCCGCCAATCCAGCCCAGTGAGGCGTAGAACAGCAGTAATCCCATTAAGCCCAGCCAGAAATGCGGTGTGGAGTAGCTAAGCAAGCCGATAAACCGGATCAGATGGTCAAACCACGAATTACGATACATCGCTGACAGCACGCCTGCCGGAATACCCAGCCCGACACCGATGATAGCCGCGACCGTTGCCAGCTCCAGCGTCGCCGGAAAGACGCGGGCAATATCCTGTGCTACCGGCTGGCTGGTGGTCAGTGCGATACCAAAGTCGAGATGGGCCAGTTGCCAGAGATAGTCGATAAATTGTTTCCACAACGGCTGGTCGAGACCAAGCTGGTGGAACATCTGGTTATAGGCTTCCTGACTGGCGTTATCGCCGATCACTGCCACAACAGGGTCGATCGGCAACAAACGGCCAATAAAGAAGGTCAGTGCCGCCAGTCCCATTAGCGTACAGAAAATGGAAAACGTGCCTTTTAACAGCCGTTTCAGATAGCGAAACATCGGTGATGGGCCTGCAATTTCAGTGATGACTTGCGACATGACCGCCCCTTTATTTTGTTGCAGCGCCGTACCACACGCGGAAACCGTTCCAGGTCCAGTCTTTCACCGCCGGGCTGATGCCTGCGGAGTTATACATCTGGAACATGATAGCCATTGGCCCTTTCTGCATTTGTTCACGTTGCAAATCGGCATACATCGCCATACGTTTGCCGTCGTCGGGTTCCAGCAGTGCGGCATTGACCGCTTTGTTCATTGACTCGTCGTAATAGGCCGCCCGCCAGCTTGGGTACTGCGTGGCGCGGGCTTCTTTGCGGTTATCCGGGTTATAAACCAGACGCGATGCATTGCCATAGGCATCCGGCACGGAAGTTTGCCAGGCCATCATCGCGCTCTGAAACTCACGTCCGCGAGCACGGCTGAACAGCTGAGCATTGGCCATCCGTTCCAGCGACAGTTTCACGCCGACTTTGGCGGCATTCTGTTGAATGCTCTGGGCGATAGGTGCTGAGTGAGGCAGGGTGCCGAAAATCACCGATGCCGAGAAGCCCTCTGGATAACCGGCTTCGGTCAGCAACTGTTTGGCCTTCACCAGATCCAGTTTGAAAGGCTGTCCCTCTTTGGCATCCAGCGCGCCAAATGCCCCTTGCTGAGCGAAGCTGGCCCGCGGGACGCCAAGATACGGCATCACGCTTTTGGCCAGCCCGTCATAATCGATCAGATAACGCATCGCCAGACGGACTTTTTCATTTTTGAAAATCGGATCTTCGTTATTAAAGGTCCAGAAGAACAGCTGTGGCTTCAACACCTTTTCGACCTTAACCTTGCCGCCTTCATCCAGCGTTTTCAGGTCATCTGCAGACAGATCGCGGGCAATATCGACATCGCCCTGGGTGAGCAGTAAGCGCTGAGTCCCGGTTTCAGCAACATGACGGATCAGAATGCGCTTCAGCTTCGGTGTGGTACCCCAGTAGTGATTCGTGGCTTGCAGCACTACGCCTTCACCTGCATTCCAGCGCATCAACTGATAAGGGCCGACGCAGGCGGTGTGGGTGGACAAATATTTATGGCCCAGATCGTCATTGACCGCCTGTTTCTCCAGTAGCTTACGATCCAGCAATGTAGCGACGTTATTGGCCGCAATCGCCTGTAACACCAGATTGGTCGGGTAGGCCTGGTCAAACTTCATCACCAGCGTGTTGTCATCCGGCGCGGTGATCATCCGATCGACATTCTCTTTGCTGAAACCATACTCTTTCAGCGTCGCGGCGTTGCCGTAGCCCAGCTTCACCACTCGCTGTAACGACCAGGCTAAATCACCGGCGCTGGCGGCTGAACCGTCCGGGAATTTCAGGTTTGGCTGAAGGTGAAAGGTGATCTGTTTGCGGTCTTCCGTCACCTCCCAGCTTTTAGCCAGTTCCGGCACCACTTTCTTCTCGTCTTTGATATCGAACGACGTCAGCGTGTCGCAGGTGTTCATCACGATTTCATTGGTGACCACTTCGCCAATTTGCGCCGGGTCCCAGGTGCTGATGGCATCGATATTCCATGCCATCACCAGCGAATCTTGCGGCGTTGCAGCTGGGGAGGCCCCACTGTACCCCCCCGCTACGATCAGGGCTGCGGTAAGCGTTTTTAGTTTTAGCATTAACGATAACTCCCAGAGAACAAGCGAATTACAGGGTTTCAGGACGCGGCTGTAGCGGCGGGCTAACCTCTTCAGGAATTGGGCAGTGATAAGGGGTTTCACTGGTTTGCTCAAAGTGGGCCTTTTTCACCTGTGCCAGTAGCATCTTGTCAGTCAGCACATCGATAGCCGTTGCCGCCATGATTTTGGCCACATGGGTCAGCCCTTTGTGTGCGGCAGGCATTTTTCCCTGCGCGGTCAGCTGCCATGAGTGACCTGGCGTGCCAAGTGCCATGGTGGGTACATGTGCCTGAACCGTCGGTAGTACCCAGCTGACGTCACCAACGTCGGTTGAGCCGATCATGGTTTCGCCGTGAGTATCCAGCGGGATAATGAAGTCGCTTAAGGGTTTAGGATTAGTGGGTTTCACGCCTGCTTTACGGTAATCGCTGGCAATCTCTTCCGGGCTAAGCGTTGACTGAATTTCGGCGGCAAAGGCTAAATCGGCCTCATCAAATGGCACCGTGCCCAGTGCTTCAAAATTGCGCTGCATCGCCTCTTCCAGTGGGCGGTTACCCAGCAAGTTTGATACGGCGCTCATGATGCTGATATCCACTTTAGTGTCGGTCATCAGCGCGGCACCTTGTGCCACACGCTTGACACGCTCGTTGAGATCAAACATGGCGTGGACATCACGCGAACGGATGGCATACCGCACCGTTGCTTTGGCCTGCACCACGTTTGGTGCAATGCCGCCGGAGTCCAACATCGCATAGTGAATGCGTGAGTCCTGCGGGACATGTTCACGCAGGAACTGTACGCCTACGTTCATCAACTCGACGCCATCCAGCGCGCTGCGCCCGAGGTGAGGAGACGCCGCAGCATGAGAAGATCGGCCGGTGAAGGCGAAGTCCATGCGGGTATTAGCCAGCGACAGCGCTTTTGCCACTTCATGATGGCCGCTTGGATGCCAGGTGATGGCCACATCCACGCCGTCAAATGCACCGGCACGTGCCATAAAGGATTTTGCTGCGCCGCCTTCTTCAGCAGGGCAACCGTAATAGCGCACGCGGCCTGGCATGCCAGTCTCAGCCAGCCATTCCTTTAATGCGGTTGCTGCCAACATCGCAGCGGAACCCAGCAGATTATGCCCACAACCATGGCCATGACCGTTACCAGGCAACGGCGATGGACGAGCGACGCCTGATTCCTGGCTCAAACCCGGCAGGGCATCGTACTCACCGAGAATGGCAATAATGGGCCCACCTTCTCCGGTTTCGCCCATCACTGCTGTGGGGATTCCAGCCACATTTTCCGTGACGCGAAAGCCCTGCTGTTTCAGCATTGCTGTATGTTCCGCTACCGAGCGGTATTCGGTATAGCAAATCTCAGGCATCCCCCAAACGCGATCGCTTAGATCGCAAAATTCGGCGCGGTGTTCATCGACTAACTTCCAGACTAACGCTTTGTTTTGCATGGCTGTCCCCAGAGAACATGACGGTTAACATACGGGGCCGCTGTGGCCCGGCTGGTTTCAGCATGCAAGAGAGCGGCGCAGAAATACCAATGAGCAATTTGGCTGGCCCATTCCAAAATTGCATAGTTTGCGGTGAACAGAGGGTCCGCGCGGGCTCTGCCCGCGCGGAGGGAAAGGTAAAGGTGGCCGATGCGCCAGACTGGCGTGCTTTCAGGGTAAAAGGTCAGGCTGCTGAGGCGGTTTCCCCACATTCAGAAGCACAGCGCCAGAACAATTCGGCTGATTCCGCACGCAGCACCGGCTGGCGATAAAGACGAATATCCAACGGCATATCCCAACAGGCGCTTCCAGCACGAACCAGCGCACCACTTTCCAGCTCAAGCTTCAACAGGCTTTCTGGTAGCCAGGCCACTCCGCTGCCCGCCATGGTCATCGCTTTAAGATTGATCGACATGCTGTTTTCATAGATCGCCACCAGTGGCAGAGAGCGGATCGATTCCGATTTTGCCAGCGCATGAGCAAAGAACGAGTGATGGCCGTAGCTGAGGAATGGGATTGGATCGTCGCTGACGCCAACCGGATAGAGCGGTTTACCGTCGCTGTCCGGGCGACAGACCGCGATGGCGCGTTCCGTGCCGAGTTGCAGCATCGGATAGTGTTTGAGTTGCTGAATCAATGCTACGGAGTCGTGGGCATAGGTCAACAGAAAGTCGGTTTCATCAGAGTGCAATTGGGCGATATGTTCCACAAAGGTCGGCTTTTGATCGCACAGCCGAATATAGCCGACCTGCTGTTGTTGCTTGAGCTGCTCAATCCAGTCGGGGAAGAAGGTCAGCGAGAGGGTATTCAACATGGCAAAACGCAGGATCGAGGTGCGCTTCTCAAAGCGCTGATGCAGATCGCTGCGCAAATGGCTCATGGCGAATACCGTTTCACTGGCGGTGATCAGGAAAGCCTGACCTTCAGGTGTTAACGTAACCGGATAGGTTTTACGATCGAACAATGGTACGCCCAACCACACTTCCAACTGACGAATGCGCCGACTGAGGGCGGACTGGGTGATATGCCGCTCGTCGGCGGCGCGGGTAAAGGTACAGCAGCGTGCGACACTCAGGAAATCTTCAAACCATTTCAATTCCATAGCAAAGCCTCGTTCTGGACGAAAAGGGAAGGCGTTTTCAACTGACGTCATACACACGCAAAAAACGCGCCACTGTGAAAATTGGCCCTGAAATCGCTGTTTTTCGTCTGACAGACTGCGATAATGCGGGCTATCCCCCATTAAAAGCGCACAATGCGCGGAAAATGCACGTTATCAGTGCAAAACAGGCAGTCAGAGGACAGCAGTATGGAATACGAATTTTTACGTGACCTCACCGGCGGGGTGAAAGTGCGCATGTCGATGGGACATGAAGCCGTTGGCCACTGGTTTAATGAAGAGGTGGAAGGCAATCTGGCGTTGCTGGATGAAGTGGAAGCCGCGGTAGAGAGCGTAAAAGGCAGCGAGCGCCAGTGGCAGCGCATTGGCCATGAATACACGCTGTGGCTGGATGAGGAAGAGGTGATTGTCCGCGCGAACCTGCTGAGCGTTGAAGGCGATGAGATGGAAGAGGGCATGAACTACTACGACGAAGAGAGCCTGTGCTTCTGTGGCGTGGAGGATTTCCTCGCGGTGATCGCCGCTTACCGGGCGTTTCTGCAGGGTCGGTAAACCGGGCGCTGTTATCAGCGCCGGCTAAATACGGACGATCGTCATCCCGGGGATCTTCAGAGAATGTGCAGCACCTGACGGAAGAAGTTGCGCACAATTTCAAACGTCGACCAGATGCCAATCAGTGATATCACTCCCAGCAATGCCTGTTCCCACAGACGATTTGCCTGGCCTGGCAGCATAAAGCTTTTGCGGCTGGTCATCAGGAACAGCCCAATCAGCAGCGGCGGCAACACCAAAGAGGTTGCCACGCTGGTCCCCAAAATATTCAACATCACCAGATCCGGCGCGCCGGGCATGGTAACGATAATCGGCAGGACGATATACACCGCAATCTGCACGCGCTTAAACCATGGATTATCATCCGGCGTGGCATAACGCTCATTCAGCTTGCCTGCATGATGCACACAGCTGAAAATCAGTGAACAAAAGCCGCGAGACTGGGAAGGGAAGCTGGTAAAGCTGGCAAGGAAAATACAGATCCACAGCAGATAGGGGCCGGCCGGGCCAACCACACGGGTCATCATCGCCGACAAGTCGTTCTTGTCAGCAATGGTGTTGCCGGAACCGTGCACCACTTCAGCTGCCACGCTCCAAAACAGCACGTTGATCACCAGCATTGGCAGCATGCCAAACAGCAAATCCAGTTGCTGAAGCTTACGGTATTTCGGGCCAATCCAGCCTTTGTCACGCATAAAACCCGGATACAGCAGGTTGCTGGTGGAGCCGCCAATCGCCCCGATGGTGGAGACCGCAATAAACACGGCAAAGAATGGTCCGGCATTTTCAGGCAGGCCGAAGGTCAGCCCTTTCATAAAGCCGCTGAAGTCGAAGTGACCGACCTTAATCATCGCATACAGAAAAGAGCCGACCATGATCACCGAGGCCACGCGTGCCAGCGTTTCCAGATGGCGATACTGGTTCCGCGTAACCATCATCAACAAGGTGATGGCGACAATAACGATACTCCAGAGAAACACGCCCCAGGTTTCGCCACCGGTTTTATTGAACAGTTGATAAAGGCCCACCGCACCCGCCCGCAGAAAACTCATCTGCACCACCAACGCCACTATCGCAATCAAAATGCCAAAAAACAGCGGGAAACCGCGCCAGACGCGCTTATATCCCTGCACGATATCATTGTCACCAAAGCGGTTCATCAGGGTGTATTTGGCGATATAGGAGATCATAAAACCGCGTGCCACCAGTGCAATAACCAGCGTCCATAGCAGGTCATAACCATAGTTGGCACCGGCAACGGTCGAGGCGACCAGATCCCCGGTACCGAGAAAGGTCATAGCTAACACCAGGCCCGGACCAAAACTGCGGACGTAGCCGCGTACGGTAGTCGGTAGCTTATGATCGACCTGGAGGATGTTCACTTCCTGTTGCGATGTACTACTCATTGAACTGCCTCACTGTAGGGTTTCGCGCGGCGACCTTGAGGTTCGTTCTCGCGCTCAGGTAGGATTGAGGAAGAATTTAAACGGTGGCGATTGGCGTGGCCGGTGAGCCGACAGCGCCAGGTAATCTCAGCGGAGGTGCGGTTAATAAGAAGGCGTGGCGCTGATGTACACTCAGCCAGTCCGCCAGCTCGCTCATGTGCCAGAGCTCACCCAGATACACACCCAGGCGGAACAGGCATAAGTCGTGTAAAGGATGAGAGGGATAGAAGCTGTCGTTAAGCGGACGTGAAGGCAAAATTTCAACGGCCGGATTGTCTGCCAGCAACGCCACCACACCACTTTCTTCAACCCATTGGCGAAGGGCAGGATCGCTGCCGTCCAGTCCGGCGAAGTGGCTGTTTAGGTAGTCCATATCCGGTTTACCGGCCATCTGATATATCGCATCATCCATGCCCGTGCGGAAGCAGACCATATCGCCCTGTCTGATGGCGATCCGATCGGCTTCAAGGATCTGTGCCAGATGCTGATAGCCAAAGGCAAAGCGTCCGATACCAAAATGCTTTTTGATATCAATCATCACAGCCCGGCCCTGAAGTCCGTGTTTTGCCATATTCTCGATGCCGAGCGCCTTAGCGCCCAAATGGCAACCCTGCGCGCAGCCACAGCCGATGCGATAATCCGTCTCGCCGACGATATCGCTGCCGGCCCGATAGCCGTTATAAAACACCATCTCCGGCTCGCCGTTGCCCTCGACATCAAACCACTGCCCCATATGGGCCAGGCTATCCCACTGGGTCGAATACTGTAGCGCCAACGTCACCGTATCGTCGCAGATGATATCCGTCAGCCGCGCGTCATCCCGCGATAGCGGATAGGTCATATTGGCATGCTCGCCCCGGCGGGTGGCGGCAAGTGTCGGTGCCGGACGACGCGGATTCATCCCGGTTCCGCCAGGCAAGTCCAGCGGCAGACTCAGACAAAAGGTCTGCCCGGTCTGCACTTCACGGATGCCTTCCAGTACCTTTTCTGCGGTCAGCAGGTTGAGACGTCCCAGCTGATCGTCGGGACCGAAATCTCCCCAGGTCGAGTGCTCAGGACGTTTTTTCCAGCGTGATGACGGTTTCATACAGGGCTTCCTTCAACGTTGTTCAGCTGCATCGGTTGCACTGACGGCAACCAGAATCCGTAAATCAGCGCACCGATCAGGCCAACTATCCCGGCCAGCACCAGCGGTATAACAAATGAGTGGGTGAACTGCATCAGTACGCCAATCAGGATCGGTGAAATGATCCCCGCCAGATTGGCTGCCATATTTTGAATGCCGCCGATGGTGGCTACGTTCGCCCGGTTGGGAGCGACATCGGAAGGCAGCGCCCATAAAGCGGCAGAAGCAAAGGTCGCGGCAAAGTTAGCAAAGCACAGTGCGCTAAGTGCGAGGGTGACGGTAGGAGAGAAGGCCGCAAGGCCAATGACCGCGCTCCCCAACATCCCGCCGACCAGCGGTATTTTCCGCGCGGTGGTTAATGACACGCCACGTTTTACCAGGCCATCAGACAATAAACCGCCACACCAGCCGCCGATGATTGCGGCAATCCCTGGCAGCATTCCCAGCAGGCCAAACTTCATCAGCGACAGATGGAAGGTTTCCACCAGATAAGTAGGGAACCAGGTGAAAAAGAAGTAGGAGACAAAGTTGATACAAAAGAACCCGGCCATCATCGCCTGCACGGTGCGCTGGCTTAGCAGTTGGCGAATGCTCATCGGCGCACCGGTCTGCGGATCCTGATTGGCCTCAATATACTCAACTTCCGCTCTGCTGACGGTTTTGTGATCCTGCGGATCGCGATACCAGTAATACCAGCCCGCGGCCCAGACCATCGCGATCAAACCGGAGATAACAAAGGTCATGCGCCAGCCGACCAGGGCGATCAGGAAGGAGATGATCGGGATCGCCAGCGTGCCGCCGATCTTGCTGCCATTGTTAAAGGTCGCGGCGGCGAAGCTCCGTTCCTGGCGAGGGAACCAGCGGGTGACGGTTGAGGAACTGGCCGGATAGCTTGGGGCTTCTACGGCACCCAACACAAAGCGAAAGCCTACCAATGACGCGAGACCGCTGGCCAGACCGCAAGCTGCCGTGGCTAAGCCCCAGCCGAGGCTACTCACCGCAAAGGTGATCCTTGGTCCAAGCTTATCGACCAGCCAGCCTCCCGGCAGTTGGAAAAGGACATAGCTCCAGAAAAAAGCGGAGAGCAGCAGGCCGCTGTCGGTGCTGGAAAGCTGCAGGTCATGGGACATAAAAGGGATGGCCACGCTCATTGCCGCGCGGTCAATGTAGTTGATGGCGATGCCAACAGAGAGCACGGTCAGAATAACGAACCGCATTTTCCCGGTAGATTGGGTTGCACTTGCCTTATCAAGAACAGCATTCTCATGAGAATTAATCGACATGATCGGCTCCGGTACAGGATATTTTTATTGTTTTTTAACGACGGTTCCCTCTCCCCTCATGGCTGAGGGAGGAGGGAACGGGCCTCGGGTCAGACTCTTCCCGCAGACAGCTGAGGGGAATTTGCGGTCTCGTTGTCCTCAATGGGCTCAACGTTACCCATCAGGAACAGGTAGTTAATGATGCCGATCACCACCAGGGCAGCGGAAAACACCAGCGCCCAGGTGAAGGAACCGGTGGCGGCAACAATGGCACCGGTGACAATCGGACCAATGGCGCCGCCCATATTTGAGACGGTGTTTTGCAAGCCAGCGACAATTGAAACGCTGTTTTCGGGCGCGACATCACCAGGCAGCGCCCAGACCTGAGATGCGGCGACGGTGGTGCCCGATTTGGCGATGCACAGCAGTAGCACCGTCATAAACACCGAGTCGGTAAACGGGGCGAAGCCGATACAGAGCGCCATTAAAAGGCCGATGGTCAGGAACAGTTTACGGGTGGCGGTCAGGGACAGGATCTTCTTGTGCACGATGCGATCTGACGCCCAGCCAGCCAGCACCTCAATCACCATACCGCATAGCAGTGGCAGCGCGGCGACCATACCCATCTTGATGAAATCCATGCCTTTCTCTTTCACCAGGTAGGTTGGCAGCCAGGTAATAAAGAAGTAAGAGGTATAGTTGATGGTGAAGAAGCCAATACACATCGCCCAAATATTGCGGTAGCGCAGCAATTTGTACCATTTCATCGGTCGGACATTTTTATCGCCATGCTTACGCAGTTGTCCATCGCGGATCAGGCTGATCTCCTGCCGGCTAATATGCTTATGATCTTCCGGGTTTTCCGAATAGATAAAGTACCAGGCAATCACCCACAGCAGGCCCACAGCACCGATGATCATAAAGGTCAGACGCCAGTCCACGGCATAGATCATCCAGACGATCAGCGGCATGGCAACGGCACCGCCGAATTTTGAGGCGCTGTCGAACAGACCTGAAACCGTGGCGCGCTCCTTATCCGGGAACCAGCGTGCGGTGATACC
This sequence comes from Erwinia billingiae Eb661, assembly GCF_000196615.1. Classification (NCBI taxonomy): domain Bacteria; kingdom Pseudomonadati; phylum Pseudomonadota; class Gammaproteobacteria; order Enterobacterales; family Erwiniaceae; genus Erwinia; species Erwinia billingiae. The sequence continues at coordinate 920,316 of NC_014306.1, forward strand.
GGCATTACTTGGGTAAGCCGCCGCTTCACCAACCCCCAGTGCCAGACGTAAGGCGAGCAGTGATTTAAAGCCGGTTGCCAACCCCATCACCGAGGTGGCGATGGACCACCAGGCAACGGCAATCCCCAGCCCTTTTTTCTGGCCGTAGCGATCGGCAAACCAGCCCGCCGGGATTTGCAGCAGCGAATACGACCAGAAAAATGCGGCCATAATAAAGCCCATCATTTCCGGATCCAGACTGAGCTCATCGATCAGATGCGGTGCCGCAGCCGATAGCACGGTGCGGTCAATATAGTTAATGGCGATTGCCAGCCACATCAGGCCTGCAATCCACCAGCGAATACGGGTGTTACCTGCTTGAGTCTTCATAGTGATAGCCCGGTACAGAGGTGATTAATGGCCGAATCAGGGTTCGGCTTCTTGGGTCGGGACGAACGCGATGCCCGGTTTTTTTTATAACGAGTTCATGATGTTGACAGGTCTTGACTGCTCTTTGACACACTGCACGATTTGCTGCACGCAGCGTTCGCCAATCGCGCTGATCGCCCCGTCGGTATAACCTGCGATATGCGACGTGGGGATAAAGTTCGCCAGAGAAAAAAGGGGATGTTCGCTCAGAGGCTCGTGATCAAAGACATCGGCAGCCGCGCCAGCAATCACGTTGTCTGCCAGGGCCTGATACAGATCCGTTTCGCTGACTACGCCACCGCGTGAGACGTTGAACAGAAAGGCGGACTTTTTCATCTTGCGCAGACGCTCAGCATCAAACAGGTTGCGGGTTTCATCGGTGAGCGGCGTATGCAGCGTGATGAAATCGCTCTCTTCGGTCAGCCGATCCATCGAAACAAACGCGATGTTGTGTTCGGCAGCAAAGGTCTTATCCGGATAAAAATCAAAGGCCAGCACGCGCATATTGAAACCGCTTGCCCTGAGTGCAACCTGCTTACCGATATTGCCCAGGCCGATAATGCCCAGCGTTTTGCCGTAGACATCGGTGGCGAAAATGCGCGGCCAGTGGCCTGCACGGGTTTCTACCGCCGCCGTCGTCACCTGACGTGCGGCATTCAGGATCAGCGCAAAAGCGAAGTCCGCTACCGCATGCTTATTGGCATCAGGCACGTTAGTGACATAAATGCCTCTGGCTTGCGTGGCCTTCAGGTTAATGTTATCGACGCCAACACCGTGCTTGCAGACGATCTTTAACTGCGGCGCGCGATCCAGCAGCGCGTCATTGACTTCGGTAAAGGCCACGATCATTGCGACGGTGTCGGTGAGGTGCGGTTCGAGCGCGCTCAGCGGGGCATCTGCTGGCAGAGTAATCAGCTCAAAACCCTGGGCCTGCAAATCGCGGATCGGCTGCGCATCGTATTTGGCAAATGAGGGTGAGGTACAAATCACTTTCATCATGGTTTCCTTGGTGTGAATGCGGGCAACGCCTGCGCGGTGCCGCTCAAAATTATTGCGTGTACTGGGTGACGATCTGGCGAATACGCTGCTCTTCTTCTGCGCTGAAGCACACGGCATAGCGGCTTTCACCGACATCATGGCCCATTAGCGCGACGGCTTTTTTCACCGCCGCAGGGGAGAACCCGACGCTATAGAGATCGGTGCGCAACCCGGTGACGTTTTCCTGCGCCTTGCGGGAACCGTCGATATCCCCGGCGTTGAAGCGCGCCCAGATCGCGTTAATTTCTTTTGGTGCGACGTTGGCCAGCCCGGAAATACAGGCGGAGCATCCTTCAATAAAGCCCTGATGGATCAGTGAATCCGGTCCGTTAAGCACGTTGAAATTCTCAATGCCTTCCGCCGCCTGCAAGAAGCCTTTCAGGCTTTCATAGCTGCCCGCGCTGTCTTTAATGCCGATAATATTCGGGTGCGCGGCGAGCGTGCGCACGGTGGCGGGCTCAAGCGTATTGCCGGTGCGGGCCGGGATGTTGTAGAGGAACACGGGCACATCCAACGCATCGGCTACCGCTCGGTAATGGGCAATCAGCTCTTCCTGCTTGAGCGGCACGAAGTACGGCGTGATCACTGAAACAGCATCGACACCCAGCGCAGCAACCTGCTGACCGAGACGAATGGTTTCACGGGTGGAGATCTCACCAACATGTGCCACTACAGAGGCTGTGCCCGCCACTTCATCCACGCAGGTTTTGGTCACGGCCAGCTTCTCCTGCTCGTTCAGCACAAAGAATTCGCCATTGGTGCCGCCGCAGAAAATACCGTTGCCAGCCGCCAGTTGACGCTGGATCTGCACGCGCATTGCCGCTTCGTTGTAGTCGCCTGCAGCGGTAAAAGGGGTGACGATGGCGGTCAGTACGCCGGTAATTTTTTTACTCATGGTGTCCTCGTAAAGTGTTAGCGATTCTGGGTCGGGAACAGCGTCAGGTAGACGTCTCGCACGTCATTGGCACTGACCGGGGCAGGCACATTTTTCATCAGACGCTGGACGTCCAGCGCGGCCTCAACCAGGTAAGGCAGGTGATCGGAACCAATGCCCAGTTCATCCAGGCTGGCAGGCAGCTTCAGCCGCTTCACCAGCGCGGAGAAGTAGTCGACCAACGCCAGTGATTTCTGTTCATCGCTCAGCGAAAGGTTGGCATCCGGCAGTAGGTCGTAGGCCTGGGCAAATTTGGTTACAGCGGCCGGGCGCACGAAGCGCATACAGGGTGCCAGCAGAATGGCGTTCGCCACGCCGTGAGGAATGTGATATTTGCCGCCCAGCGGGTAGGACATGGCATGAACCAGATGCGTACCGGCATGGGCAATCGCCGCGCCGCCGTAGTAAGACGCCCACAGCATATCCAGCCTTGCTACCAGATTTTCCGGTTCGGCCACGGCGGTTTCCAGGCTGGTAAACAGCTTTTTCAGGCCGATCAGCGCGTAGTTATCGCTGACCGGGTTGGAGACGGTGGCGGTAAAACATTCAATCAGATGGCAAAGCGCATCAATGCCGGTCGAGGAGGCGATATGCGCGGGCATGCTGGTGGTTAGTTCAGGTGCCAGCACGACATAATCCGGTAGCATCACCGGGGAGATGATGCCGACCTTGGTCTCTTTTTCAGGGATAGCTAATATGGCATTCGGCGTGGCTTCAGAGCCGGTGCCGGCAGTAGTGGGGATCAGTAACGACGCCGTGCGGTTCTGCGGTTTTTCACCGTTTAGCAACGCCGCAAGCGTCGGTGCATTTTCCACGCACAACACCGAAAGCAGCTTAGCCACGTCCAGCACGCTGCCGCCGCCCACACCAATGACTAAATCAATGCCCTGGATATCCAGCGTCGCCACAATGGCCGCCACATCATGCTGACTCGGCTCCGGCGGCACGCTGTCGATCATTTTTACCGTCGGCACGGTGTCGCAAATCTGCTTAATCAACGTCTGCACTAAAGGGATGCCGCCGATGTTCTTGTCAGTCACCAACAGGACGTGCTGTCGGTTCTTTAGCAGATAGCCAATATCATTGAGTGTCTGATAGCCACTGATTATTGTGCTGTTAATATTCATTGTCATACCTTGTCTCTGCCCTTGCTTTCCGCTAAGGGTGATTTTATTTCGTCATTTACTCGTCTGAGCCTCACGAGCAGTGCCTAATTTTATAGGACAAATTGATTTTGATTAATTTGATCTTGCTCACATATAATCAATCATGATTGAATATAATCATTATCAGCGAGAGCAATGGGCTTTCCCTCGCATTCAGGAGAAGAGATGACTCAGCGTCTGTGGAAGACACCCGTGCTGGTGGTCGCCGATGACTTTACCGGAGCCAACGATGCGGGAAGCGGGTTGGCGATAGCGGGTGCCAGGGTCAACGTGCTGTTTGCTGTTGAAGCGCAGGCTGAAGCGCACAGTGCCGATGTCTGGGTGATCAACACCGATAGCCGTGCCGCCAGTCCCGGGCTGGCTGCCGGCCGCACCAGAGCAGCCGTGGAGCGTTGGGCCGATATCGCCCGCGAGGGTTGGGTATTTAAGAAGATCGATTCCACCCTGCGCGGGAATCCTGGCGCCGAAATTGAGGCGGCTTTTCGGGCAAGCGGCGCGGCCGTGGGGTTGGTGGTGCCTGCGGTGCCCAGGCTTGGACGAACCACACGGCAGGGAAGCTGCTATATCCATGGCGTGTTGCTGACCGACACCGAATATGCCAGCGATCCTAAAACGCCGCTCAATCATGCGAGCGTACAGGCAAGATTGCTGGAGCAAAGCTCACTGGCCTGCGGAGAGATTACGTTGCAGGACGTTCGCCAGTCCGATCTTCAGGACGTGGTGGCCCGCGCCATAGCGCAGGGGCATCAGTTGCTGGTGGTTGATGCCGAGACCGATGAGGACCTGCAGCGCATTATGCAGGCTGCCTCACTGCTTGAACCGCGCCCGTTACTGGCGGGCGCCGCTGGACTGAGCGATGCGCTAAGCAGGCATCTGGCTGGCGTTCCTGTCGCACCTGCTGTTACGGGCATGGGGAATGCAGGCCCGGTTCTGGCGGTTGTCGGTTCGATGAGTGAAGTTGCCCAGCAGCAGCTTGAGCAGTTGCAAAAACATCATGTGCTGCAACTGATTGATGTCGATATTGAGGCGATTTTTACCGGCCACACGGATTTGACTGCCTTAAGGCAGATGGCGATTGAGGCGATGCGGGCGGGGCAGCACTGCATGATCCGCACCTGTCAGCAGTCCACTCAGCGGCAGGCGATTGCCGGACTGTGCCAGCGTTATAGCCTGAGTCGCCAGCAGTTGGGCGATACGATTTGCGGCTTTCTGGCGACATTAACGCGGCAAGTGCTCGATGAAGTGACGCCGGCAGGTCTGTATCTCTCGGGTGGCGATGTGGCGATTGCGGTGGCGCAGGGATTGGGCGCTGAAGGCTTCCAGATTCACGGACAGGTGGCGGGCTGCGTGCCTTACGGCCATCTGCTGAAAGTAAAAAATGACCTGCTGGTGCTTACCAAGGCCGGCGGCTTTGGTGATGACACCACCCTGGTAGAAGTTTTTCGTTTTATTGAGGAGAAGGCGAGTGAGTAAAATTATTGCGATTACCATGGGCGACCCGGCGGGTATTGGTCCGGAAATTATCATCAAATCACTGGCCGAAGGCGAGCTTTCCGGGGCACCCGCGGTGGTGATCGGCTGTGCCAGTACGCTGCGCCGCATTATGGCGATGGGCATTACGCCTCAGGCGGAGCTGCGGGTGCTGGATAAGGTCGCCGATGCGCACTTTGCGCCGGGCATCATCAATGTTATCGACGAACCGCTTGCCGATCCGGATGCGTTGCAAGCCGGGGTGGTGCAGGTTGCCGCAGGCGATCTGGCTTATCGTTGTGTGAAGCGAGCCACCGAGCTGGCGATGGCCGGTGAAGTGCAGGCCATTGCTACCGCGCCGTTGAATAAAGAGGCGTTGCATTCAGCCGGGCATCTTTATCCCGGGCACACCGAACTGCTGGCTAAGCTGACCGACACCAAAGATTATGGCATGGTGCTGTTCACCGACCGTTTGAAGGTGATTCATGTCACCACCCATATTGCGCTGCGCAAGTTCCTCGACACGCTGAACCGTGACCGCGTGGAAACGGTGATTACCATGGCGGATACCTTCCTTAAGCGTGTTGGCTTTGAGAATCCGCGTATTGCAGTGGCGGGCGTCAACCCGCATGCCGGGGAAAATGGTCTGTTTGGCGATGAAGAGATCACCCTGGTCGGCCCTGCGGTTGAGGCGATGAAGGCCAAAGGCCTGACGGTAACCGGGCCTTGCCCGCCGGACACGGTTTTCCTGCAATGCTACGAAGGCCAGTACGATATCGTGGTAGCGATGTATCACGACCAGGGGCACATTCCGCTGAAGCTTTTGGGCTTCTATGATGGTGTAAATATCACCGCCGGGCTGCCGTTTATCAGGACCTCGGCTGACCATGGAACGGCATTTGATATTGCCTGGACAGGTAAAGCGAAGTCTGAGAGCATGGCGATCTCCATCCAGTTAGCGATGCAGCTCGCATAAGGACATATGAAGGGACAAAGCCGCCTCGATCAGATTATGGACTATCTGAAAAGCCATAATCTGGTGACTGTCGATCAACTGGTGGCGGCTATTTCCACGTCGCCAGCCACGATCCGACGGGATTTAATCAAGCTCGACCAGGAAGGCGTGATTAGCCGCACGCACGGCGGTGTCACCCTGAACCGCTTCATCCCCGCTCAGCCGACCACGCTGGAAAAAATGCAGCGTAATCTGGTCGAAAAGCAGGCCATTGCGCAGGCGGCGGCCAGCCTGGTGAAGTCCGGTGATTCAGTGGTACTGGACGCCGGTACCACCATGTTGGAGCTGGCGCGTCACCTGACGCACCTGCAACTGCGGGTGATCACCTCAGATTTGCATATCGCGCTGTTTCTCTCAGAATTTAAGCAGATTGAAGTGACCATTATCGGCGGGCGGATCGACGACTCCAGCCAGTCTTGCGTTGGCGACCACGGCCGCAGATTATTGAAAAACATCTATCCGGACGTGGCGTTCGTCAGCTGTAATTCATGGAGTATGGAAAAAGGCATTACCACGCCAACGGAAGAGAAAGCCGGACTAAAAGAGGATCTGCTGGGCAATGCGCGCCGTCGTGTGCTGCTGGCAGACAGCAGTAAGTACGGGTCATGGTCATTGTTCTGCGTATCACCGTTGCAAAACCTCACCGACATCATCACCGATTCCCATCTCAGTGAAGAAGGGCAGAGCGCGCTGCGCGATCAGGCGTTCACCCTGACCCTGACCAGCGCCTGACGCCAAAAAAAACGGGCGGCCCTGAGGCCACCCGCTTCTTAACGCCATAACCCTTACAGCGATTTTGATCCCACGGCCGGAATATTGCGCCCGTAGTAAATTTCACGCATCTCTTTCCACAGCAGATCGGTAATACGCTTGTGCTCTTGCGGGCTCAGGTCTTCCGGTCGGGTGTTAAACAGATAGTGTTTCAAATCAAACTCTTTCAGCAGCATCTTGGTATGGAAGATGTTCTCCTGATAGACGTTCACATCCAGCATGTCGTACATCGATTTCATGTCTTCAGACATAAAGTTCTGAATCGAATTGATCTGGTGATCGATGTAGTGCTTCAGGCCATTCACATCGCGGGTAAAGCCGCGCACGCGATAGTCGATGGTGACAATGTCGGATTCCAGCTGGTGAATTAAGTAGTTCAACGCCTTCAGCGGCGAAATCACCCCACAGGTGGAGACTTCAATATCCGCGCGGAAGGTGCAGAGTCCGCCTTCCGGGTGGCTCTCCGGGTAGGTGTGCACGCAGATATGGCTCTTATCCAGATGCGCCACCACCGAGTTAGGTAACGGGCCCGGATGTTCCGAGGTATCAATATCTTTCGGGTCGATCGGCTCTTCGCTGACCAAAATGGTCACGCTGGCCCCTTGAGGCTCGTAGTCCTGGCGCGCGATATTCAGCACGTTTGCGCCAATAATCGAACAGGTCTCGCTGAGGATCTCCGTCAGGCGGTTGGCGTTGTACTGCTCATCAATGTACGCAATGTATCCGTCACGCTCAGCATCTGTGTTGGCGTAACAGATATCGTAGATACAAAAACTCAGGCTCTTTGTCAGGTTATTGAAGCCGTGTAGTTTAAGCTTTTGCAATTTCGTTCACCCCCTTAAACGCCCGGCTGGTCGGCCAGCGCATTCAACAAATATTGTGGCAGGGCAAAGCTGCCCGTGTGGATCGCCGGATTATAGTAGCGACAGGTCAGGTTTGCCGCGGTAAAACGGGCCTGAAGCGTGGCGCTGTCAAGCTGGCGCAGCGCGGGATTGTTGCTGGCCCAGGCGAACGTCATAATGCCACCGTAATAGGTTGGGATCGCCGCCTGATAGAAGCTGACGTCGCTAAAGTAGTGGCTCAGTTTGCGGTGACTGTTAACCGCTTCCTCCTGCTGCAGGAAGCAAACGCCATTCTGCGCCACGAAGATGCCATTTTCATTAAGGCAACGCTGGCAACCTTCGTAAAATTCCGAGGTGAACAGGCTTTCTCCCGGACCGATCGGATCGGTGCAGTCAGAAATGATCACATCAAACTTTTCGCTGCACTGAGCGACAAAGTTCACGCCATCGTCAATCACCAGCTTAAAACGCGGATCGTCGTACGCACCGGCGCTGTGATTTGGCAGATACTGCTGGCAGAACGTCACCACGCCCGCATCGATCTCCACCATGGTGATCTGTTCGATATTTTTATGACGGCTGACTTCACGCAGCATGGCGCCATCGCCACCGCCAATAATCAATACGCGTTTTGCTGCGCCATGCGCGAGAAGGGGAACGTGGGTCATCATCTCGTGATAAATGAACTCATCGCGCTCGGTCGTTTGTACCACACCGTCCAGCGCCATAACGCGACCTAACGCGGCATTCTCAAAGATGACTAAATCCTGATGACCGGTCTGTTCACGGTACAGGATCTTATCGACAGAAAAGTACTGTCCAAACCCGGTATGAAGCGTTTCATACCACATTTCTTTTTCGGCCATGCTGGGATTCTCCTCATAACAGCCACGAAAAATGGGCGCGACATAATAGCTAACTCTGACCGTGGTTGCACGGTCAAATTATCAGCAAGAATTGGAAAAAGGGAGGGGATTATTTCACGTACGCGAGCAGGCTCAGGGAGTCACGTGCCAGGGATTTGCACTTCATGTCGTTCGGAACGGCGATACCGCTCAAATCACGATAACTGTCTTCGCCCAGCGCTTTCATATTAAAGCTGCTGTAATTGGCTAAATCCCAGCGGTTCTGCTGGGCAAAGAACACCAGCGCCCGTCGAATTTGCCCGTCCGGCAGATCCTGATATCCGCAGTCATTTTTCAAATAGACAAACACAGCCGTTAAATCGGCTAAATCTTCCGCTTCAGATTCGCTCAGTGCGAAACTGGTCGACGAGAAGCCAAAGAGACTCAGTAACAACAGAGCCTTGATGCTTTTCTTCATAATTGATCTCAATCGATTGCAATAGTCTGACGTTAGCACAGTTATTCGCAGGCTTCAGACAATTTTGCGGCAGAAAACTCCGGATCCGGCTATTTTACTGGCCCTGGGGTGGCAAAGCTTGACCTTCCCGGTAGGGAAGGGTTTATGCTTCCCAACAAGAATTTTCTGCCAGGGCGAACTGAATCAATGCAACGTCGTGATTTTATTAAGCTAACCGCGGCAATGGGCGCGGCCAGTGCCTTGCCATTATGGAGCCGCAGCGCCATGGCGGCTGAACGCCGTCCTGAATTGCCGATCCCGGCGCTGTTAACGCCCGATCCGCGCGGCGTGATGAATATTACGGCGAAGACCGGTTCTAAGGTCTGGCAGGGTAAAACCGTGCCAACCTGGGGTTATAACGGCGATCTGCTCGGTCCGGCGATCCAGCTGGAACGCGGCAAGCCGGTGACCATCAACGTGCGTAACCAGTTGCCGGAAGCGACCACCGTTCACTGGCACGGTCTGGACATCCCCGGTTCCGTGGATGGCGGCCCGCAGGCGCAGATCGCACCGGGACAAACCCGGACCGTCAGCTTCACGCCTGACCAGCGCTCTGCCACCTGCTGGTTCCACCCTCATCTGCATGGCAGAACCGGTTATCAGGTCGCTCAGGGGCTGGCTGGGCTGGTGATTGTGAAAGACATCGCTGGCGAGAAGCTGCTGCTGCCAAAAATCTGGGGCGTGGATGATATTCCGCTGATCCTGCAAGACAAACGATTAAGCAGCGACGGCAGTAAAATCGATTATCAGCTGGATATCATGAGCGCGGCGGTGGGCTGGTTTGGCGATACTATGCTGACCAATGGCGCCATTTACCCTCAGCACGCCGTGCCGCGCGGCTGGTTACGTCTGCGCGTGCTGAACGGCTGTAATGCGCGCACGCTGAACCTGACCGCCTGCGATCGTCGTTCGTTGTACGTTATCGCCAGCGATGGCGGATTGCTGGCCGAGCCGGTTGAGCTGACAGAGCTGCCGATGATGCCGGGTGAACGCTTTGAAATCATGGTTGATACCCGCGATGGCAAAGAGTTCGATCTGCAAACGCTTCCCGTGCGGCAGATGGGCATGTCGCTGGCACCGTTTAACCAGCCGTTGCCGATACTGCACATTGTGCCGCTACAAATTATGGCCAGCGGCACGCTGCCGGACAGCCTGGTCGAGATGCCGGCTTTACCTTCCACTGAAGGGATTGCTGAACGACAGCTTAAACTGACCATGGATCCGGAACTCGATCGCCGTGGCATGCTCGCCCTGATGGAGAAATACGGCCACGCGGCCATGGCCGGCATGAGCGGCGATGCGCATGATAACGACAGGGATGATGCGGGCATGGCTGGCATGGATCACAGCAAAATGGCCGGGATGGAACAGGCGCCTGTGGCCGGCACCGACCATAGCAAGATGGCGGGCATGGATGATGGCGCGATTTCCGGTATGGATCACGGCGGCGATAAGACGGCCCGGGATTTCCACAGCGGCAACCGAATCAATGGCAAAGCCTTTGATATGAATACGCCGTCCTTTGACGTGAAGCGTGGGGTTGTTGAGAAGTGGACGATTTCGGGTGAAGGCGACGAGATGCTGCACCCGTTCCATATTCATGGCACCCAGTTCCGTATCCTGTCAGAAAATGGCAAACCCCCGGCAGCGCATCGCAGCGGCTGGAAGGATATTGTCAGGGTTGAGGGCTGGCGCAGCGAGGTGTTGGTGCGTTTTGACAACCTGGCGGCGAAAGATCAGGCCTATATGGCGCACTGTCATCTGCTGGAACATGAAGATACCGGCATGATGCTCGGCTTTACGGTGAGCGAGTAACGCCCGTAAAATCCCTCACCCGTGGAACAGTGACGCCTTCCACGGGTGAATTTCCTGCCTGACTTGCCCGCACACCTTCTGTGAATAATCTGAATTTGGCTTAAGTTATTTGCGATTGAAAAATAAGACCAGCATTTATTTAATGAGATTTAACCGAGTCGACCTGAATATTACATGGTATTAGTTCTTATTTTAACCTGCTGTAAGATCTGTTTTTTCCTGCCTTAGCTGTTTTCTGAAATTAAAATCCCAGCCCGGATGAACTCTGTTATTGGCTGGTCTTGGTGATATTAAGCGAAAATATGCCTGCCCGTAGCAGTGTTGGAACGTTAATGCTTTCTTGACTGATATTCATTGCGGCAATAAGTTGAAATAACTTCCCCTTACACAAAGCTGACACTCTGATGAATGCGCATGAGCTGGTGAAAGAAAAAGTAACTTATACGGCAGATGGCAATCTTAATGCCGATATTCATATTCTGTTTACCACGGATAAACGCTATCTGACGTATTGTGGCGTTTGTATTTTTTCAATCATTGATAAAAATCCGGCACTGAATATTACCTTCCACCTGTTCACCGATGAGTATAACGACCTTTTCCCGGCGTCGTTCTTTACCCGTTATCCCAATGTCAGCGTGGTGGTGTATCTGCTGAATAATGCGGTATTCGATGGACTGCAGGTGTATGATTTCTATCCCAGATCAATCTACTACCGCATAGTGGCCTCCAACATCCTGCATGAGCAGGTGAGCCAACTGCTGTACCTCGACTGCGATATCGTCTGTGATGGCAACATTGCTCCGTTATTAGCCATCGACATGGCGGACTACACCATCGCTGCCGTGCAGGATAAGGGAATGAACAGCGACTATTTGACCTATCTGGGGTTAAGCAAAGAGAAAAAATACTTCAATTCTGGCGTGATGTTAATTAACACGCAGGCCTGGGTTGATCATGATGTGACGGCGGAATTCTTCGTTAAAATCAAAGATAAAAAATACACTTTCCCGGATCAGGATTGCCTGAATATCATCCTGGATAATGAAGTGTATTTTATAGAGCCAGAATTTAACTTTATTCCTAAAAATAAAAGCACCAATAAAGCGCCGGTGTTTATTCATTATGCCGGGCAGACTAAACCCTGGAGCGTTTCCATCGATGAGTCGGGTTATAATAAAAAATACATTGATATGTATAACCGCTCACCGTGGAAAGACGTCCCGCTGGAGTTGCCGAAAAAAGCCTTTGAATCCTATCACTACGCGAAAAAGCTGCTGATGAAGAAACGTCTGATTCAGGCAGCGTATTGGCTGACCGTCTCGACGTTTCAATTCACCGCCAAAAAATTGCGCAGCAAGGCCGCAGGTTAAAGGGCTGACAGCGCGATCTTGAGATCCTCAATCAGGTCATCTTTGTTTTCGATGCCGATTGAGACCCGCACGGTTGCCTCGCTGATGCCAATTCTTGCCCGGACATCAGCAGGGACGCCGGAGTGGGTGGTGCTGGCCGGATGGCTGGCCAGTGATTCTGTACCGCCCAGGCTGACCGCCAGTTTAAACAGCTGCAGCGTATTCAGCAGCTTAAACGCGGCGGGCTGTCCGCCAACCACATCAAAGGAGAAGGTCGAGCCTGCGCCGCTGCATTGCTTGCTGAATGTCTTGCCCGCCGGTGAATCCGGCTCAAGGAACGACAGTGAATGCAGCTTGGCGATTTTCTCGTGCCCGCGCAGGAAGCCCGCAACGGCGACGGCATTGTCATTGGCCCGCTCCATTCGTAACGCCAGCGTTTCCAGCGAACGGCCAATCATCCAGCTGGAATGCGGATCAAGCTGGGTGCCAATCGCGCTTCGTAGCGCTTTAATCTGCCTGACCAGCGCTTTGCTGCCCATCACCGCACCGGCAATCAAATCTGAATGGCCGCCAACATACTTGGTCAGCGAATAGAGCGACAGATCCGCGCCGTGCTCAATAGGGCGCTGGAAAACCGGGCCGAGCAGGGTGTTATCGCAGGCAATGATTGGGCGATGCTGCTGCTGCTGCTCAATGGCGTCGGCCACCCGTTTAATCAGGGCGATATCCACCAGACTGTTGGTCGGGTTGGCCGGTGATTCAATCAGGATCACCGACACGCGGCCCAGCTTCATCGCGTCTTCAGCGGCGGCCTGTACGATCGCCTCATCTAACCCATCAGAAAACCCTACCGCCGCCACTTTCAGCTTGCTGAAGGTTTTGCTTAACAGCGTCTCGGTGCCGCCGTACAGCGGCTGAGAATGGAGGATCGCATCGCCAGGTTCGACCAATGCCAGCAGCGTGGTGGAGATGGCGGACATGCCGGAGGAAAAGAGTGCAGCGCTCTCGGTGCGTTCATATATTGCCAGCCGGTCTTCAACAATCTCACTGTTAGGGTGATTAAAACGTGAATAGACCAGACCATTGGCGCCGCCCGCCGGTGGTTCTTTGCGTCCCGAGACGTAATCAAAGAAATCCCGGCCTTCTTCTGCGGTATTAAAGACGAAGGTTGAGGTAAGAAACACCGGCGGTTTGACCGCGCCTTCAGACAGCGCCGGATCGTAGCCATAATTAAGCATTTGGGTTTCGGGCTGAAGCTCACGACTGCCAATATGGGTCTTCTTAGAATGGGGAGAGGCCATTCAAACTCCTGCCGCTGAGGCATGCTGAGGGGGTTAAAGTGAGCATACGTTATCATGGGCCCAATCGCGCTGATAAATGAATTATCGTTCTATGGTTAAAACCTTTTGCATGATTAAATATGGCTTTCCCGACAGATAGAAGTCTATACGTCTGCTGCTAATTCCGCTGCGCGGTTTGCGCAACAAGGGGAAAACGACGGCGGAACTGTGATAGACTTCGCTGCTTCCCTTAAGCCATCAAGAACGACAAAAGTTATGAAACATACCGTAGAAGTGATGATCCCCGAAGACGAGATCGCGAAACGCATTGCCGAGCTCGGTCAGCAGATTACCGAACAATATAAAGACAGTGGCAGCGACATGGTGCTGGTGGGCCTGTTGCGCGGCTCCTTTATGTTCATGGCCGATCTGTGCCGTAAAATTGAGGTGTCCCACGAAGTCGATTTTATGACGGCATCCAGCTACGGCAGCGGCATGTCAAGCACCCGCGATGTGCGCATCCTGAAAGATCTGGATGAAGATATTCGTGGCAAGGACGTGCTGATCGTTGAAGACATCATCGATTCCGGCAATACGCTGAGCAAAGTGCGTGAGATCCTCAGCCTGCGTCAGCCAAAATCTCTGGCCATTTGTACGCTGCTGGATAAGCCCGATCGCCGTGAAGTGGAGGTGCCGGTTGAATACGTCGGCTTCACCATTCCTGACGAGTTCGTGGTGGGATACGGCATTGATTATGCCCAGCGTTATCGTCATCTGCCGTACGTCGGCAAAGTGGTGATGCTGGAAGAGTAATTACGCAGGCAGGGTTACAGCACAAACGACTAAGGCCGGTTTTTCCGGCCTGATATAAGATGCGAACCCGTTAATCCGGGCTTTGTACGTCGTTCAGCAAGTTGGCGATACCATGGCGGTAACGTTGCTCAAGGATTTCACGGTTTGTGGCAGCCACTTCCAGATCGCGCAGATAGCCGTCCTGAATACCGTAAACCCAACCGTGGATAGTCACATTCTGACCGCGTTTCCACGCAGACTGCATCACGGTGGAATGACCCAGGTTATACACCTGCTCAATCACGTTGATTTCACACAGTTTGTCAAAGCGTTTTTCCGGCGGCAGTTCACCCAGTATCGCGCTATGCTTGTACCACAAATCACGGATATGCAGCAGCCAGTTGTTGATCAGACCCAGTTCTGGATTCTCAACCGCCGCCTGGACACCGCCGCAGCCATAGTGACCGCAGATGATGATGTGTTCCACTTCTAACACTTCAACGGCGTACTGCACCACGGACAGACAGTTCAGGTCCGTGTGAATGACCAGGTTGGCCACGTTGCGGTGAACAAACAGTTCGCCCGGCTCCAGGCCGGTCAGGCGCTCGGCGGGAACGCGGCTGTCAGAGCAGCCAATCCACAGAAAACGCGGCTTCTGCGCCAGTGAGAGACGCTCGAAGAAGCCTGGGTCTTCCTCTTTGAGCAGCTTGGACCACTCGCGGTTGTTGCTGATAAGGGTATCAATATCTTTCATGTTAGTGTCGACCAATACTCGAAATGCGTTGCAATAATATAGGCCAACGCGGCGTGATTTAAAACGGCAAACAAGAAAACCACACAAAACAGGGCACTCTTTTACCTATGACTTATGCACTGGAACTTGAAAAACTGACCAAAACCTATGCAGGCGGCGTTCAGGCCCTCAAGGGAATTGATCTCAATGTAGAAGCCGGTGACTTCTATGCGCTGCTGGGTCCGAACGGAGCCGGCAAGTCCACCACGATTGGCATTATCAGCTCGCTGGTTAACAAAACGGCCGGTAAGGTGCGCGTCTTTGGTTATGACCTGCAGCAGGATGTGGTCAATGCCAAACGCCAGCTGGGCCTGGTGCCACAGGAGTTCAACTTCAACCAGTTTGAGACCGTGATGCAAATCGTGGTCAGCCAGGCTGGTCTGTACGGCGTGGAAAAGCCGGAGGCGCTGAAGCGTGCTGAAAAATACCTGAAGCAGCTCGATCTGTGGGAGAAGCGCAACGAGCGTGCGCGCATGCTCTCCGGCGGCATGAAGCGTCGTCTGATGATTGCCCGTGCCCTGATGCACGAGCCAAAACTGCTGATCCTCGATGAACCTACCGCCGGTGTCGACATTGAGCTGCGTCGTTCGATGTGGACCTTCCTGCAGGATTTGAATGCCAAAGGCACCACCATCATCCTCACCACCCACTATCTGGAAGAAGCTGAAATGCTGTGCCGCAATATCGGCATCATTCAGCGCGGTGAGCTGGTGGAAAACACCTCGATGAAAGGGCTGTTGTCGAAGCTGAAATCCGAAACCTTCATCCTCGATTTGGCGGCGAAAAGTCCGTTGCCACAACTGGAAGGTTTCCAGTATCGCCTGACGGACACCTCGACGCTGGAAGTGGAAGTGCTTCGCGAGCAGGGCTTGAACAGCGTGTTCAGCCAGCTCAGCCATCAGGGCGTGCAGGTATTAAGTATGCGCAACAAGGCTAACCGTCTTGAGGAGCTGTTTGTCGACCTGGTCAACGGTCGCAAAGGAGAGAAATCATGACACACCTTTATTGGGTCGCTCTGAAGAGCATCTGGGGCAAAGAAGTTAACCGCTTTGCCCGTATCTGGATCCAGACGCTGGTGCCGCCAGTGATCACCATGACGCTGTATTTCATCATCTTCGGTAACTTAATCGGTTCCCGTATCGGTGAGATGCACGGCTTCAGCTATATGCAGTTTATTGTGCCGGGCCTGATCATGATGGCGGTGATCACCAACGCCTATGCCAACGTGGCGTCGTCGTTCTTTAGTGCCAAATTCCAGCGCAATATTGAAGAGCTGCTGGTGGCACCGGTGCCGACTCACGTCATCATCGCCGGCTATGTTGGCGGCGGCGTTGCACGCGGTATCTGCGTGGGCGTGCTGGTCACGGCTATTTCGCTGTTCTTCGTGCCGTTCCAGGTTCACTCGTGGCTGATGGTGGCGGTGACGCTGCTGCTGACTGCGATCCTCTTCTCGCTGGCAGGTCTGCTGAATGCGGTGTTTGCCCGGACGTTTGACGATATCAGCCTGATCCCTACCTTCGTGCTGACCCCGCTGACCTACCTGGGCGGCGTATTTTATTCGCTAACTTTACTACCACCGATTTGGCAGATGATTTCCAAATTGAACCCGATTGTTTACATGATCAGCGGCTTCCGTTTTGGTTTCCTGGGCATTTCTGACGTGCCGGTGGTGTTCACTTTAGCGGTGCTGCTTGCCTTTATTGCGGTGTTCTATTTGCTGGTTTGGGTACTGATCCAACGTGGCAGAGGCCTGCGCACCTGATGTATTTCAGGATCTCTTCCCGTCGGGGAGAGATCCTGAATTCTTCCCCCTTGTGACTACCCATTGTCTTTATTGATAATCTTCTCTTTCTCCCGCGGCCTGTCGATCGGATTCACCTCCGCGTTATCACATAATTTTAATTAATCTAAGTCCATTATTTATTCAAATCATTCTGAAGAACCATTAATGATTATTGCGCTAATAAAGCAACCTCCTTCCTCCAGTAATAAATACAGGCAATAACTTTATAAATACCGTTACGGTGCTTTAAGCATATTCTCATTTTACCCTTAGATCTGTTTCAGGCTGTTTTCTCAAATGTCAGTTTATGTATACTGGCGATTCACAATCAACGCCTGACGTTTCTTATGGCCAAAATATGATTCGCCATCAGGCAGGCTTGTTATTGCTATTACAATAATAACTATTGGCACGGGATAAATATGAACAGACTAACATGGGTTGATAACCTGCGTGGGATGAGTGTGCTTGCCGTTATTTTTCTACATAGCACTATCGCCGTAAATGGCGATGCCGGGCACCTTACCATCGTAACGAACACCGTTAACCATCTGCTGGAGCCCGTCAGACTGGGCCTGATGTTTTTTGTCTCAGGGCTGTTTGTGGACAGTGGATTGAAGAAAGGCTTTGATAGCTTTGCGAAAAATAAGGTCAAAAGCATTCTTTACCCGTTTATCGTCTGGGTGGCGATTTATGGCGGGCTGAAACTCCTGTTTAACTCGGTCTCCAATAAACCACAGTCGCCCATGAATATCCTGCTTTCGCATTTGACCGGCGGCGGCGATATTACCTGGTTTCTGCATTCGTTATTCATTTTCTTCATGATCATTCCCTTAGTGCGGCGCGTTCCATTTTATATTGTCATTCCGCTGTCGCTGTTTATCAGTTATATCCTGCCAGAAATTCCCGCAGACAGCGTATTTGCTGGCTTTGATAACAGCCACGTTAACCGAATGTTTTACCTGTTCCCGTTCTTTTTCCTCGGGGATATGCTGGTACGAAAGCAGGTCGATATTCCCGCCGTCATCAGCAAAAAATCCATTTTATTACCTTCACTGTTATGTTTTATCGCGCTCTCTTCGATGAATCTGTTGATTGAGGAAGGCATTTCCTGGCAGCTGCTGGCGCCACTGGCCCTGTGCTCGATCCCGATCTTTATCTTCCTGGCGCTGCACACCAACGTGAAGCTGGTGCATTTTGTTGGCGTTAACTCGATTGTCTTTTACCTGTCGCACTATCTGGCCGTGCAGGTGTTTGCCAAAGCGGTGAAAATCAACAGCAGCAATATCCTGATCAGCGATCTGAAATTTATCGCGGCTTTCCTCTCCGCACTGCTGCTGCCGCTGGCTATCTGCTGGATACGCAAGCACGGGATGCTGAACTTCTTGTTCACCCTGAAGAAAAAGCCCAAGGTCACCGCCACGCTGGTGCATTAAGACCAAGCTATTCAGATTAGCAGGCAATAAAAAAGGGCCGACCGCGGTCGGCCCTTTGCACGTTCGGACGGGGTAGGGGATCAGGCAACCTGAACCGGAACCGCTTTCGCCAGACGCTTCATGACGTTTGCGCCTTCAAAATAGGCCACTTTCGGCTGCCATTCGCGTGCCTCTGCATCCGGCATATCCACATAAGAGCAGATAATCAAAATATCCCCTTCACAGGCACAACGCGCTGCGGCACCGTTAACAGAGATAATCTTTGAGCCGCGCTCAGCCGCAATGGCATAGGTCGAGAAACGCTGGCCGTTAGTCACGTTGTAAATGTCGATCGCTTCGTATTGCAGAATGCCGGAAGCGTCGAGGAAATCCTGATCGATGGCACAGGAGCCTTCATAATTCAGATCCGCCTGAGTGACGGTCACCCGGTGAAGCTTGCCCTGCAGCATAGTACGGTTCATAACCTTGTTACCTTTCTCGGAAATCACAAAAACGAACGCCAGGAACCCCTGAGCGCCAGTGACTGTTACTGCGTCAGATCGACCTGTTGATTGTCAATCAGACGCGCTTTACCTAACCAGGCGGCCATCAGGATCACCGCGCGCTGGCTGTCGACATTCAGCGGCAGCAGCGTATCGGCATCGCAAATCGCCAGTCCATCAGCCCGTAAGCCTTTTTCTGCCAGCGCCTCTTCCGCGGCGGCAATGATCTCTTCGATATGCCGCTCACCGTTGGACAGCCGCTCGGCCATGCTGTTCATCACTTTGCTGACCACCGGGGCGATTTTACGCTCATCCGCGGTCAGATAGCCGTTCCGTGAACTGAGCGCCAGACCATCTTTGGCTCTGACCGTCGGCACACCGATGATATCGATGTCGTAGCCCATATCCGCCACCATCTTGCGGATTAACGCCAGCTGCTGGTAATCCTTCTCGCCGAACAGCGCCATATCGGGCTGCACCAGGTTGAAAAGCTTACTGACAATGGTCGACACGCCACGGAAATGGCCGGGACGGCTGGCGCCTTCCAGCAGCGTTGAAAGGCCTGGTACATCGACAAAGGTCTGATCGCTCAGTCCCTTTGGATAGACTTCGCCCGGTGCCGGGGAGAAGACCAAATCGACTTTGCGGCGGTTCAGCTTCTCGCAGTCTTCCTGCAAGGTGCGCGGATAGCGGGCCAAATCGTCCGGACGTTCAAACTGCATCGGGTTAACAAAGATCGAGACAACCACAATGTCTGCCTGCTCGCGCGCTTCATCGACCAGCGTCATATGACCGTCATGCAGGTTGCCCATGGTCGGCACCAGCGCGATGCGCTTACCGTCCTGCCGCCAGCGCCGGATTTCACGGCGCAGCATCGGCAAGGTTTCAATAATCAGCACAGATCGTCTCCTGTGTTAGTGAAAACTATGTTCTTCGGCAGGGTAAGTTCCCGCTTCGACGTCCGCAACATACTGCCTGATGGCGGCGCGGATATCGCCGGTTTCCGCGAGGAAGTTTTTAGCAAACTTGGGAATGTGGCCGCCAGTAATGCCAAATGCGTCATGCATCACCAGGATTTGACCATCGGTGACGTTGCCGGCACCAATGCCGATCACCGGGATGCTCAGCGCGTCGGTGATGCGCTGCGCCAGCGCCACCGGCACACACTCCAGCACCAGCAGCTGCGCACCGGCCGCTTCCAGCGCCAGCGCATCGGCCAGCAGGGCATCGGCCGCCTCGCTTTCGCGACCCTGAACCTTATAGCCACCAAAGATATTCACTGACTGTGGCGTAAGGCCGAGATGTCCGCAAACCGGCACGGCACGTTCGGTTAACTGCCTGACCGTCTCTGCCAGCCATTTTCCACCTTCCAGCTTGACCATGTTGGCCCCGGCGCGCATCAGCTGTGCGGCGCTGTCAAAGGTTTGCTCAGGCGTGGCATAGGTCATAAACGGCAGGTCGGAGAGCAGCAATGCAGCAGGCGCACCGCGGCGCACGGCCTGAGTGTGGTAAACGATGTCGGCAAGGGTTACCGGCAGCGTTGAATCATGTCCCTGAACCACCATGCCCAGCGAATCGCCCACCAACATGACCTGCAGGCCTTCATCGGCGAACAGTCGGGCAAAGCTGAAATCATAGGCAGTAATGGAGGCAAACTTGCGTCCGCTCTTTTTCCACTGGCGAAGGGTAGAGACCGTGGTCGGTTTCATCGCAACCTCTGTAAGCGTGTTCTGGTGGGCGTATCTTAATGGAAGGGAAGGGGGTTTGCACTACCAGCGCTGAATGGCGCTCGCATCCAGTTTAGCCAGCATGCGTTCGGCGGCGGTTCCATCCGGGAAGGTCAGATTGGGGGCGATCTCAAGCAGGGGAACCAGCATAAAGGCGCGATTGGCAATATCGTAATGCGGCACGGTCAGACGGGGGGTATTCAGCGTCAGGTCGCCAAACAGCATGATGTCGAGGTCCAGCGTGCGCGGTCCCCAGCGTTCATCTTTGCGCACGCGTCCCTGTTCCAGCTCAATACGCTGGGTGTGATCGAGCAAGGCTTCCGGCGACAGTGAAGTGTTCAGCAAAACGGCGGCATTAAGGTAGTCAGGCTGGTCGGGTGGACCATAAGGTGGCGTGCGGTAGAAAGCGG
This sequence comes from Erwinia billingiae Eb661, assembly GCF_000196615.1. NCBI lineage: Bacteria > Pseudomonadati > Pseudomonadota > Gammaproteobacteria > Enterobacterales > Erwiniaceae > Erwinia > Erwinia billingiae. The sequence goes on from NC_014306.1 coordinate 941,192, forward strand.
AGGTGGCAACCAGCGTGGTGTGAGGGATAGCAGCCAATGCATCAAGTGCAGCCTGCACCTGATGCATTGGATCGGCAAGATTACTGCCCAGCGCTAAGTAGACGCGCATCATGCGTTGCTGTTGTTACCGTCACGACGCGGGCCATGCACGCGCTTGCGCGGACGACGGGTGCGGCGACGTGGCACCGGATCGTCACCCAGGGTATTCAGCATGGTTTTCTGCTGCGGCGGCGCGGAAACCTGGAAATCGTTCCACCAGGCGGTCAGCTTCAGCAGTTCCTGATTGTTTTCCACTTCAGCACGCAGCGCCAGCAGGTCATAGGCGGCACGGAACTTAGGATGCTCCATCAGCTTCCAGGCACGTTTGCCGTGACGACGGGACAGACGCAGCTGCAGCTGCCAGATATCACGAACCAGCGTGGTGATGCGCTTTGGAATTGCCAGCGAACGGCAGGCTTCATCCAGCACGTCATTCATCGCCAGCGCGAAGGCATCGTAGTAGGCCAGGCCGCTTTCCTGAGCAATCTTCTGGGCCGCTTCTAATTGCGGATACCAGAACATGGCGGAGAACAGGAATGCCGGGTTAACGCGCATCTGATTGTGAATACGGTGATCGGTGTTTTTCAGCACCTGCACAATCATCCGCTCCATATTGCTGTCGCCCTTTTCCGTAAAGTAACGGGTAATGGTCGGGAACAGTGGCTGGAACAGCTGGTATTCACGCAGTTGCAGATAGGTGCTGTAGCCGTAACCCGCCTGCAGCAGCTTGAGGGTTTCTTCAAACAGACGGGCCGGCGGAATGTCATGCAGCAGCGTCGCCAGACGGGGGATCGGCTCGGCGGTTTCAGCGGCAACAGACATATCCAGCTTGGCGGCGAAACGCACCACGCGCAGCATCCGCACCGGATCTTCACGGTAGCGGGTTTCAGGATCGCCAATCAGACGGACAATGCCCTGCTGCAGGTCGTTCAGGCCACCAACATAGTCACGGACTGAGAAGTCCGAGACGCTGTAATAAAGGCTGTTGATGGTTAAGTCACGGCGCTGAGCATCGTCTTCGATAGTGCCGAAAATGTTGTCGCGCAGCAGCATGCCATTCTGGCCGCGCTGAGAGGTGTTGCGATCTTCAGCGACCTGCTCGGCTTCGTGATGACCACGGAAGGTCGCCACTTCGATAATTTCCGGGCCAAACATCACGTGGGCCAGGCGGAAACGACGGCCAACCAGACGGCAGTTGCGGAACAGTTTACGCATCTGATCCGGCGTGGCGTTGGTGGTGACATCGAAATCTTTCGGTTTTTTACCCAGCAATAAGTCGCGGACGCCGCCACCGACCAGATAGGCTTCGTACCCTGCTTTATTCAGGCGATACAAGACCTTGAGGGCATTTTCACTGATGTCTTTGCGCGAAATAGTATGACGATCGCGAGGGATCACGGTCATCTGATGCACTACACCGACCTCAGCAGCTGGCGCTTCGTCTTCGCGACTCAAAACTTTTCGGCAAAAATTAGCAACTCGGGTAAAAATGGGACACCTCGATAGTGACATTAAAATCTGGGCGATAAAAAACAGCGGCTAATCATAGCTCAGAGAAGCGCATTTGAGAATGCTCATCTGACATCCCGGACATCTTCCCGATAGTAACCGGGTTTTTGTCAGGTCTGCGCACGATTATAAACAGCATTTTCTGAGGGGATCTTAGCCACATTCCAGTGAACAATTGCCTGCTGCAACGTCGCTGACAGCGGCAGATCCTGCCAGCCTTCACTGACCGGCTGGCCCAGAAAACGTAATGCCTGAACAACCGCCGGGCGCGCATCACCCGTGGGCAGCGGCGTGGCGTAATTCTGTTTCGACAACTTATTGCCATCCGCACCGATGGCCAGTGGCAGGTGCAGATAGTCAGGCACCTGCCAGCCAAACTGCTGATACAGGGCAATCTGTCTGACCGTCGGGTCAATCAAATCGGCTCCGCGGACCACATGGGTAATGCCCTGGAAATGATCGTCGACCACCACCGCCAGGTTATATGCAAACAGGCCGTCACGGCGATGAATAATAAAATCCTCGCCTGCCATGCCGGCATTCGCCACTATTTCACCGCGCAGCGCGTCCTGAAACTGACTAACAGGATGGTCTACTCGCAAACGGATCGCGGCGTTTTCCGCACCCAGATGCAAATCGCGGCAGTGCCGATCGTACAGGCCGCCAAGTTGTTGAATGCGGCTTCGCGTACAGGTGCAGTAGTAACTGCGCTGATGTTCTTCCAGCCAGGCCAGCGCGTCGCGGTAGGCCTGATGACGCGCTGACTGCCAGAGCACGTCGCCATCCCACACAAGACCGTGCTGTTCCAGCTGTTGCAGGATCCTGTTTGCCGCGCCGGGGACTTCACGGGGCGGATCGATATCTTCAATGCGCACCCGCCACTGGCCGTGCTGAGCGCGGGCCTGCAGGTAGCTGCCAACCGCAGCAATCAGGGAGCCAAAATGCAATTCACCAGAGGGAGAGGGGGCAAAACGCCCGATGCAGGAAGTGAGCATGGTAGTAGAGACAGGCAGTGAAGCGGGTAACGTACCAGCCTCACTGCACAATCCATTAGCCATTAACCGGCCATTTGTTTTTCGCGGATTTCCGCCAGCGTTTTACAGTCGATGCAAAGATCGGCAGTAGGACGTGCTTCAAGGCGACGGATACCGATTTCAACGCCACAGGAATCGCAGTAGCCAAAATCGTCGTCTTCGACTTTCTTCAACGTCTTCTCAATCTTCTTGATCAGCTTGCGCTCACGGTCGCGGTTACGCAGTTCAAGGCTAAATTCCTCTTCCTGTGCAGCGCGGTCAACCGGATCGGGGAAGTTGGCGGCTTCATCTTGCATATGAGTTACCGTGCGATCAACTTCATCCCGGAGCTGGTTGCGCCAGGCTTCAAGGATCTTCTTGAAATGCACCAGCTGGGCTTTGTTCATGTACTCTTCGCCCGGCTTCTCTTGGTATGGCTCCACCCCAGCGATGGCGAGAATACTCAGGGACGAGGTTTTACGGGTTTGCCCTTCTTGCATGTTGTTTCTCCTGGATAACACGCACTATCGATCCCCAATGGGGATAAAAACAGGTCGCTATAAATAGCAGAAGCGATCAAGGTTGGCAATTATTCCTCAACATGCCTTGACAAGCCTGTGAGGAAAAGCGTATTTGGGCGCCAGCTAAGAGCTTTCCTATAACAGCAAATTGCGCCTTACTTTACAACTCCACAGCCAGTGGCTTTTTCAATGACATGCCATCGGATGATAACTGCGCTTTATAACAAAGCACTTCAACCCCGCTCTGCTGAGCCTGTGCCAGTAGTTCTGCGTAGCGCGCATCAATATGACGCGCCGGGGAAACGTCCTCAATCCCCGAGTGCAAAACGGCAAAAAACAGAACCGCACGCTGACCATTTTCAGAAATCTTCGCCAGTTCGCGAAGGTGCTTTTGGCCGCGTTCGGTAACCGCATCCGGAAAATACCCTTTACCTTGCTGGAGTAGCGTCACGGATTTGACTTCAATATAGCAGTTTACCCGATCCTCCGCCTGTAACAGAAAGTCGATGCGGCTCTTTTCTGCGCCGTATTTCACCTCAGCGCGGATGTCGGTGTAACTGGAAAATTCTGGAATCGCGCCGAGCGCGAACGCTTCTTTTACTAAGCTGTTGGCTCTCAGCGTGTTCACACATATCCAGTCGCCTTGCTGTGTCTCGGTCAGTTCCCAGCTGTGCGGGTATTTCCGCGTCAAACTGTCGGACGTGGAGTACCACACGGTGTCGCCTGGTGTGGCGCAACCGGTCATCGCACCGGTGTTGGCACAGTGTATTGTCAGCGTTTCGCCGTCGGGTGTGACAACATCGGCCAGAAAACGTTTGTAACGCTTTATCAGCGTTGCCGACTGTAGCGCAGGGCTAAATCTCATATCACTTCCTGTGTTAATGCCCATTCTGCGAGCTGCTGATAGCGGGTTCGGCCACCGGCGTAAACGGACTGAAACAGCGCGAAGCGCTCGACGCGAAACGGCCAGCTAAAATTGCGTGGCGGCAACGAGACGGGCTGCGTAGCGTTGCGCAGTAATGTGACATGCGGATGAAAGGGCATCGGGCTTTGATAACACCCACTTCTGGCTGCCTGCGATCGCAACAGTTCCGCCAGTTGCAGCAATCCACGCGGCGACTGTTTTGGCCCCAGCCAGACCACGCCGGAGCGCGGCCAGTGCCCGGCATCATCCAGCGTCAGCGTAAACGGACGCTGTTGGATGCGGCCCGCCAGCTGCGTTAACGCACCGGCCTTTTCATCACTGATTTCACCGAGGAACGCCAGCGTCAGATGTAAATTCGCCGCGGCGACCGGACGACCGGCCCCGGCGGGGAAGGTGTCAGCACGCCACTGAATGACGCTCTGACTGATTTCATCCGGCAATGCGATGCCGAAAAACAGCCTTTTTTGCTCACTCATGGGGCTCTCCGGTTTTCCAGAAACAGGGATGCTACAATGCCCGGCTATTTATGACCATGACGTTATGGAGCAAAAACGTGAGTTCATTACCGGTGAGTGCAGTATTACCCGAACTGCTTTCGGCGCTGCGGACCTCTTCGCAAGTGCTGCTGGCGGCACCTACCGGCGCAGGCAAATCCACCTGGCTGCCGCTGCAAATCCTGCAGCAGGCGGATTTTAGCGGACGTATTTTGCTGCTGGAACCCCGTCGGCTGGCGGCGCGGAATGTTGCACAACGACTGGCCGAATTGCTCGGGCAGCAGCCCGGCGACACCGTTGGCTACCGCATGCGCTCTGAAAGCCGTGTCGGGCCCACTACGCGGATAGAAGTGGTGACCGAAGGGATCCTCACGCGCATGTTGCAGCAGGACCCGATGCTGGACGGTGTTTCGCTGGTGATCCTCGATGAATTCCATGAGCGCAGTCTGCAGGCAGATCTTGCCCTGGCGCTGCTGCTGGACGTGCAGCAAGGCCTGCGTGATGACCTCAAAATCCTGCTGATGTCCGCCACGCTGGATAATCAGCGGCTGCAGCAGTTGCTGCCTGACGCGCCGATGATCGCCTCTGAAGGCCGTTCTTTTCCCGTCGACCGGCGCTATACCTCGCTGGCCACCCACCTGCGTTTTGATGACGCGGTGGCAAAGCAGGTCAGCCAGCTGCTGCGGGAAGAGTCCGGATCGCTGTTACTTTTCCTGCCGGGCGTTGGCGAGATCCAGCGCATCCAGACCCAGCTTGCCTCACTGATCGGCAACGATGTCGATCTCTGTCCCTTATATGGCGCGCTGCCGCTGAGCGAGCAGCGAAAAGCCATCCTGCCGGCGCCAGCAGGGCGGCGCAAAGTGGTACTGGCCACCAATATCGCCGAGACCAGCCTGACCATTGAAGGCATCCGCCTGGTGGTGGACAGTGCGTTAGAACGCACCGGCCAGTTTGATCCTCGCAGCGGATTAACGCGTTTGCAGACGCAACGCGTCAGCCAGGCGTCGATGACCCAGCGTGCCGGACGCGCCGGACGACTGGAGCCCGGAATTTGCCTGCATCTGACGGCGAAAGAGCAGGCCGAGCGGGCAGCGACGCATGCCGAAGCGGAGATCCTGCACAGCGATCTGGCCTCGCTGTGGCTGGACCTGCTGCAGTGGGGCTGTCATGACGTCAGCCAGTTGCAGTGGCTGGATACCCCGCCGGAGAATAATCTGATTCAGGCCCGAAAATTATTACAGCAGTTAGGCGCGACGGATAAAACGGGTATGCTGACCGCGAAAGGCAGAAGCATGGCCAATCTGGGCAGCGATCCCCGTAATTCTGCGCTGTTAGTGGATGCCGGCCGCGATGCGGACCGAGCCGCCACCGCGGCCCTGCTGGTGGCTATTCTGGAAGAGCCTGCGCGGGGAAGCGCCGACCTTCGCGACAGTTTTCACCGCCGACAGTCCAACTGGCTGAAGCGCGCCACCCAGTTGCAGCGGCGGTTGCAGGTGACCGGCGGCACTGCGGACAGCGACCTTATCGTGCCACTGCTTGCCGGTGCGTTTCCCGACCGCATTGCCCGTCGGCGCGGTTCAGAAGGACGTTATCAGCTGGCGAACGGGATGGGCGCCATGCTGGATAATGACGCGGCGCTGACCCGCTACGAATGGCTGATTGCACCGGCACTTTTACAAGGCAGCTCACAACCTGACGCGAGAATGCTTCAGGCCATGCCGTTCGACATTGACAGCCTGACCAGCGAATGCCCACAGTTGCTGGATCGCCGCACGGAAGTGGAATGGGATGAAGAGCGCGGTACGCTGCGGACCTGGCAACGGCAGCAGATCGGCGAGCTGGTCATTAGCTCGCAACCGCTGGCTAAACCCGACGAGGCCGAACTGCATCTGGCGATGCTGCGCTGGATCCGCAGCAAAGGGTTATCTGTACTGAACTGGACCCCGCAGGCGGAACAGCTGCGGATCAGGCTGGTTTGCGCCCGCCAGTGGTTAGCGGAAGAAGCCTGGCCTGCGGCCACAGAGGCGGACCTGCTGGCGTCGCTGGAGCACTGGTTGTTGCCGGCGATGGGGAGCGTGCGTGATGGCCGGGGCTTGAAGCAGCTGGATATTGTCGGGGCTTTATTACAATTGCTCACATGGTCACAGCGTCAGCAACTGGATACTGTCCTGCCAACTCATTACACTGTGCCGACCGGAAGCCGGCTTCCGATCCGATATGATGAAGAGAAGCCCCCGGCGCTGGCCGTTCGCCTGCAGGAAATGTTTGGCGAAGCGCAAAATCCCGCGGTCGCGGGTGGGCGAGTCCCTCTGGTGCTTGAGCTGCTTTCACCGGCTCAGCGCCCGCTGCAAATTACCCGCGATCTCGCCGGGTTCTGGCAGGGTGCGTACCGCGAGGTACAAAAAGAGATGAAAGGACGCTATCCAAAACATGCCTGGCCCGATAACCCGGCAACCGCGCTGCCGACGCGGCGCACCAAAAAATTCTCGGCACCTTCCTGAAGGAAGCGGCTGGAGTACGCATTTCGGAAGGTTCCAGTTCCGAAGCTTATTGAGTAAGAACACAGTAGTCGGCTTTGCCGACGGCAGTTCCCGGAGAAGAAAAACGAATGTCTGACGATCGCGAACCGATTGGGCGCAAGGGAAAACAGCCCAAACCCCCGCGCAAGGTGGCGGGCAAAGGTCGCCGCAGGGATGATGAGCACGATGATTATGATGATTTTCAGGATGATGACCATGAAAACGAGGAGGTAGAACCGGTGCCACGTAAAGGAAAAGGGCGTCCACCCGGTAAGAAAAGAGGCTGGCTGAGCTTATTGATTAAGCTATTGCTGGTCTTTATCGTGGTGATGGCCGTGTACGGGGTTTACCTCGATTCACAAATTCGCAGTCGTATTGATGGCAAAGTCTGGCAGCTGCCGGCCACCGTGTATGGCCGTATGGTCAACCTTGAGCCGGGCATGTCCTACAGCAAGAAAGAGATGGTCGCCCTGCTGGAAGGCACGCAGTATCGTGAAGTGACGAAGATGACGCGTCCTGGCGAGTTTACCGTGCAGGCCAACAGCATTGAGATGATCCGCCGTCCGTTTGACTTCCCGGACAGCAAAGAAGGGCAGATCCGCGCGCAGTTAAGCTTTAGCGGCGACACCTTAAGCGAGATCAAAAACCTCGACAGCGGCCGTGACTTCGGCTTCTTCCGCCTCGATCCGCGTCTGATCACCATGCTGCAGTCGCCAAACGGCGAGCAGCGTCTGTTCGTCCCGCGTGCCGGCTTCCCGGACCTGTTGGTCGACACCCTGGTGGCAACAGAAGACCGTCATTTCTATCAGCATGACGGTATCAGCCTGTACTCGATTGGCCGTGCGTTCCTTGCCAACATCACTGCCGGTAAAGCCGTGCAGGGTGGCAGTACCTTGACGCAGCAGCTGGTGAAAAACCTGTTCCTGACCAACGAGCGTTCGCTGTGGCGTAAAGCCAACGAAGCCTATATGGCGCTGATCATGGATGCGCGTTACAGCAAAGACCGCATTCTTGAGCTCTATCTGAATGAGGTGTACCTCGGCCAGGCCGGCAACGATCAGATCCGCGGCTTCCCACTGGCCAGCCTTTACTACTTCGGCCGTCCGGTGGATGAGCTGAGCCTCGATCAGCAGGCGTTGCTGGTTGGCATGGTAAAAGGCGCGTCACTGTATAACCCGTGGCGTAACCCGAAACTGGCCCTCGAGCGCCGTAACCTGGTGCTGCGTCTGTTGCAGCAGCAGAAAGTGATCGACCAGGAGCTGTATGACATGCTCAGCGCCCGTCCGTTAGGCGTGCAGCCTAAAGGCGGCGTGATCACCCCTCAGCCAGCCTTTATGCAGATGGTGCGTAACGAACTGCAGGCCAAGCTGGGCGATAAAGTCAAAGATCTCTCCGGGGTGAAAATCTTCACCACGCTGGATCCGGTCTCACAGGATGCGGCCGAGAAATCGGTGGAAGACGGCATTCCGGCGCTGCGTAAACAGCGTGGGCTGAAGGATCTGGAAACCGCGATGGTGGTGGTTGACCGCTTCAGTGGTGAAGTACGTGCGATGGTTGGCGGTGCCGATCCGCAGTTTGCCGGTTATAACCGTGCGCTGCAGGCGCGCCGTTCTATCGGCTCTCTGGCAAAACCGGCCACCTATCTGACGGCGTTAAGCCAGCCAGATAAGTACCGCCTGAATACCTGGATTGCCGATAACCCGATTGCGCTGAAACAGCCTAATGGCCAGGTGTGGAAACCGGAGAACGATGACCATCGCTTTAGTGGTCAGGTGATGCTGGTGGATGCATTAACCAACTCGATGAACGTTCCGACGGTCAACCTGGGGATGACGCTTGGCCTGCCACAGGTCATTGATACCTGGACCAAACTGGGCGTGAACAAAGATCAGCTGCAGCCGGTGCCTTCAATGCTGCTGGGTGCGTTGAACCTGACGCCAATTGAAGTCGCGCAGGCCTTCCAGACCATCGCCAGCGGCGGTAACCGTGCCTCGCTATCCGCGCTGCGTTCGGTGATCGCTGAAGACGGTACCGTGCTGTATCAGAGCTTCCCGCAGGCTGAACGTGCGGTTCCGGCTCAGGCCGCTTACCTGACGCTGTATGCCATGCAGCAGGTTGCGGATCACGGTACGGCACGTGCGCTGGGTGCCCGTTATCCGAAGGCTCATCTGGCCGGGAAAACCGGGACCACCAATAATCTGGTCGACAGCTGGTTTACCGGTGTCGATGGCAAAGAGGTGACGGTGACCTGGGTTGGGCGTGATAACAACCAGCCGACCAAGCTCTATGGCGCCAGCGGTGCGATGCAGATTTATCGCCGCTATCTGGATAACCAGGCACCGATGCCGCTGACGCCAACGCCGCCGGAAGACATTGCGCCGATGACGGTGGATTCAGCCGGTAACTTTGTTTGTGGCACCGGCAGCAGCACCTGGCGAACGCTGCCAGTCTGGACCACCGATGCCAGTGCGCTGTGTCAGCAGCAACAGCAGCAGGTTCAGCAGCAACAACAGTTGCAGCAACAGCAGCAGAGCGAGCAGAAAGACAGTAACGGTGTGGCGGGTTGGATTAAGGATATGTTCGGCAAGTAATCCGTCTGACCTGAAGAAGCCGGCTCATGATGAGCCGGCTTTTTTTATGCCTGTCAGATCGCGCTGGGCCTGAATGATCACCGGTAAAAGATCATAACTCGGCTCTTAGACGCAACATCGTGTTCAACGCGTCATTTCCCACACTTAACATGCGGTTATTCCTCAGCCAAACGGCCTGTCAACCGGGCATTTCTTCTTGCAGAAACGCCGCCAGTTCGCATATTATCCAATCGTTATAATAATAATTCTCGTTTACGTTTACATTCAATCAATCTCATTCAGAGAAATGCTAAATGGCTACTTTGTCTTTTGATCGTTTATCTTTGCCAGTGAATACCTCAAAACGTCGTCTGGCTCTCCTTGTTGCAATGACGATTTCCTCTTCTGCTTATGCTGCCAATGAACAAACCTTGACGGTTAGCGCCGATGCAAACAGCACCGCGCCGCAAGAAAGTGCCTGGGGACCCGCCCCAACCATCGCGGCTAAGCACAGTGCCACCGGCACCAAAACCGATACGCCGATCGAAAAGAATCCTCAGTCTGTCTCCGTGGTGACCAGCGAAGAGATGGCATTGCACGGTGTGAGTACCGTCAAAGGGGCGTTCAACTATACGCCTGGCGTGCTGACCGGTAACCGCGGTAGCTCCAATGTGATTGATGCGCTGTCGATCCGTGGCTTCAGCGAAACCAATACCAACCAGTATCTCGACGGTTTGAAACTGCAGGGTGATAACTACTCTGAGTTTGCCATCGACCCTTACTTCCTGGAGCGCGCTGAGTTGCTGCGCGGCCCGGCGTCCGTGCTGTATGGCAAAAGTAATCCAGGCGGCGTGGTTGCCCTGGTCAGCAAACGCCCAACGACCGAAACCCTGCGCGAAGTCCAGTTCAAGATGGGCACTGATAATCTGTTCTCTACCGGGTTTGACTTCGGTGGCGCGATTGATGACGCGGGTGTTTACTCCTATCGTCTGACCGGCCAGGCCTGGAGCCAGGATGCGCAGCAGGATATGCAGAAGGAAAAACGCTATACCATCGCGCCTTCCTTTAGCTGGCAGCCGGATGCCAACACCAACTTCACCCTGTTAACCTATTTCCAGAACGAGCCGCAAACGGGCTACTACGGCTGGTTGCCTCGTGAAGGCACCGTGGTGCCGATTACCGACGCCAACGGCCGCTCGCAGAAGTTGCCAACTGATTTTGATGAAGGCGAGGCCAGCAACAAGATCTCCCGTAACACCAAAATGATTGGCTATAACTTCTCGCACAGCTTTAACGATACCTGGACCGTGCGTCAGAACCTGCGCTATGCCGACCTGCGTACCGACTATCGCAGCATCTATGGCAACGGCTTTGACGCAACCAACAACACCATTACCCGTGGTGTGGCGCTTTCTGAAGAAACCTTGAATCAGTTTGCTGTGGATAACCAGGCGCAGGCCAAATTTGGCACCGGCGATGTCGACCATACCCTGTTACTGGGCGTGGATTACCAGCGTACCCGTAACGACATTGACGGCAACTTTGGTTCCGCCGCGCCGCTGAGCGCTCTGAACCCGCAATACGGCAATGATGCTTACGCCCTGAATTTCCCTTACCAGTATCTGAATAAGCAGGAACAAACCGGCCTGTATGCGCAGGATCAGATGGAGTGGGATCGTTGGGTAATGACGCTGGGTGGCCGCTACGACTACGCCATGACCTCAGCCCTTAACCGTAACGGCAATACTGAAACCAAAAATCACGATCAGGCGTTTACCTGGCGTGGTGGTTTGAACTATGTGTTCGACAACGGTGTGGCGCCGTATTTCAGCTACAGCGAATCCTTTATTCCGACCTCTGGAACCACTGCCGACGGCCAACCGTTTGATCCTTCACGGGCTAAACAGTATGAAGCCGGTGTGAAGTACGTTCCGAAAGATCGCCCAATCGTGATCACCGGTGCGGTTTATCAGCTGACCAAAACCAAGAACCTGACGGCCGATCCAGACAACGTCTTATTCAGTAATCAGGGTGGCGAGATCCGTTCTCGTGGTGTTGAGCTGGAAGCGAAAGCCGCGGTTAATGCCAATGTTAACGTCACGGCCGCTTACACCTACACCGATGCGGAATATACGCACGACACGCTGCTGCAGGGTAAAACGCCGGTGCAGGTGCCTAAGAACATGGCGTCACTGTGGACCGATTATACCTTCAATGAAACCTCGCTCTCAGGCCTGACCGTTGGTGCCGGCGTACGTTATGTTGGTGAAAGTAAAGGGTTGTACAGCAGCGGTGACAAGGCGAATCAGAACTTTAACGTCGCCAGCTACACCACGGTTGATGCGTTAGTGAAATACGATCTCGGCCGCTTTGGTCTGCCGGGCTCTTCCCTGGCGGTTAACGTGAATAACCTGTTTGACCGTGATTACGTTGCCAGCTGTTATCGCGACTATGCCTGCTATTGGGGCGCGGAACGCCAGGTCGTTGGAACAGCGACCTTCCGTTTCTAATCTTTAAATCGGGCGCGGTTCGCCGCGCCCACCAATCAGAAGACCGCTATGTCTCATCCGCACGCTACAGAAACAATCTTCTCGCTTAATAATGCCTCGTTTACCGTCCCGGGCAGAACGCTGTTGCAGCCGCTGTCACTGACCTTTCCTGCCGGGAAAGTCTGTGGCTTGATTGGCCACAACGGCTCCGGGAAATCGACGCTGTTAAAGCTGCTTGGCAGACACCATCCGGCCACAGAAGGCCAGGTTCTGCTGAACGGTAAAACGATTTCAGAGTGGCAAAGTAAAGCGTTCGCCCGTGAGGTGGCCTATTTGCCGCAGCAGCTTCCGCCGGCTGAAGGTATGACGGTGCGCGAGCTGGTGTCGATGGGGCGTTATCCCTGGCATGGCGCGCTGGGCCGGTATGGCGCAGAAGATCGTGAGCGGGTCGAGGAAGCGATTACGCTGGTTGGACTTAAGCCTTTTGCTCAACGCCTGGTAGACAGCCTCTCCGGCGGGGAGCGTCAACGTGCCTGGATAGCGATGCTGGTGGCACAAAACAGCCGCTGCCTGTTGCTGGATGAGCCGACCTCGGCGCTTGATATCGCCCATCAGATTGAGGTGCTGGCGCTGATCCAACGTCTGAGCCGTGAGCGCGGACTGACGGTGATTGCCGTCCTGCACGATATCAATGTTGCCGCTCGTTACTGCGACCATCTGGTGGCGTTGCACAGTGGTCGGGTGATTGCCCAGGGCGATGCCATTGAGATTATGCAGGCCGATGTGCTGAACAAAATTTATGGTATCCCGATGGGGATCCTGCCTCACCCTAACGGCGGTGCGCCGGTGAGCTTCGTTTACTAAGGGTTTCCATGCCGGACTTAATTCGCCGACGCCTGCTGATGGCGATGGCACTTTCCCCGTTGTTGCCAGCCTTGCGAACGCAGGCTGCCGCCTCTGTCGACACGCAGCGCATTATCTCGCTGGAGTGGCGGCCGACGGAGCTGCTGATGGCCCTCGGCGTGCCGCCGATGGGTGCCGCTGAACTCTACAACTACGGTCTTTGGGTGGGTGAGCCTGCGCTGCCGGCTTCGACGGTGGATGTCGGGCTGCGAACCGAACCGAACATCGAACTGATGATTCAGATGAAGCCCTCGTTGCTGCTTTACTCCTCTGGCTATGGTCCTTCTGTCGACACCCTCAACAAGATTGCCCCAAGCATGGGGTTTGCCTTCAGTGACGATCGCGGCAAGCCGTTGACCGTCGCCCGTGAGTCGCTGATGCAGCTCGCCAGGCGGTTAGATCGGGTGCCTGTGGCACAGAAGCACCTCGCGGAATATGACGACTTTACCGCGCAGATGAAAAATCAGCTGTCCTATCGGCCAAAACGCCCGGTGCTGTTGATGTCGGTACTGGATCCCCGCCACACGTTGGTGTTTGGCAAAGGCAGTTTGTTCCTGCAGGTCATGGGCGATCTGGGGCTGGAAAATGCCTGGCAAGGCGAAACTAACTTCTGGGGCAGTGCGGTGATTGGTATTGAACGCCTGGCGTCGATTGCTGAAGATGTGGACGTGGTCTGCTTCGATCATGGCGAGGATCTGATGATGGCGCAGGTGACGTCGACGCCGCTGTGGCAGTCGATGCCTTTCGTGCGCAAAAATCGTTTCCACCGCGTTCCTCAGGTGTGGTTCTACGGCGGCACGCTGTCTGCGATGCGCTTTAGCCGGCTGTTGAGCAGTGCACTGGTGACCGCATGAAAACCACACTGCGTTTCCCATTCCTCCTGCTGACCGCCCTGTTGCTGGTGACCGCCGGACTGACCTTTTACAACCTGAACCAGCATTTACCCGTCGCGCAATGGCGCGAGGCGTTCTATTCAGCGGATCCCGATCGCGTGGATCAGATGGTGTTTCACTTCAGCCTGCTGCCACGGCTGACGCTGTCTCTGCTGGTTGGCGCGGGGTTGGGGCTGGTCGGTTTGCTGTTCCAGCAGGTGCTGCGCAACCCACTGGCCGAACCCACCACGCTGGGCGTGGCGACCGGCGCACAGCTGGGCCTGACGGTGGTTACCCTCTGGAGCCTGCCCGGTGGCCTGTTTACCCAGCAGATCGCCGCGATGGTCGGCGCGATTGCCGTCGGACTGATCGTGTTTGGTATCGCCTGGGGCAAACGCCTCTCGCCGGTGACGCTGATCCTCGCCGGACTGGTGATGTCGCTCTATTGCGGCGCGGTGAATCAGATCCTCGGGCTGTTCAATCACGAACGGCTACAAAGCATGTTTCTGTGGAGTACCGGCACGCTGAATCAGATGGACTGGCACAGCGTCAGCTTTATCTGGCCGAAGCTGCTGGTGGGCTTTGTGCTTTCGCTGCTGCTGCTGCGCCCAATGGCGTTGATGGGACTGGATGACGGCGTCGCCAAAAATCTGGGACTGGCCTTATCGGCTGCCCGGCTTGGCGTGCTGGCACTGGCGATTGTGCTGAGCGCACAACTGGTCAACGCCGCAGGGATCATCGGCTTTATTGGCCTTTTCGCGCCCCTGTTGGCAAAAATGCTCGGTGCCCGGCGCCTGTTGAGTCGGCTGTTACTGGCACCGCTGATTGGCATGTTGCTGCTGTGGCTGGCCGATCAGATCGTGATTTGGCTGACTGATAACTGGCAGGAAGTCTCTACCGGCACCGCAACTGCGCTGATTGGCGCGCCGCTGCTGCTGTGGTTACTGCCTCGTCTGAAGACGGCGGGGACACCGCCATCGACCAGTTATGGCGACCGCGTGCCGGCCGAGCGCAATAATGTCTGGCTGTGGGCGGCCATCGGCGGCGGCGTGCTGCTGGTTCTGTCGATTGTGGCGTTAAGCTTCGGTCGCGATGCTCAGGGCTGGAGCTGGGTGTCCGGCGATCTGTGGCAACAGCTGCTGCCGTGGAGAATGCCGCGTCTGGTCGCCGCCATCGCCACAGGCATGATGCTGGGCGTGGCGGGATGCATTGTCCAGCGTCTGACCGGCAACCCAATGGCCAGCCCGGAAGTTCTGGGGATCAGTTCCGGCGCGGCTTTTGGCGTGGTGGTAATGCTGTTCCTGGTGCCTGGTGATGCCTTCGGCTGGCTTCTGCCGGCGGGAAGCCTGGGAGCGGCGGTGACGCTGCTGATTATTACGGTGGTTGGCGGACGCGGCGGATTCTCGCCCGAGCGGATGCTGCTGGCGGGAATGGCGCTGAGTACCGCTTTTGCCACGCTGCTGCTGATGCTGTTAGCCAGTGGCGATCCACGCATGGCGAACCTGATGACCTGGATCTCCGGGTCGACCTACAGCGTTGATGCGGCGCAGGCGTGGCGCACGGTGATAATCACCGTGGTGCTGTTGGCCCTGGTGCCACTCTGCCGCCGCTGGCTGACGCTGCTACCACTGGGCGGAGAGACCGCCCGTGCGCTGGGTGTGGCGCTGAAACCCTCGCGCTTTGCTCTGCTGCTGTTGGCGGCCGGATTAACCGCGGCGGCGACGCTGACCATTGGTCCGCTGAGCTTTATCGGTTTGATGGCGCCGCATATTGTCAGAATGCTGGGCTTCCGCCGCGCGGTGCCGCAGGTGGTCATGGCCGCGCTGATGGGCGGGGGGTTAATGGCGATAGCGGACTGGAGTGGTCGGATTGTGGCCTTCCCGAACCAGATCCCGGCAGGGCTGCTGGCGACGTTTATCGGCGCACCTTACTTTGTTTATCTGTTGCGTAAGGTGTGAGGGCAAAAACCCGCCGCTAAAAAAAACGCCAGACGAGTCATCGTCTGGCGTTTTTTTATGGGCAACGTGCTATCCGCTGGGCGGAAGCACGTTGGTCAGCGCGAACGCGATCAGGCCAGTTTAGCGAAGCACCGGCGTGCCGCATCTACTGTGCGTTCGATATCCTGCTGGCTGTGCGCCAGAGACATAAAGCCCGCTTCGAAGGCCGACGGTGCCAGATACACGCCTTCTTCCAGCATCAGATGGAAGAACTTCTTGAAGCGCTCGACGTCACACTCAGTCACGTCCTGATAGCTGGTCACTTCTTTCGCCGACGTGAAGAACAGACCGAACATGCCGCCAACGTGGTTCATCACCAGCGGGATCCCGGTCTCTTTCGCTGCCGCCAGCAGGCCGTCCGCCAGTTGCGTGGTCAGCGCGGTCAGCTTGTCGTGGCTGCCAGGCTTGGCAATTTCGCTCAGGCAGGCAAAACCCGCCGCCATAGCAATCGGGTTGCCGGACAGCGTTCCCGCCTGATACACCGGGCCAGTCGGCGCCAGCGCTTCCATCACGTCACGGCGGCCACCAAAGGCGCCTACCGGCATGCCGCCACCGATAATTTTTCCGAGGCAGGTCAGATCGGGCTTCACGCCGTAATGCGCCTGAGCGCCAGCCAGCGCCACACGGAAGCCGGTCATCACTTCATCAATGATAAACAGCGCACCAAATTCGTCGCACAGCGCACGCAGGCCTGGCAGGAAGTCAGCATGTGGTGGAATGCAGTTCATGTTGCCGGCAACCGGCTCAACGATGATACAGGCGATTTCGTGCGGGTATTGCTCAAAGGCCGCGCGCACCGAATCCAGATCGTTGTAGGTACAGGTCAGCGTATGCTTGGCGAAATCCGCAGGCACGCCCGGAGAATTCGGCTGGCCGAGGGTTAACGCACCTGAACCGGCTTTTACCAGCAGGCAGTCAGCATGGCCGTGATAGCAGCCTTCGAACTTGATGATCTTGTCACGGTGAGTGAAGCCACGCGCCAGACGGATGGCGCTCATGGTCGCTTCAGTCCCTGAGTTCACCATACGCACCATGTCCATGGTGGGCACCAGGTCGGTGACCAGCTTCGCCATCTTCACTTCCATCTCGGTCGGCGCACCGAAGCTCAGGCCGCGTTGGGCCGCTTCAATCACCGCATCACGGATGGCAGGATGGTTATGACCCAGCACCATCGGGCCCCAGGAGCCGACGTAATCGACGTACTCTTTGCCATCGGCATCATATAAGTAAGCGCCGTCAGCGCGTTCAATAAAGAGCGGTACGCCGCCAACGCCGCTAAACGCGCGCACCGGGGAATTCACGCCACCGGGAATTAGTTGCTGCGCCTGAGCATACAGATTTTCAGACTTACTCATGGTTCCGCTCCTGAGGATGCATTAAGAAAAACCCGACCATTCTAAGGGAACATGGGGGGCGGATAAAAGGCAAGTCGCGCTTTTGACACGATTAGAGAGGAATTTTCCCCGGGACATCGCCACGCAGCGGAGTAAGATATTGGCCTGCCTTTACTGAACAATGAACAGGATATGAACGAAACGACGTCATCTACTGAGCAGTTGAACACCGTACCGGCGCGGCGGGGCGACTTTTTACGCCTGCTGCTGCGCAAGGATAAGACACCCGCTGCGGTGTTGATTGTGGCGGGTATTGTTGGCACCCTGGCGGGCCTGGTCGGGGTGGCGTTCGAAAAGGCCGTCAACGCGGTGGTCAGCCAACGCCTGTCGATGCTGGCCACGGTGGAGAAGCACTGGGTGCTGGTGTTCCCGTTAGCGTTCATTCTCTCTGCGCTGCTGGCGATGGTGGGTTACTACCTGGTCAGGCGCTTTGCGCCGGAAGCCTCAGGTTCTGGCATCCCGGAAATTGAAGGCGCGCTGGAAGAGTTACGTCCGGTTCGCTGGTGGCGCGTGATCCCGGTTAAGTTTGTCGGCGGCATGGGCGCGCTGGGTGCGGGCATGGTGCTGGGGCGGGAAGGGCCGACCGTTCAGCTGGGCGGGAATATCGGCCGCATGGTGCTGGATATTTTCCGCATGAAAAGCACCGAAGCCCGCCACTCGTTACTGGCCACGGGCGCGGCTGCCGGACTGTCCGCCGCGTTCAACGCGCCACTGGCCGGCATCCTGTTTATTATCGAAGAGATGCGGCTGCAGTTTCGCTACAGCGTTATCTCGATCAAGGCCGTTTTTATTGGCGTCATCATGTCGAGCATTGTTTTCCGCATCTTCAACGGTGAAGGCGCGGTAATTGAAGTCGGCAAACTGGCGAATGCACCGGTGAATACGCTCTGGCTCTATCTGCTGCTGGGAATGCTGTTCGGTGTGGTCGGCGTGCTGTTTAACACGCTGATTTTCCGCACCCAGGATATGTTTCAGCGCCTGCATGGCGGCAACATGCGCAAAGTCCTGATTATCGGCGGCGTGCTGGGCGGTATCTGTGGCGTGTTGGGCGTGATTGAGCCAGAAGCGGCGGGCGGGGGCTTTAACCTGATCCCGATTGCCGCAGCCGGAAATTATACCGTCGGCATGCTGCTGTTTATCTTTATCACCCGCGTAGTCACCACGCTGCTTTGTTTCGGCTCCGGCGCGCCGGGCGGTATTTTTGCCCCGATGCTGGCGCTGGGCACGCTGCTCGGCACGGCGTATGGCATGGCCAGCGCCTCTCTGTTTCCGGCCTATCATCTGCAGGCCGGTACGTTTGCCATTGCCGGAATGGGAGCGCTGTTCGCCGCTTCGGTGAGGGCGCCGTTGACCGGGATCGTGCTGGTTTTGGAAATGACCGACAATTATCAGCTTATTCTGCCGATGATTATTACCTGTTTAGGGGCAACCTTACTGGCACAGTTTCTTGGCGGCAAACCGCTCTATTCCTCACTTCTGGCGCGGACACTGGCAAAACAGCAGCAGAAAGATGATGAAAAAGTGGCAGCACAGAGTGCCACGCAGGCGGCAGTGAAAACGGCGGATACTTGATTGCTATACTTGTGTATAAGATAATGATGCGATAGATGGTCGATTTATGACCTGGCAGGCAACCGCCTGAATGCATACTGGAGTATTAAATGAGTGACGATATAGCTCTGCCCCTGCAGTTTACTGAAGCAGCGGCCAGTAAAGTCAAAAATCTGATTTCAGACGAAGAGAACCCGGATCTGAAACTGCGTGTGTATATCACCGGTGGTGGCTGCAGCGGTTTCCAGTACGGCTTTACCTTCGATGATAAGATCAACGATGGCGATATGACCATTGAGAAAGCGGGCGTGTCGCTGGTTGTAGATCCGATGAGTCTGCAGTATCTGGTTGGCGGCGCAGTCGATTACACCGAAGGCCTTGAAGGCTCCCGGTTTATTGTGACCAACCCGAACGCGAAAACCACCTGCGGCTGTGGTTCTTCGTTCAGCATCTGATGATGTTGCCCCGGCGCCTTAAGCCGGGGTTCCTACCATTCTACCGTAATCAACTTCGACGCTTCCCGGTCCCGACTCTTTGCAGAGAGTACCGTTTCAGTCACTTTTGGCTGGGCCGATAGCTGCTGGCCGCAGTTTACTGAGGGTGAGTTTGCTGGTGTCGTGCTTTGCCCGTCAATGTGACATTGCGAGTAAATGGTCAGTTTGACCCCAATGCTGCCCGTTATGGACGCAGCACAGGCATGACCAGCCATCATAAGGCCAAGGGCCAGATAAACGGCTTTCATTGTATGTTCTTTCCTGGTGAAGAAAAATCAGGGCTTTCGCCTAAAAATTGGGCAGCGAGAATAAAATATTTCGCCGCCTCGTTATTTGATTAACGACAAATTTTGTTGAAACTTTAACCGGCTTTGATGCGGTTTTTAAGGTTTCAGGGTTTTTGCTCTGGATGCAGTTGGCTGCACAATTGTTGAGCTGCCAGCATAATACGGGGTCCGGGGCGGCTGAACCAGTCATCATTAACAATAATCACCGGTACCGTTAATTGCGGACGCCAGAAGTTTTCGACTTCTGCGGGCGTTGCCTCTCCTCCCGTCACAATGACGTCGGGTTTACGCATCAGCACCTGCTCGCGGCTCACCTGCGGCCAGGCGACCCGACTGTCAGCAAAGATATTCTCCCCACCACACAGCTGCAAAATCTCATTCTGTACCGTTCTGCCCGAGGCGGTGAACAGAGGATGCTGACCAAACTGTAAAAACACCTTCTTCTTTGGCAGGCCGGCATAGCGACGGCTCAAGGTTTGCTGCTGCTGAAGCAGGCTATCCGCGGCCGCATTGGCCTTCGCCGGATCGGGGCTCCAGTTCTTAAGCTGCCGCAGGTTGGCTATCACTTCAGAAACGCGGGTGGCGTCAATCCACACGACTTTGACGCCAAAGGCGCTGAGTTGATCCACCTGACGGCTGGGATTGCCGCTGCGCCAGGCCAGCACCACATCAGGCTTGAGGGCCAGAATGCGTTCGGTATTAATGCCCTGCCAGTTTGCCACTTGCTCAATGTGCGTCGCGGCAGGCGGATAATCGGACCAGGCGCTGACGCCAACCGGGGTAATCCCGGCAGCGAACGCCAGTTCTGTCAGGTTGGGGGCCAGGGTGACCACCCGGGGCGATGCCGCTGCTGTGGCAAAACAGGCCAGCAGCAGCAGACAGGCGAAGAAACGCTTAGCCACGTGACAAATTGGTCAGCAGGGTTTCTACCATCAGAGAGGATTGTTTTGCCGCGACCACCAGGAATTCATCAAAGCTCAGGTGCGATTCTTGATCGGCCACGTCGGAAATGGCACGAACCACTACAAACGGCACGTCGAACTGATGGCAGACATGGGCAATCGCCGTGGCTTCCATTTCGACACCGATAGCATCTGGGAAGGTAGAGCGAATGCGCGCCAGCGGTTCAGCACCATTAATGAACGCATCACCACTGACCACCAGACCACGAACCGCGTGCAGGCCGAGTTGTTTAATACAGGCTTCAGCCGCTTCAATCAGTTTTGCATCCGCAGTGAAGGCCGCCGGGCAACCCGCCATCTGACCTGGCGCATAGCCAAAGGCAGTCACATCCGCATCGTGATAACGCACTTCATCCGACACCACGATGTCGCCCACTTTCAGTGAAGGCGCCAGCCCACCCGCAGAGCCGGTGTTGATAATAAAATCGGGTTTGCAGAGTTGCAGCAGCAAGGTCGTTCCGAGCGCGGCAGAGACTTTACCGATGCCCGATTTCAGCAGCGCAACCTCAACGCCATTGAGCGTCCCGGTATAAATTTCGCAGCCTGCCAGCGTCAGCGTTTGACGGTTTTCAATCTTGTCGCGCAGCAGAGTCACTTCCTGCTCCATTGCACCAATAATGCCTGCTTTCATAGGGATACTCGCTAATGTTGTGGAATTAATCTGTGGTTTCGGCGCATAGTCTATCATGGCAGGATGAAAGGCATCACGCGTACCAGGCTTGAATCTGGTGCCGGACAACGGGAAGCAGGCATGACCGAAATCGACTTCAGAAAAAAGATCAATTATCAGCGCCGTTATCGCCCGATGCAGGGAATGAAAGACGAGCATGAGATTCTGCGTATTTTTGAGAGCGACCGCGGGCGCATTATCAATTCGGCGGCTATCCGCCGCTTGCAGCAGAAGACCCAGGTTTTCCCACTTGAACGCAATGCCGCCGTTCGCTCAAGGTTGACTCATTCCCTTGAAGTGCAACAGGTTGGACGTTATATCGCCAAAGAGATCCTGACCCGTCTGAAAGAGTCAGGACAGCTGGAAAATTACGGTCTGGATCAGCTAACCGGTCCGTTTGAAAGCATCGTTGAAATGGCCTGCCTGATGCACGATATCGGCAATCCGCCTTTCGGCCATTTTGGTGAATCGGCGATCAATGACTGGTTCCGTCAGCGGATGGATAACGATTTTCTCCCGCCAGACGATCGCGCAGACCGTTGTGAGCCGGAAGTCCTGCGCTATCAAACCGATGGCTTTAACGATCTTCGTGCAAAGATTCGTCAAGATTTATCCCAGTTTGAGGGAAATGCGCAGGCGATCCGCATGGTGCATTCGCTGTTAAGAATGAACCTGACCTGGGCACAGGTGGGCTGTATTTTGAAATATACCCGTCCGGCGTGGCACAGAGGAAAAATTCCGCCAGGCCACGATTATCTGATGAAAAAGCCGGGATATTATCTGGCGGAAGCAGAATACGTCGCCAGATTACGCAAAGAACTGGATCTTCAACCGCACTGTCGCTTTCCATTGACCTATATCATGGAAGCCGCGGACGATATCTCTTATTGCGTGGCCGATCTTGAGGATGCGGTTGAAAAAAACATTTTCAGCGTTGAGCAACTTTACGAGCACTTATATGCATTATGGCCGAGCCACAAGCCGAATGATTTATTCAATTTAGTGGTAACCAACGCGCTGGATAAATCCAGAAGTTCCCAAACCAGCCGCAGCAGTGAAGATCAGTTCTTTATGTATTTGCGGGTGAATACGGTTTCCCGCCTGGTGCCACATGCGGCCAGCCGCTTTATTGATAATTTGCCGGAAGTCTTTGACGGGAAATTCAATGGCGCACTGCTGGAAGATGGGAATGCCCAGAGTCAGTTACTGGAAATTTTCAAAAAAGTTGCCTTTCGTCATGTGTTTAACCATCCTGACGTTGAACAGCTCGAGCTGCAAGGCTATCGTGTGATCAAAGGGCTGTTGGATATTTATCACCCTTTACTGATGCTGAGTCAGGACGAATTTTCCGAACTGATCGAAAAAGATTACTTAAAAGGCTATCCGATTGAGACACGCCTTTTCCATAAATTGTCGACGCGCTTTCGTCTGGCATATAGTGAGGCCGTGGGTCGTCTGGATAATCGCGCGGGCGATATCGCTATCTGGGAATATTATTACCGGGCGAGAATGCTGCAGGATTACGTCAGCGGAATGACGGATTTATATGCATGGGATGAGTATCGCCGCCTGATGGCGGTGGAATAACGTTTACGCCCGGTTGAATTGTAAAGCCAGAGAATAAATATTTACCTTTGGCTGAAACTTTTTCATGAACTTAGCGTTAAAACGTGAATCTCATCATCACGACCACAGCAATGGTTGCATAATTGGACACTAGAGAAACAGACGCATGAAAAAAACACTTTTAGCAAGCGCGTTGGCTCTGAGCCTGGGAATGGCGATGACCCCGCTGGTTGCTTCCGCAGCCGAAACCGCTTCTTCCTCCAGCCAGCAGCTGCCAAGCCTGGCTCCGATGCTCGAAAAAGTGATGCCCTCCGTTGTGAGCATCAATGTTGAAGGCAGTACCACGGTGAAAACGCCGCGTATGCCACAACAGTTCCAGCAGTTCTTCGGTGATAACTCGCCATTCTGTCAGGACGGCTCGCCATTCCAGAGCTCTCCGATGTGTCAGGGCGGCGGTGCGCAGGGCCAGGGACAAGACCAGGGCCAGGATCAGGGCGGAGCCGGAACCCAGCAGGAGAAATTCCGTGCGCTGGGCTCGGGAGTGGTGATTGATGCCGCGAAAGGCTATGTCGTGACCAATAATCATGTGGTCAACAATGCTACCAAAATCCAGGTTCAGCTGAGCGACGGCCGCAAATATGATGCGAAAGTCATCGGCAAAGATCCAAGTTCAGATATTGCGTTAATCCAGCTAAAAGATGCCAAAAACCTGACGGCCATTAAGATTGCTGATTCTGACGATCTGCGTGTGGGCGACTACACCGTGGCGATCGGTAACCCGTATGGACTGGGTGAAACGGTCACCTCCGGGATCGTTTCTGCATTAGGACGCAGCGGCCTTAACGTTGAAAACTACGAAAACTTTATTCAGACCGATGCCGCAATCAACCGGGGTAACTCCGGCGGCGCGCTGGTCAACCTTAACGGTGAACTGATCGGTATCAATACCGCGATCCTCGCACCGGACGGCGGCAACATCGGCATTGGCTTCGCTATCCCAAGTACCATGGTGAAAAACCTGACCGCGCAGATGGTTGAATATGGCCAGGTGAAACGCGGCGAGCTGGGCATCATGGGTACCGAGCTGAACTCCGAGCTGGCGAAGGCGATGAATGTCGATGCCCAGCGTGGGGCGTTTGTCAGCCAGGTTCTGCCGAACTCTTCCGCTTCTAAAGCGGGCGTGAAGGCGGGTGACGTGGTGACGTCGATCAACGGTAAGCAGATCTCCAGCTTCTCCGCACTGCGTGCGCAGATTGGATCGCTGCCGGTGGGCACCAAAATGTCGCTGGGCTTGATCCGTGACGGTAAGCCGGTGACGGTGAACGTTGAGCTTCAGCAAAGTACTCAGACCAAAGTGGAATCGGCAACGATCTACACCGGCATTGAAGGCGCCGATCTGAGCAACTTTGACGAGAAGGGCACCAAAGGCGTTAAGGTCGATAACGTGAAGGCCGGCTCTGCCGCTGCACGCATTGGTCTGAAGAAGGACGATGTGATCCTCGGCGTTAACCAACAGGCGATTGCGAATCTTGGCGAACTGCGCAAGATCCTCGATACCAAACCTTCAGTACTGGCGCTGAATATTCAGCGTGGTGACAGCACAATCTACCTGCTGATGCAGTAAACCCTCAGGTGCCGGCGACCGTCGCCGGCACCGCTTTATGCCCGCGTTAATCCCTTCTCTTTGTGATGCTCCCCGCAATTTTCACAGACTAAACGCCGCTTAGTGCAGATGCACAATGTACCGTCGGTATTGCACAGGTATGCTGACTGAATAACGCTTTTCAGGAGCAGTGAATGGCTACCTATCATCTCGATGCCCGCCTGGCACAGGACATTGTCGCCCGCACCATGCAAATTATTGACAGCAATGTCAATGTGATGGATGCGCGTGGCCGCATCATCGGCAGCGGTGACCGCGAACGTATTGGTGAAATGCACGAAGGCGCGCTGCTGGCGTTATCGCAGGCGCGCGTGGTGGATATCGACGAAGGCGTGGCGAAACATCTGCACGGCGTTCGGCCCGGCATCAATCTGCCGATGCGCATCGACGGCGATATTGTTGGCGTCATCGGTCTCACCGGCGCGCCAGAAACCTTAAGGCATTATGGCGAGCTGGTCTGCATGACCGCGGAAATGATGCTGGAACAGGCCCGCCTGCTGCATATGCTGGCGCAGGACAGCCGTCTGCGAGAAGAGCTTGTGCTGAACCTGATCCGCAGCGACACGCTGTCGCCCGCGCTGGTGGAATGGGCGCAGCGTCTTCGCATCGACCTTAACCAACCCCGGGTTGTGGCGGTCGTTGAAGTGGACAGTGGCCAGCTGGGCGTAGACAGCGCAATGTCGGAACTGCAGCAGCTGCAAACGCTGCTGACCACGCCCGAAAGGGACAATCTGATTGCCATAGTTTCCCTGACCGAAATGGTAGTGCTCAAACCGGCGTTTAACGCCCATGGCCGCTATGACGCCGACGATCACCGCAAGCGGGTGGAGCTGCTACAGTCACGCATGACCGAAAGTGGCCATCTGCGGATGCGTATCGCCTTAGGGAATTTCTTCACCGGGCCGGGCAGTATCGCCCGTTCGTACCGTACCGCGCATACCACCATGGTGGTGGGCAAGCAGCGGATGCCCGAGCAACGCAGCTATTTCTACCAGGACCTGGTGTTACCGGTACTGCTCGACAGCCTGCGTGGAGGCTGGCAGGCCAATGAGCTATCTTTGCCGCTGGCGAAACTCAAGTCGATGGACAACAACGGATTGCTGCGAAGAACACTGATTTCCTGGTTCAGCAATAACGTCCAGCCGTCGGCGACCGCTAAAGCGTTGTATATCCACCGTAATACGCTGGAATACCGTCTGAACCGCATCTCTGAGCTGACCGGGCTTAACCTGAGTAATTTTGACGACCGCTTGCTGTTGTATGTTGCGCTGCAGCTTGATGAACAGCCTTGAGTGAGAGAAGAGCAGGGAAGGATTAAGCGGAAGACGTTGCGACGTGACGCGTAGGGATACTGCGGAAGGGGATATTTCAGGCATAAAAAAGGCGGAGAGATCTCCGCCTTTCTGTTGCAGAATGCCGGGAATTAACGGCCGCTGCGGGTCAGCTTTTCCAGATCGGATTCGATCTCGCTGATTTTGTTGGAAACCACGTGCTCCAGATGGCGCAGGTCTTCCAGAATTTTACGTTTCAGATCCACTTCAACCTGGTCGCGCTGGCAAATCTGGTCCAGCTCATCAATCACATAACGCAGGTTCGGGCTGATTTCCTGAATTTCTTTGTAACCCTGGCTGGCGTTATCGGCCACCACGGTTTTGCGCTGACGTGGGTATTTAAACTTCACGCTCTTGGCAAAGAACTCGCCTTTATCCTTACGGAAATAGATTTTCAGGATGTCGTTACTGGCTTCCTGACGCAGGCTGTAACGGTCGATGTCGTCAGGAGAAGAGATGCCCAGACCTTTCAGATTGTCATACATAATGTCGTGTTCCTTTGCGGGAGATTGTCGATTCGGCTGCGCGTTACAAATCCGGCGTTAACCCTGCATGCCTGTGCTTGCGTAATGCATGTACGCTGCGGTGGCAGTGCCTGGTCGCGATGTCTTTGCTGAGCTCGCTCATCCCGTACTCAAGGTGAAAACTGTGAAATCTGGAGGCGATGGGGGAGCGTCTGTGCGCTTAACGGCGCGGATTATCGCTCAGTTGTTGCGCAATAGCATCAGTTATTTCGATGCGCGAAACAGGTAGTTGCTGGGGGAAGTGTAAAGAAAAGATTACGGGCCACTGAAGGTGGCCCGGATGACGTTAGTCGATAGTGCGCAGCAGCTCGTTGATGCCGACTTTCGCGCGGGTTTTCGCGTCCACTTTCTTCACGATAACCGCACAGTACAGGCTGTAGCTGCCGTCTTTCGAAGGCAGGTTACCTGAAACGACAACAGAACCTGCTGGCACGCGGCCATAGGTCACTTCGCCGGTTTCGCGATCGTAGATTTTGGTGCTCTGGCCGAGGTACACGCCCATGGAGATCACCGCGCCTTCTTCAACGATCACGCCTTCAACCACTTCTGAGCGTGCGCCGATAAAGCAGTTATCTTCGATGATGGTTGGGTTAGCCTGCAGTGGCTCTAGTACGCCACCGATGCCCACGCCGCCAGACAGGTGAACGTTTTTACCAATCTGCGCACAAGAACCCACGGTCGCCCAGGTATCCACCATTGAGCCTTCATCAACATACGCACCGATATTGACGTAAGACGGCATCAGCACGGTGTTACGGGCGATATAGGCACCCTGACGCACGGCGGCGGGTGGCACAACGCGGAAACCTTCTTTCTTGAAGCGCGCTTCATCGTAGTCAGCAAACTTCATCGGAACTTTGTCGTAGAAACGGCTTTCTGCACCGTCAATCACCTGATTGTCATTGATGCGGAACGAGAGCAGCACGGCTTTCTTCAGCCACTGATGCGTCACCCACTGACCGTCGATCTTTTCTGCGACACGCAAGGCACCGCTGTCCAGCAGGGCGATAACCTGGCTGACCGCTTCGCGGGTGACGGTGTCGGCGTTAGCGGGGGTGATCTCAGCGCGACGCTCGAAAGCGCTCTCAATAACATTCTGTAATTGTTGCATTAATTCAGATTTCCTGTGTCAAATCGTGTTCCAGGTGCGGGAAGGTTGCGCGGTTTTCGGCTGGCCGAATCCGCTCACTCTGCCCCACAAGGCGTGTTAAAAATTAAATCTGGGTCACACTTTATCGTTTGGATTAAGGGCCTCTGTCAACCGTTGTTGCAACACTTCACGCAATTCCGGACTCAGGGCACGACGTTCGCTGTTCGCCAGAATAAACAAATCCTCGACGCGTTCGCCAATGGTGCTGATGCGTGCGCCGTGCAGCGAAACACCGAGATCGGCGAACACTTCACCCACTCTGGCAAGCAGCCCAGGTTGATCCAGCGCGATCAGTTCCATATAGGTTCGGCGATCGGTATGGGTCGGTAAAAATTTGGCTTCAGTATCGACACTGAAATGCTTGAGCCGGGATGACTGGCGGCGCGGACGCGGTGACTGCCAGCTGGTCTGACTGATGGATTGCTCCAGCGCCTGGCGGATCATTTCATGGCGATCGGCAGCCAGCGGACTGCCATCCGGTTCCAGAACGATAAAGGTGTCCATCGCCATGCCATCACGGCTGGTGAAGATCTGCGCGTCATGCACGCTGAGGTTCCGTCGGTCCAGTTCTCCGGCTACCGTGGCAAACAGGTATGGGCGATCCGGACTCCAGATAAAGATCTCCGTGCCGCCTCGGGTTGCCTGCGGGCTGACCAGCACCAGCGGTTTGGTCAGATCGTGATTCATCAGATGGCGCGCGTGCCACGCCAGCTGGTTTGGCGTGTGACGCAGGAAATAGTCGGCACGGCAGCGTCCCCAGATATGGTTTAACGCCTGCTCATCGATATTGTCCATCCGCAGCAGCGCCAGCGCCTGCAACCGGTGATGACGTACCCGTTCACGCAGGTCAGGGCTGTTCTCCATACCCCGACGCAGCTGTTTCTCGGTGGCGAAAAACAGTTCGCGCAGCAGGCTCTGTTTCCAGCTGTTCCACAGGTTTTCGTTAGTGGCGCAAATATCGGCAACGGTCAGGCAAGCCAGGTAACGCAGGCGATTCTCATTCTGCATCACTTCGGCAAATTGCTGGATCTCGGTCGGATCCTGAATATCCCGACGCTGAGCGGTGACGGACATCAGCAGATGATGGCGAACCAGCCAGGCGACCAGCTGGGTTTCACGGGAATTAAGCCCGTGGAGTTCGGCAAATTCCAGCGCATCCTGCGCCCCGAGAATGGAGTGATCGCCGCCACGTCCTTTCGCAATATCGTGGAACAGCGCGGCCATCAGCAGCAGTTCAACCTGTGGCAGGCGCGGCCAAATCTCAACACACAGCGGATGACGAGGACGCGTGGCTTCACTGGCGAAACTTTCCAGCTTTTGCAGCACGCGAATGGTGTGTTCATCAACGGTATAGGCATGGAACAGATCGAATTGCATCTGTCCGACAATGTTGGCCCACTGCGGCATATACGCCCACAGCACGCTGTGGCGATGCATCGGCACCAGCGCCCGGCTGACGGCTCCCGGATGACGCAGGATGGCAAGGAACAGCTGACGCGCTTCCGGAATGTTACACAGCGGCTCCTTCAAATGGCGACGCGCATGCCTGAGCTGGCGCAGCGTCGTTGAATAGATGCCGGTGATACTTTGCGTACGCACCATGACGTAGAACATCCGCATGATTGCTTCCGGCTCGCGGGCGAACAGCGTTTCATCAATCAAATCGATCAGCGATCCACGGACCTGGAACTCATGGTCAATGGCGCGGGGTTTTTCATCGGTGCCCAGCGCCAGAATCGCCTCATCAAACAGCTGCAACAGCATATGGTTGAGCTCGCTGATGCGGCGGGTGACGCGGTAAAAATCCTTCATCATCCGTTCGACCGGCTCATTCACCTCGCCCTGATAATTCAGGCGTTGAGCCACGGTCAGCTGACGATCGAACAACAGGCGGTTGTCGTAGCGCGGCAGCGTCAGATGCAGGGCAAAACGGATGCGCCACAGGAACGTCTGGCACTCGTTAAGCTCATTACGCTCCACGTCGGTCAGGAAGCCAAAACCGACCATCTCATCCAGCGAGGTGGCGCCGAAATGGCGGCGGGCCACCCACAGCAGGGTATGAATGTCGCGCAGGCCACCGGGGCTGCTTTTGATGTCGGGTTCGAGGTTATAGCTGGTGCCGTGATAGCGCAGGTGGCGCTCCTGCTGCTCCTCAATTTTGGCGGCAAAGAAGCGGTCAGACGGCCAGAAGCCATCGCTGAAGACGTTCTTTTGCAGCTCGAGGAACAGCGCCACGTCGCCAGTCAACATGCGGGACTCAATCAGGTTAGTGGCCACCGTCAGATCGGACAGACCTTCCAGCAGACACTCTTCCAGCGTGCGCACGCTGTGGCCGACTTCCAGCTTCAAATCCCACATCAGCGTCAGTAATTCGCTGGTGCGTTGGGCATCCTGTTCGGAGAGCGGCAGGCGGCTGAGGATCAACACATCAATATCGGAAAGCGGGTGCAGTTCACCACGACCATAGCCACCTACTGCCACTAACGCGATGCCGTCCTTTTCCGGGAAGCCATAAAAGCGCCACAGGCGTCGCAACAGGCGGTCAATAAACAGTGTGCGTGCATCAATCAGCGCTTCCACCTCTGCGCCAGCATCAAACTCGATGGCCAGCAGCTGATGAAATTGCTCAAGGTGTTGTTTGAGGGATTCGCGGGTCAACTCCGCATCAGCCCAGTGGGCAGGGGAGCCAGACTTCTTGTAATCCTTGAGGGTTTTGGTCACGCCAGTGCTCCTGCTAAATGCTCTGCGAGTCAGAATAGGAAAAATCAACACTGACAATAGCGCCAGCACCAGCCTGAGATCAAAAAAAACCGGCCTCAGCCGGTTTTTTTATTTAACGAGCGGTTACTCGTCGTGCGTCAGGATGGCCGGGATGGTGTCATCTTTGCGCAGTGTCATAATTTCACAGCCGTTTTCTGTCACCACAATGGTGTGCTCGTACTGCGCCGACAGGCTGCGATCTTTGGTTTTTACCGTCCAGCCATCTTTCATGCTGCGAATGCGGTAATCACCGGCATTAACCATCGGTTCGATGGTAAACGCCATACCGGCCTGAAGCACCACGCCGCCGTCATCCGCATCGTAATGCAGTACCTGTGGCTCTTCATGGAAGCCTTTACCGATGCCGTGACCGCAATATTCGCGCACCACGGAGAAGTCCTGAGCTTCGACAAACTTCTGGATTTCACGGCCAATGGTCCGCAGGCGAATGCCCGGTTTTACCATCCGCAGCGCCAGATACAGGCTCTCCTGAGTGATGCGGCACAGGCGCTCACCCTGGATGGTTGGCTTGCCGGCGATAAACATCTTTGAGGTGTCGCCGTGATACTCATCTTTGATCACCGTGACGTCGATATTGACGATATCGCCATCTTTCAGAATGCGCTCGTCGCTAGGGATGCCGTGGCAAACCACTTCATTAATCGAGATACAGACAGATTTTGGGAAGCCGTGATAGCCCAGGCTGGCTGAGACCGCTTTCTGCGTATTGACGATGTAATCGTTACAAATGCGATCCAGTTCACCGGTGCTGATGCCCGGCTTCACGTGTTCTTCAATCATTTCCAGCACTTCAGCAGCCAGGCGGCCCGCCACGCGCATTTTTTCGATTTCTTCAGGGGTTTTAATTGTAATTGCCATCAATTTTGTCCGCAGTTGTCGCTATTTTCGACAATAATAAAGGAAGTGCAGCAATGGTAGCAGCCCACCCTTGCTCTGCCAATTGCAGTTTGTGTCAGGGTGGGCTGTTGCTAACAAAACTTGGCTTCACAGGGCGCTTTGTGGTATAAAGCGCGCCGACGATTCTCTGTAGGGAAGTTCTACAGGGAAACGCATAACTCTCATTATGTGTAAATAACACACATGTATCGACACATACTCCGGGGTGCCTGAACGCCTGCGTAAGCAGTCTGCCGGGTCGGTTGTATGGGATACATGGAGGCTTAACCCCAAATCATTCTATAGAGGTAATCATGGCAACTGTTTCCATGCGCGACATGCTCAAGGCCGGTGTACACTTCGGTCACCAGACCCGTTACTGGAACCCGAAAATGAAGCCATTCATCTTCGGTGCTCGTAACAAGGTTCACATCATCAACCTTGAGAAAACTGTACCAATGTTCAACGAAGCTCTGGCTGAACTGAACAAGATCGCTTCCCGTAAAGGTAAGATCCTGATCGTTGGTACTAAGCGCGCTGCAAGCGAATCAGTAAAAGAGTCTGCGTTGAGCTGCGATCAGTTCTTCGTAAACCATCGCTGGTTGGGTGGCATGCTGACTAACTGGAAAACCGTTCGTCAGTCCATCAAACGTCTGAAAGACCTGGAAATCCAGTCTCAGGACGGTACCTTCGATAAACTGACCAAGAAAGAAGCGCTGATGCGTACTCGCGAACTGGCCAAGCTGGAAAATAGCCTGGGCGGTATCAAAGACATGGGCGGCCTGCCTGACGCACTGTTCGTTGTTGACGCTGACCACGAACACATCGCTATCAAAGAAGCAAACAACCTGGGTATCCCAGTCTTTGCTATCGTTGATACCAACTCTGATCCAGACGGCGTTGACTTCATCATTCCTGGTAATGACGATGCAATCCGTGCTGTGAGCCTGTACCTGACTGCAGTAGCGACTACTGTACGTGAAGGTCGCTCTCAGGACCTGGCTCAGCAGGCTGAAGAAAAATTCGCCGAAGCTGAGTAATAAGGATCGCTCTCCCGAGAGCCCTTAGACGTCAGATGTTAATCTGTAAGGGGCCTGCATTGGCCCCTTTATTTTATTCGAATTCGCTTTGCCGGTTATGATTACGGCGGGGCAGAATGTTTCTCCCGAGACCAGGCATCAGTGGCGAACCTCTCAGGCTCTCGCTGACCGATGCAAGCTAACCGAGGATTATAGAATGGCTGCTATTACCGCTGCTCTGGTAAAAGAACTGCGCGAGCGTACTGCTGCTGGCATGATGGATTGCAAAAAAGCGTTGACTGAAGCTGACGGCGACATCGAGCTGGCGATCGAGAACATGCGTAAATCTGGCGCGATCAAAGCTGCTAAGAAAGCAGGCAACGTTGCTGCTGATGGCGTGATCAAAACCAAAATCGAAGGCAACTTCGGCGTGATTCTGGAAGTAAACTGCCAGACTGACTTCGTTGCTAAAGACGGTGGTTTCCAGGCCTTTGCTGACAAAGTGCTGGACGCTGCTGCTGCGGGCAAAATCACTGACGTTGAAGTGCTGAAAGCCCAGTTCGAAGAAGAGCGCGTTGCACTGGTTGCTAAAATCGGTGAAAACATCAACATCCGTCGCGTTTCCATCCTGGAAGGCGATGTGCTGGGTAGCTACCTGCACGGTGCTCGCATCGGTGTTCTGATCGCCGCTACCGGCGCTGACGAAGAGCTGGTTAAGCAGCTGGCAATGCACGTTGCTGCCAGCAAGCCAGAATTCGTTAAGCCTGAAGATGTGTCTGCTGAAGTGGTTGAGAAAGAGTTCCAGGTTCAGCTGGACATCGCCATGCAGTCTGGCAAGCCGAAAGAAATCGCAGAGAAAATGGTTGAAGGCCGCATGAAGAAATTCACCGGCGAAGTTTCTCTGACTGGCCAGCCTTTCGTTATTGACCCATCTAAAACTGTGGGCCAGTTGCTGAAAGAGAAAAACGCAGACGTTGTTAACTTCATCCGCTTTGAAGTGGGCGAAGGCATTGAGAAAGCTGAAACAGATTTCGCAGCAGAAGTTGCGGCGATGTCCAAGCAGTCTTAATGAACGATAAGAACCGCCAATCGGCGGTTCTTTTTTATCTGTCTTTCGTTCCACCCATTTTCAGTCTCATCCCAATAGCATTTCTCCGATGCTAAGAGGATGATAGCCCAGATTTTACTCCTCACATCGATTAAACCATTCGGGAAAATACACCATGGCGACCAATGCAAAACCTGTATATCAACGTATTCTGCTTAAACTGAGTGGCGAAGCGCTGCAAGGTGCCGAAGGCTTCGGCATTGATGCCAGCGTGCTGGATCGTATGGCTCAGGAAGTGAAAGAACTGGTAGAACTGGGCATTCAGGTGGGTGTGGTTATCGGTGGTGGTAATCTGTTCCGTGGCGCGGGTCTTGCGCAGGCTGGAATGAACCGCGTAGTGGGCGACCATATGGGCATGCTGGCGACCGTGATGAATGGTCTGGCAATGCGTGATGCTCTGCATCGTGCCTATGTGAATGCCCGCCTGATGTCCGCAATCCCATTGAATGGCGTGTGCGATAATTACAGCTGGGCAGAAGCCATCAGCCTGCTGCGTAACAACCGCGTGGTGATCTTCTCCGCCGGTACCGGTAACCCGTTCTTCACCACCGACTCCGCAGCCTGCCTGCGTGGTATCGAAATTGAAGCTGACGTGGTGCTGAAAGCCACCAAAGTGGATGGCGTTTACTCGGCCGATCCGGTGAAGAATCCAGATGCGACCCTGTACGACCAGATCAGCTACACCGACGTGCTCGATAAAGAACTGAAAGTCATGGATCTTGCGGCCTTTACGCTGGCCCGTGACCACAAACTGCCGATCCGTGTGTTCAACATGAACAAACCTGGTGCGCTGCGCCGCGTAGTGATGGGCGAAAAAGAAGGCACCCTGATCACGCAATAATATCAGTCGCTGCGTAAAATAAGGTATATTCTGCCTTTGTGGCGTGTTGCACGCTACACTCAGGATCGTCATAGATTATTTTGAAACGGGCTCTGTATTCAGAGCCTGCCTGGTAACCAGAATCCAAGGGTTCCAACGTGATTAACGAAATCAGAAAAGATGCTGAAACGCGCATGGAAAAATGCGTCGAAGCATTCAAAAACCACATCAGCAAAATCCGTACTGGCCGCGCCTCGCCGAGCATTCTTGACGGCATTATGGTCGACTATTACGGTTCTTCAACGCCTCTGCGCCAGCTGGCCAGCGTGACCGTTGAAGATTCACGCACACTGAAAATCAACGTGTTTGACCGTTCTATCAGTGCTGCTGTTGAAAAGGCAATCATGACTTCTGACCTGGGGCTTAACCCAAGTTCAGCGGGCAGCGATATCCGTGTTCCTCTGCCAGCCCTGACTGAAGAGCGTCGTAAAGACCTGATCAAAGTCGTTCGTGGTGAAGCAGAGCAGGGCCGTGTGTCCGTGCGTAACGTTCGCCGTGATGCGAACGACAAAGTGAAAGCGCTGCTGAAAGACAAAGAAATCAGTGAAGATGATGAACATCGTTCACAGGATGACATTCAGAAAATGACCGACGTCTTTATCAAGAAAATTGATACTGCGCTGGCAGAAAAAGAAGCGGAGCTGATGGACTTCTAAGTCTGTCATGGTTCCGATGAAACGCCGTACAGATTGCCGTTCTTTGGAGTGGTCAGTCTTGCGGCGTTTTGCATTTATTCTCTTATCTGGCGTGCAGGGAAAGGCTTTCCCTGGCGGCGGAGTTGACACAGAGCAACCTCATGAAGCAATTGACCATCCTCGGTTCAACGGGCTCTATTGGCACCAGCACGCTGGCCGTCGTCCAGGCTAATCCAGAGCTGTTTGCCGTTAAGGCGCTGGTCGCAGGCCACAATGTTGAGCTGATGGCTGAACAGTGTCTGGCCTTCCGTCCGGCCTATGCCTCAATGTCCGATGAACACTCGGCAGCGGCCCTGCGACTTCGTCTGAAAAGTTTGAATGTGGCGACCGAGGTGTTCAGTGGCGAACAGGCTGCCTGCGATCTGGCCGCGCTGGATGATGTCGATCAGGTTATGGCGGCAATCGTCGGTGCGGCAGGATTATTGCCTACGTTAGCCGCAATTCGTGCCGGAAAACAGGTTCTTCTGGCGAATAAAGAGTCGCTCGTTACCTGCGGCCAGCTTTTTCTGGAGGCGGTCAGCGCCTCAAAAGCGCAGCTGTTACCCGTCGACAGCGAGCACAACGCCATTTTTCAGAGTTTGCCTGCTTCCCTCCAGCAACAGTTAGGATACGCTTCTCTGGAAGATAATGGCATTGATAGCATTATCCTCACGGGGTCGGGTGGCCCTTTTCGTGACACGCCGTTGGACCTGCTCAAGAGTATGACTCCCGATCAGGCCTGCGCGCATCCGAACTGGTCAATGGGGCGCAAAATCTCCGTTGATTCCGCCACCATGATGAACAAAGGTTTGGAATATATCGAAGCCCGCTGGCTGTTTAATGCGACCGATGCCCAGATGGAGGTCATCCTGCATCCGCAGTCGGTGATCCACTCGATGGTGCGTTACCGTGATGGCAGCGTGCTGGCTCAGCTGGGATCGCCGGACATGCGCACACCGATTGCGCATGTGATGGCCTGGCCACAGCGCGTGCCGTCCGGGGCGAAGCCACTGGATTTCACCCGCATGGGGGCGATGACTTTCGCCGAGCCGGATTATGCTCGCTATCCCTGCCTGAAGCTGGCAATAGACGCCTGTTCTGCCGGACAGGCGGCGACCACCACGCTGAATGCGGCCAATGAAATTGCGGTTGCCGCGTTTCTGGATTCGCAAATTCGCTTTACCGATATTGCTGCGGTCAATTTGGCCGTGCTGGAGGCGCTTTCCTGTGCAGAACCGGACAGCGTTGAAGCGGTGCTGGAGATTGACAGACAGGCACGAGCGGTTGCTCAGGCCCAGCTGTCGCGCTTCTCTGAAGCCCGATAATTCAGCCAATTAGCGCGCCGCTATTTGTGAGGCGAGGGCGGAGATGGTATAGTCTTCGGCCGCTAATTCAGTAATTCGTTGCGATGTAGCGGGGATACAAACCGTGTTTAGCACGGTTTTCTTACGTCGAGCGGGTAAGATATTTCAGAAGCCGTTGTATTTCTGATTAAAGGAAATAATTACGCGTTATGTCGTCCGAAAATCAACTAAAAACCGATGACTTGCAAGAAGGGGAGAATCCCCGTCACGTAGCCATCATCATGGATGGCAATGGCCGTTGGGCCAAAACCCGTGGAAAATTGCGTATCTCTGGCCACAAAGCCGGAGTGAAGTCCGTTCGTCGTGCGGTGAGCTTTGCTGTCAGCAACAATCTCACTGCGCTGACGCTTTATGCATTCAGCAGCGAAAACTGGAACCGTCCTCCACAGGAAGTCATGGCCTTGATGGAGCTGTTCGTCTGGGCACTCGACAGCGAAGTGAAAAGTCTGCACAAGCACAATGTTCGTCTGCGGATTATTGGCGACATCGGCCGATTCAGTGACCGTCTGCAGGAGCGTATTCGTCGCGCTGAGGAACTTACTCAACAAAATAATGGACTAACCCTCAACATTGCCGCGAATTATGGCGGACGTTGGGATATCATCCATGGCGTCAGAAAAATAGCAGAGCAGGTTCAGGAAGGTCTTATCCGTCCTGATCAGATCGAGGAAGAAACCCTTGGTCAGTATCTCTGCCTCAATGAACTGGCTCCCGTGGATCTGGTAATAAGGACAGGGGGAGAGCATCGAATCAGTAACTTCTTGCTGTGGCAGGTTGCCTATGCAGAGTTCTTTTTTACCGATGTTCTCTGGCCTGATTTTGATGAACAAGTCTTTGAAGGTGCACTGAATGCGTTTGCACAACGAGAGCGTCGCTTCGGCGGTGCAGCACCCGGCGGCGCTTAAGCGCACTGGGGGTAATCTTTGCTGAAGTCTCGCCTGATTACCGCGTTTATACTTATCCCGATTGTGATTGCAGCGCTGTTCCTGCTTCCGCCTCCTGGATTTGCCATTGTGACCCTGGTGGTATGCATGCTTGCCGCCTGGGAATGGGGACAGTTTGCGGGCTTCGCGACCCGCTCGCAACGC
Source organism: Erwinia billingiae Eb661 (assembly GCF_000196615.1). Classification (NCBI taxonomy): domain Bacteria; kingdom Pseudomonadati; phylum Pseudomonadota; class Gammaproteobacteria; order Enterobacterales; family Erwiniaceae; genus Erwinia; species Erwinia billingiae. The sequence continues at coordinate 978,425 of NC_014306.1, forward strand.
ATCTGGCTGGCAGTCCTGTGTGGACTGCTGCTCGCCTTTATGATGTTCACTCTTCCTGCTTATCAGCACTCGGTACACCTGCCACAGGTTGCCGGTTCGCTATGGGCCGCCCTTTGTTGGTGGATCGTAGCCTTGCTGCTGGTGCTCTCTTATCCCGGCTCGGCCTCGTTTTGGCGCTCGTCTAAAGCGCTTCGCCTGCTGTTCGGTGTCCTGACCATTGTGCCGTTCTTCTGGGGCATGCTGACGTTACGCCAGTATCACTACGATACCGACCATTTTGCCGGTGCCTGGTGGCTGCTGTACGTGATGCTGCTGGTCTGGGGCGCTGATTCTGGTGCCTACATGTTTGGCCGCCTGTTTGGTAAACACAAGCTGTCACCTAAAGTCTCACCGGGAAAAACCTGGGAAGGGTTCTTTGGTGGCCTGCTGACGTCTGCACTGATTGCCTGGCTGTTTGGCCTTTGGGCGCCGCTGACTATCTCGCCTGTTACCCTGTTGGTTTGTTCACTGGTCGCCGCACTGGCCTCGGTGTTAGGGGATTTAACCGAGAGCATGTTCAAGCGCGAAGCCGGCATTAAAGACAGTGGTAATTTGATCCCCGGACATGGGGGCATCCTTGACCGTATCGACAGCCTGACTGCAGCCGTACCTGTGTTCGCCTGCCTGTTGTTGCTGGTTTTCGGGACGCTATAAGGGACCCTATGCTAAGCATTCTCTGGAGCCTTGGGGCATTTATCGTTGCCCTCGGCGTATTGATCACCGTGCACGAGTTTGGCCACTTCTGGGTGGCCCGTCGTTGTGGTGTCAAGGTTGAACGCTTCTCTGTTGGTTTCGGTAAAGCGCTGTGGCGCCGGACCGATAAACAGGGAACGGAATACGTCATTGCTCTGATCCCCTTGGGTGGTTACGTCAAGATGCTCGATGAGCGTGTTGAAAGCGTGCCGCCTGAGCTGCGTAACCAGGCGTTTAATAATAAAACCGTGCTGCAACGCGCGGCGATTATTAGTGCCGGTCCCATCGCCAATTTCATCTTTGCCATTTTCGCTTACTGGCTGGTGTTTATCATCGGTGTGCCTGGTGTTCGCCCGGTTGTTGGCGAAATAGTGAGCGGTTCGCAGGCTGCTGAGGCTCAAATCACGCCTGGGATGGAACTTAAAGCCGTTGACGGTATCGAAACGCCTGACTGGGATGCTGTGCGTATGGCGCTGGTGTCGAAAATTGGCGACCAGCAAACCACGTTAAGCGTGGCGCCATTTGGCTCTTCTCAGGTCAGTGACAAGCGGCTCGATCTGCGCAACTGGCAGTTCGAACCGGATAAGCAGGATCCTGTTGTTTCACTCGGCATTAAGCCGCGTGGACCACAGATCGAAACGGTGCTGGCAGAAGTCCAGGCGAACTCGGCGGCAAGTAAGGCGGGTTTGCAAGCGGGCGACAGGATCGTTAAAGTCGATGGTCAGCCGGTGGACCAGTGGCAGCGTTTTGTCACTCTGGTTCGCGATAATCCGGGTAAAGCGTTGGCGGTAGACATTGAGCGACAGGGCAGTCCAGTCACAGTGACACTGACGCCAGACGTGAAGCCAGGCAGTAAAGCAGAAGGGTTTGCCGGGGTGATCCCGCGCATTGTTCCTCTGCCGGATGAATTTAAAACGGTACGCCAGTATGGTCCGTTTGCAGCGATCGGTGAGGCTAGCGCCAAAACCTGGCAGCTGATGAAACTGACGGTCAATATGCTGGGCAAACTGATTGTCGGCGAAGTGAAGTTGAACAATCTCAGCGGGCCGATTTCTATCGCCCAGGGTGCTGGGATGTCGGCGGAATATGGTTTGATCTACTACCTGATGTTCCTGGCTTTGATCAGCGTGAACCTCGGGATTATCAATCTGTTCCCGTTGCCGGTATTAGATGGTGGACATTTGCTGTTCCTGGCGATCGAAAAGATCAAAGGTGGGCCGGTGTCTGAGCGAGTTCAGGACTTCAGTTATCGCATTGGCTCTATTTTGCTGGTGCTGTTAATGGGGCTTGCACTATTCAATGATTTCTCACGTCTTTAGTCTGCCAACAGGCAAACTACCCGTGAGAACCAGTTAGGAAGAATGCATAACAACGATGGCGATGAAAAAGTTGCTCATAGCGTCGCTGCTGTTTAGCAGCGCTACCGTATACGCGGCAGACGGCTTCGTAGTGAAGGATATTCATTTCGAAGGCCTGCAGCGAGTCGCCGTCGGCGCGGCATTGCTGAGTATGCCTGTCCGCGTGGGAGACACCGTCTCCGATGATGATATCAGTAATACTATCCGTGCTCTCTTCGCGACCGGGAACTTCGAAGACGTACAGGTCCTGCGCGACGGCACTACGCTGATCGTCCAGGTGAAAGAACGCCCAACGATTGCCAGCATCACCTTCTCCGGTAACAAAGCGGTGAAAGATGACATGTTGAAGCAGAACCTTGAAGCCTCTGGCGTGCGCGTGGGTGAAGCCCTTGACCGCACCACCATCTCATCCATTGAGAAAGGGCTTGAAGACTTCTACTACAGCGTCGGTAAGTACAGCGCCAGCGTAAAAGCTGTGGTCACACCGCTGCCGCGTAACCGTGTGGATCTGAAACTGGTCTTTACCGAAGGTGTTTCTGCCAAGATCCAGCAAATCAACGTGGTCGGCAACAAAGCCTTCTCGTCTGATGAACTGATCTCCCGCTTCTCACTGCGTGATGAAGTGCCATGGTGGAACGTCGTTGGCGATCGCAAATACCAGAAGCAGAAACTGGCGGGTGACCTTGAAACCCTGCGCAGCTTCTACCTCGATCGTGGTTATGCCCGTTTCAACATTGATTCGACTCAGGTCAGCCTGACGCCGGACAAAAAAGGCATCTACATCACCATCAACATCACCGAAGGCGATCAGTACAAGCTTTCTGGCGTAGTGGTTAACGGCAGCATGGCCGGCCATTCAGCTGAAGTTGAGCAGCTGTCGAAGGTCAAGCCAGGCGAGCTGTATAACGGCGCCAAAGTGACCAAAATGGAAGATGACATCAAGAAGATGCTGGGCCGTTATGGTTACGCGTATCCACGCGTATCGACGCAGCCAGAAATCAATGATGCGGATAAAACCGTGAAGCTGCACGTCAACGTCGATGCGGGCAACCGTTACTCCGTGCGTAAAGTGCGCTTTGAAGGTAACGACACCTCTAAAGATTCCGTTCTGCGTCGCGAAATGCGCCAGATGGAAGGTGCATGGCTGGGCAGTGACCTGGTTGAGCAGGGGAAAGAGCGTCTGAACCGTACCGGTTACTTTGAGACGGTTGATACCGACACGCAGCGCGTGCCAGGCTCACCAGACCAGGTTGACGTGGTGTACAAGGTGAAAGAACGTAACACCGGTACCTTCAACTTCGGCGTCGGTTACGGCACCGAGAGTGGCGTCAGCTTCCAGGTTGGCGTGACGCAGGAAAACTGGTTAGGTACGGGTAATACCGTCGGTATCAGCGGCACCAAAAACGATTATCAGACCTATGCTGAATTCTCACTGACCGACCCGTACTTCACGGTCGACGGTGTCAGCCTGGGCGGTCGTGTGTTCTATAACGACTTCAAAGCGGATGATGCTGACCTGTCTGACTATACCAACAAGAGCTATGGTTTAGACGGTACGCTGGGCTTCCCGGTTAACGAAAACAACACCTTGCGTGTCGGTCTGGGTTACGTGCACAACGACCTGTCCAACATGCAGCCTCAGGTATCGATGTTCCGTTATCTGCGTTCGGTCGGTCAGGATCCTAGCCTGTCGGAAGATGCAGATTATGCCGCAGATGACTTCACCTTCAACTATGGTTGGACATACAACAACCTGGACCGTGGGTTCTTCCCAACGTCCGGTAACCGTACCAACCTGAACGGTAAAGTGACGATCCCGGGATCGGATAACGCCTTCTACAAAGCGACGCTGGATACTCAGCAGTATGTTCCGCTGAATCAGGATCGTACCTGGGTTCTGTTGGGTCGCGGTAAAGTCGGTTACGGCGATGGTCTGAGCGGCAAAGAACTGCCGTTCTACGAGAACTTCTATGCCGGTGGTTCCAGCACCGTGCGTGGTTTCCGTTCTAATACCATCGGTCCTAAAGCGGCCTACTACAATAATGGTTCGGATACATGTTCTACGGGCACGCTGTGTGATTCCAGCGATGCGGTTGGTGGTAACGCATTGGCTACGGCCAGCGCGGAGTTGATCACCCCAACACCGTTCCTGAGCGAGAAGTATGCCAACTCTGTCCGTACATCGCTGTTTGTCGATGCCGGTACAGTGTGGGATACCAATTGGGAAAACACGGCCGAAACACGTGCCGCGGGTATTCCTGATTACAGCGATCCGGGCAACATCCGTATGTCGGCGGGTCTGGCACTGCAGTGGATGTCTCCACTGGGTCCACTGGTGTTCTCTTACGCCCAGCCGTTCAAAAAGTATGATGGAGATAAGGCCGAGCAGTTCCAGTTTAACATTGGTAAAACCTGGTAACGGCGGTTTCGCACGGAAGCGTGTAAGTGAGTATCGCGACGTTTAATGGCAACCTGCGTGGTTGCCTTAACGCGCAACACATGTGTCGAAGACACAAACGTTGATGGTAAGGAGTTTATAGTGAAAAAGTTGTTGTGTGCCGCAGGCCTCTCTATCGCTCTGGCGGTTTCCGCTGGTGCCCAGGCTGCAGATAAAATTGCAGTGGTGAACGTTTCCAGCATTTTCCAACAGTTACCGGCGCGTGCGACAGTTGCGAAACAGCTTGAAAACGAGTTCAAAGGCCGTGCAACTGAGCTGCAGGGTATGGAACGCGATCTGCAGACTAAAATGCAGAAGTTGCAGCGTGACGGCTCTACCATGAAGGCTAGCGATCGCAGCCGTATGGAAAAAGACGTTATGGCTCAGCGTGAAGCCTTCTCAACTAAAGCTCAGGCTTTCGAGCAGGATAACCGTCGTCGCCAGGCAGAAGAACGTAACAAAATCCTGAGCCGTATTCAGGATGCTGTGCAGAAAGTTGCTGATGATGAAGGTTACGACGTCGTTGTTGATGCTAACGCTGTTGCGTATGCAGCTAAATCTAAAGACATCACTGCTGATGTTCTGAAACAGGTTAAATAATCGATGTCTTCAATTCGACTGGCTGATTTAGCCCAGCAGTTGGATGCAGATTTGCACGGAGATGGCGAACTCGTCATCTCCGGCATTGCTTCTATGCAATCCGCCCAATCCGGTCAAATCACTTTTCTCTCTAACAGCCGTTACCGCGAGCAGCTCGTCACCTGTAAGGCCTCCGCCGTGGTGCTGACGGAAGCGGATCTGGACTGCGTTCAGGGCGCCGCTCTGGTGGTGAAAGACCCTTATCTGACTTATGCCCGCATGGCTCAGATACTGGACAGCACGCCGCAGCCTGCCAAAGACATCGCGCCGAGCGCGGTGATCGATGCCAGCGCTAAGCTGGGTCAACATGTCTCTATTGGCGCAAATGCCGTTATCGAATCTGGCGTTGAGCTGGGCGATAACGTGGTTATTGGTGCCGGTTGTTTCGTCGGGAAAAATACCCGCATTGGCGCCGGAACCCGTTTGTGGGCCAACGTCTCTATTTATCATGAAATTCTGATCGGCGAGCGTTGCCTGATCCAGTCTGGCACCGTTATCGGTGCGGATGGTTTTGGCTACGCTAACGATCGTGGCAATTGGGTGAAAATCCCGCAGCTCGGAACGGTGATTATCGGCGATCGTGTTGAGATTGGTGCCTGTACCACCATCGATCGCGGCGCGTTGGATAACACTCAGATCGGGAATGGTGTTATCATTGATAACCAGTGCCAGATTGCACACAACGTTGTGATTGGCGACAATACCGCAGTTGCGGGTGGCGTCATCATGGCAGGTAGCCTGAAAATCGGCCGCTATTGCATGATTGGTGGTGCAAGCGTAATTAACGGTCACATGGAAATTTGTGACAAAGTTACGGTCACCGGAATGGGAATGGTCATGCGACCAATTACCGAACCTGGGGTATACTCCTCCGGGATTCCACTGCAACCCAACAAAACCTGGCGCAAAACGGCAGCGCTGGTGATGAATATCGATGAAATAAGCAAACGCTTAAAAGCCATCGAGCGTAAAGTCGACAAAGACTAAACGCCTTCCCAGCACCTTGACCAGCTGACATTACCCCACAGGGTAGAATTAGAATGCTAAGCAAGGAAGCCCGGCGCACAGAACCTGATTTGCGGCCTGCGGATGATCTTTGCAGGCCGTGTTATTGATGCCATCAGAATTTTTTAGGACAGGAAGAGTATTTTGACTACTGAAACTCATACTCTGAAGATTGAAGAGATTATTGAACTGCTGCCTCACCGCTACCCGTTTTTATTGGTAGACCGCGTCCTTGAGTTCGAAGAGCACAAGTTCCTGCGCGCAGTGAAGAATGTCTCGGTCAACGAACCGTTTTTCCAGGGCCATTTCCCTGGTAAGCCGATTTTCCCAGGCGTGCTGATTTTAGAAGCTATGGCTCAGGCAACCGGTATTCTGGCGTTTAAAAGCGTGGGCAAACTGGAACCTGGCGAGCTGTACTACTTCGCAGGGATTGATGACGCGCGCTTCAAGCGCCCTGTCGTGCCTGGCGATCAGATGATCATGGAAGTCACCTTCGAGAAAACCCGCCGTGGTCTGACCCGCTTTAAAGGCGTGGCAACCGTAGACGGTAAAATTGTCTGTGAAGCAACGATGATGTGTGCCCGCAGCCGGGAGGGATAATTCGTGATTGATGAAACTGCTGTTATCCATCCAAGTTCCGTCATTGAAGAGGGCGCCGTCATTGGCGCTCGCGTCCATATCGGCCCATTCTGTTTTATTGGGGCGAATGTTGAGATTGGTGAAGGCACTGTCCTCAAATCTCATGTGGTGGTCAATGGTCACACCCGTATTGGCAAAGACAATACCATTTATCAGTTCACCACCATCGGTGAAGCTAACCAGGATCTGAAGTACGCTGGTGAGCCAACCCGAGTGGAAGTGGGCGACCGTAACAGCATCCGTGAGAGCGTCACAATTCACCGTGGCACTTCTCAGGCTGACGGCCTGACCAAAGTGGGCAGCGATAACCTGTTTATGGTTAACGCGCACATCGCTCATGACTGCATTATTGGCGATCGTTGTATCCTCGCCAACAATGCAACGCTGGGTGGCCATGTGGTTGTGGATGACTTTGCCATTATTGGTGGGATGACAGCGATTCATCAATTCTGCGTTATCGGCGCGCACGTGATGATTGGCGGCTGTTCTGGCGTCGTCCAGGATGTTCCGCCATTCGTCATTGCCCAGGGTAACCATGCCACGCCGTTTGGTATCAATCTGGTAGGGCTACAGCGTCGTGGCTTCAGTAAAGAGGCCTTACACGCGATCCGCAATGCGTACAAGATCCTTTACCGCAGCAATAAAACGCTGGAAGAAGCGAAGCCAGAAATCGCTGAGATTGCCAGCAAGCATCCAGAAGTGCAGCCGTTCTACGATTTCTTCGCTCGCTCTACGCGGGGTTTGATTCGTTAACTCATGCCAAAGCATCCTTTAACGATTGCCCTTGTCGCCGGAGAAACCTCCGGCGATATTCTTGGTGCCGGTCTTATCCGCGCGCTGAAGGAAAAGCACCCGGAAACCCGCTTTGTCGGCGTTGCCGGACCGCTGATGCAGGCCGAGGGTTGTGAAGCCTGGTACGAGATGGAAGAGCTGGCGGTGATGGGGATTGTTGAGGTGCTTGAACGTCTGCCTCGCCTGCTGAAAATCCGTCGCGATCTGACTAAACGCTTCACTGCACTGCAGCCCGATGTCTTCGTCGGTATTGATGCGCCTGACTTCAACATTACGCTTGAAGGGCGTCTTAAGCAGAACGGTATTCGCACGATTCATTACGTCAGCCCGTCTGTCTGGGCCTGGCGTCAGAAACGCGTGTTCAAAATTGGCCGCTCTACCGATCTGGTATTGGCCTTTTTGCCGTTTGAAAAAGCGTTCTACGATCGTTTCAACGTTCCCTGCCGCTTTATCGGCCATACCATGGCTGATGCGATGCCGATCCAGCCAGACAAACGCGCTGCGCGTCTGGAGCTGGGTATTGCTGAGGGAACGCCGTGCCTGGCCTTGCTGCCGGGCAGCCGTAATGCGGAAGTTGAGATGCTCAGCGCTGACTTCCTGAGAACGGCGGTGTTATTGCGCCAGAAATGGCCAGAGCTGGAAATCGTGGTGCCGCTGGTTAACCCGCGCCGCCGTGAACAGTTCGAACGAATTAAAGCCGAAGTGGCGCCAGACCTGAAAATGCATTTGCTGGATGGCAAAGGGCGTCAGGCAATGGTTGCCAGCGATGCGGCATTGCTGGCGTCCGGTACCGCAGCACTGGAGTGTATGCTGGCTAAATGCCCGATGGTGGTCGGTTACCGCATGAAGCCCTTCACCTTCTGGCTGGCCAAGCGGCTGGTGAAAACGGACTATGTGTCGTTACCTAACCTGCTGGCGGGTCGTGAACTGGTGAAAGAGCTGCTGCAGGAAGAGTGTCAGCCCGATCTGCTGGCTGCTGCGCTGGAACCTTTACTGGCAGAAGGCGACACCCGCGATCAGTTGCTGGCAACCTTTACCGAACTTCATCATCAAATCCGCTGGAATGCCGATGAGCAGGCCGCGGCTGCCGTACTGGAACTCTGTCCATGAGCGACTTTATCTATCCTGACGCGACCTGCATTGCCGGCGTGGACGAAGTAGGGCGTGGCCCGTTAGTCGGCGCTGTGGTGACCGCGGCGGTTATTCTCGATCCAGCCCGTCCGATAGTGGGTCTGGCCGATTCCAAAAAGCTGTCTGAAAAACGCCGCCTGGCGTTGTACGATGAGATAGTCGAGAAGGCGTTAAGCTGGAGTTTAGGTCGGGCTGAGCCGGAAGAGATCGATCGGCTGAACATCCTGCATGCCACCATGCTGGCGATGCAGCGTGCTGTTGCCGGACTGCATATCTGTCCAGACTTTGTATTGATTGACGGAAACCGTTGCCCGGCGCTGGCGATGCCTTCTCTGGCGGTGGTAAAGGGCGACAGCCTGGTGCGTGAAATCAGCGCGGCGTCTATTATTGCCAAGGTCACGCGTGACCGGGAAATGAGCGAGCTGGATGTGCTGTTCCCGCAGTATGGTTTTGCTCAGCATAAAGGCTACCCGACCGCACTGCATATGGAAAAACTGGCGCAGCATGGCGTAACACCGCATCACCGTCGCAGTTTTGCACCGGTGCGTAATGCGATACTGGATGCCGACGTCGCGGCTTCAGCCGGACAGACCCTGTAATTTTCACCCCTCAGCCTTAAGTGGGATCCAAGATGGCCGAACCTCGTTTTATTCATTTACGCGTTCACAGTGACTATTCCATGGTTGATGGATTAGCCAAGACGGGCCCGTTGGTGAAAAAAGCTGCCTCTCTGGGCATGCCGGCCATTGGGATCACCGACTACCTCAACCTGTGCGGCCTGGTGAAATTCTACGGCGGTGCCCACGGTCAGGGCGTTAAGCCGATCATCGGTGCGGACTTTAAGGTCAGCAGTGACGCGATGGGCGACGATCTGGGTCAGCTGACGATCCTCGCAGCGAACAACACCGGTTATCAGAACCTCACCCTGTTGATCTCAAAAGCATACCAGCGTGGTTATGGTGCCGCCGGTCCGATCATCGATCGTGACTGGTTGATCGAGCTGGGCGAAGGGTTGATCCTGCTTTCCGGCGGGCGTCGTGGCGACGTTGGCCAGATGCTGCTGCGCGGTAACCATGCCCAGGTTGCCGAGTGCCTGGCGTTCTATCAGCAATACTTCCCTGAGCGCTACTATCTTGAGCTGATCCGCACCGGACGCCAGGATGAAGAGACCTGGGTTCATGCTGCCGTCGAGCTGGCCATTGCCAACAGTATTCCCGTGGTCGCCACCAACGAAGTGTGCTTCCTGGAAGCCGGCGATTTTGATGCGCATGAAATCCGCGTGGCGATCCACGATGGTTTCACCCTCGACGATCCCAAAAGACCGAAAAACTACAGCCCTCAGCAATATCTGCGAACCGAAGAGGAGATGTGCGAGCTGTTCTCGGACATCCCCGAAGCGCTGGCTAACAGCGTAGAAATTGCTAAGCGTTGTAACGTCACCATCCGCCTGGGTGAGTACTTCCTGCCACAGTTCCCGACGGGCGAAATGACCACCGAAGACTTCCTGGTGATGAAATCGCGGGAAGGGCTGGAAGAGCGTCTGGAATTCCTGTTCCCGGACGCCGCAGTGCGGGCAGAAAAACGGCCTGAATATGACGAACGCCTCGAAATCGAGCTGAACGTGATCAACCAGATGGGCTTCCCGGGCTACTTCCTGATCGTGATGGAGTTTATCCAGTGGTCGAAGGATAACGACGTGCCGGTAGGGCCAGGTCGTGGTTCCGGTGCCGGATCGCTGGTGGCCTATGCGCTGAAAATTACCGACCTCGATCCGCTTGAGTTTGACCTGCTGTTCGAACGTTTCCTGAACCCGGAACGTGTATCGATGCCCGACTTCGACGTCGACTTCTGCATGGAAAAACGCGATCTGGTGATTGAGCACGTGGCCGAGATGTATGGCCGTAAAGCGGTATCTCAGATCATCACCTTCGGTACCATGGCGGCGAAAGCCGTGGTGCGTGATGTTGGGCGCGTACTGGGTCATCCGTATGGCTTCGTCGATCGCATTTCCAAACTGATCCCGCCAGAGCCCGGTATGACGCTGGAAAAAGCCTTTGCGGCCGAGCCGCAGCTGCCAGAAATCTACGAAGCCGACGAAGAAGTCAAAGCGCTGATCGATATGGCACGCAAGCTGGAAGGCGTCACGCGTAACGCCGGTAAGCACGCCGGTGGTGTGGTGATCGCACCGACGCAAATCACCGATTTTGCGCCGCTGTATTGCGATGAAAACGGCAACTTCCCGGTAACCCAGTTTGATAAGAACGATGTGGAATATGCCGGGCTGGTGAAGTTCGACTTCCTCGGTCTGCGCACATTGACCATCATCGACTGGGCACTGGCGATGATCAACGCCCGGCGCAAGAAGCAGGGCGAGCCGCCAATCGATATCGCCGCGATCCCGCTGGACGATAAAAAAAGCTTTGATATGCTGCAGCGATCTGAGACCACCGCGGTGTTCCAGCTTGAATCACGCGGCATGAAAGATCTGATCAAACGTCTGAAGCCCGACAGCTTTGAAGATATGATCGCCCTGGTGGCGCTGTTCCGTCCGGGTCCGCTGCAGTCAGGCATGGTAGATAACTTTATCGACCGTAAGCACGGCCGTGAAGCGATCTCCTACCCGGATATCCAATGGCAGCATGAATCCCTGAAGCCGGTACTGGAGCCAACCTATGGCATCATTCTGTACCAGGAACAGGTCATGCAGATTGCTCAGGTGCTGGCAGGTTACAGCCTGGGCGGCGCGGACATGCTGCGTCGTGCGATGGGTAAAAAGAACCCGGTCGAGATGGCCAAACAGCGCGGTGGCTTTGAAGATGGCGCCAAGTCGCGGGGTATTGAAGGTGAGCTGGCGGTTAAAATCTTTGACCTGGTAGAGAAATTTGCTGGTTATGGTTTTAACAAATCCCACTCCGCCGCCTATGCGCTGGTCTCTTATCAGACGCTGTGGCTGAAAGCGCACTACCCGGCCGAATTTATGGCCGCGGTAATGACCGCCGATATGGATAACACCGAGAAGGTGGTCGGTCTGGTTGATGAATGCTGGCGCATGGGGCTGAAGGTGTTACCACCGGATATCAACTCCGGTCAGTATCAGTTCCACGTCAACGATGACGGCGAAATTGTTTACGGCATCGGCGCCATTAAAGGCGTGGGTGAAGGCCCGATTGAAGCGTTCATCGAAGCGCGTAATGAAGGCGGCTACTTCCGCGAGCTGTTCGACCTGTGCGCTCGTACCGACACCAAAAAGCTTAACCGCCGCGTGCTGGAAAAGCTGGTGATGTCCGGCGCGTTTGACCGTCTGGGGCCGCACCGTGCCGCCCTGATGAGCGCGCTGCCAGAAGCGTTGAAAGCCGCCGATCAGCATGCGAAAGCGGAAGCGATCGGCCAGGCCGATATGTTCGGCGTGCTGGCGGAAGAGCCGGCACACATCGAAAAATCCTATGCGGACATCAAGCGCTGGCCTGAACAGGTCCAGCTGGATGGCGAAAGAGAAACCCTGGGGCTTTACCTCACCGGGCACCCGATCAATCAGTATCTGAAAGAGATCGAGCGCTACGTGGGGGGAATGCGCCTGAAAGACATGCACCCGACCGATCGTGGCAAAATGACCATGGCAGTTGGTCTGGTGGTGGCGGCCCGCGTAATGGTAACAAAACGCGGTAACCGGATTGGCATCTGCACGCTGGACGACCGTTCTGGTCGTCTGGAAGTGATGTTATTCACAGATGCGTTAGAGAAGTTCCAGCATTTGTTGGAAAAAGACCGTATCCTGATCGTCAGCGGACAGGTCAGCTTCGATGACTTCAGCGGGGGGCTTAAAATGACCGCCCGCGATGTGATGGACATTGATGAAGCCCGTGAAAAATATGCTCGTGGGCTTGCTATCTCGCTGACGGACAGGCAAATTGATGACCAGCTTTTGAACCGTCTCCGTCAATCCCTGGAACCCCATCGTTCGGGGACCATTCCGGTACATCTCTACTATCAGAGAGAGGATGCACGGGCGAAGTTGCGCTTTGGCGCAGCCTGGCGTGTGTCGCCCAGCGATCGTTTACTCAACGAATTGCGGTCGCTGATAGGGTCGGAGCAGGTGGAACTGGAGTTTGACTAAAACAGGAATATTATGAGTCTTAATTACCTGGATTTCGAACAGCCAATCGCAGAACTTGAAGCGAAGATTGATTCGCTCAAATCGGTTGGCCGTCAGGATGAAAAACTGGATATTAATCTGGATGAAGAAGTTCAGCGTCTGCGTGAGAAAAGCGTAGAGCTGACCCGTAAGATCTTCTCCGATTTGGGCGCATGGCAGATCGCGAAATTAGCGCGTCACCCTTTGCGTCCTTACACGCTGGACTATGTCCGCAACGTGTTTACTGACTTTGACGAGCTGGCAGGCGATCGCGCCTATGCGGATGATAAAGCCATTGTTGGCGGCATCGCTCGTCTGGATGGTCGCCCGGTGATGATCATTGGTCATCAGAAAGGCCGCGAAACCAAAGAGAAGATCCGTCGTAACTTCGGTATGCCGGCACCAGAAGGCTACCGTAAAGCACTGCGTCTGATGGAGATGGCCGAGCGCTTCAAAATGCCGATCATCACCTTTATCGACACCCCGGGTGCGTATCCGGGTGTTGGCGCAGAAGAGCGCGGTCAGTCCGAAGCCATCGCACGCAACCTGCGTGAGATGTCCGGTCTGAAAGTGCCGGTCATCTGTACCGTTATCGGTGAGGGTGGTTCCGGTGGCGCGCTGGCTATCGGCGTTGGCGACAAAGTAAACATGCTGCAGTACAGCACCTATTCGGTGATTTCACCGGAAGGCTGTGCCTCAATTCTGTGGAAAAGCGCTGATAAAGCGCCGCTGGCCGCAGAAGCGATGGGCATTATTGCTTCGCGTCTGAAAGAACTGAAGCTGATCGACACGGTGATCCCAGAGCCATTAGGCGGAGCGCATCGCGAGCCGCTGGTGATTGGTGCCACACTGAAAGCTCAGCTGCTGGCCGACCTGGCCGATCTGGACGTGCTGAGTACTGAAGAACTGCTGGACCGTCGTTACCAGCGTTTGATGAACTACGGCTACGCCTGACAGTTCATGATCCACTCACAACGTCATGTTGTGGGTGGTTCATTCCCCAATTTTTTCCCTTCTGCCCGCCATCTTCGCTATGCTTACCCCTGCTGCACAATACCAGGAGGTACGCATTGAATATCATCGCGATCATGGGACCGCATAACGCATTCTATAAAGATGAACCCATCCGTGAGCTGGACGGGGCGCTCAACGCCCAGGGATTCCAGACTATCTACCCGAAAGATGCGAACGACCTGCTCAAGCTGATTGAACACAATCCCCGGATCTGCGGCGTCATCTTTGACTGGGATGAATACAGCCAGGATCTGTGCAGCGAAATCCAGCTGCTGAACGAATACCTTCCGCTTTACGCCTTTATCAACACCCACTCCAGCATGGACGTCAGCATCAACGAGATGCGCATGGCGATGTGGTTCTTTGAATACGGCCTCGGCGTTTCCGAAGAGATTGCCCAGCGTATCCGCCAGTACACCAATGAATACATCGATACGATTACGCCACCGCTGACCAAGGCGCTGTTCAACTATGTGAAAGAGGGCAAATACACCTTCTGCACGCCTGGGCATATGGCCGGCACCGCCTTCCAGAAGAGTCCGGTCGGTACGCTGTTTTATGATTTCTTTGGTGCCAACACGCTGAAGGCCGATATCTCCATTTCGGTGACTGAGCTGGGATCGCTGCTGGACCACACCGGTCCGCATCTGGAAGCGGAAGAGTATGTCGCCCGCACCTTTGGTGCTGAACAGAGCTACATGGTGACCAATGGCACCTCGACCTCAAATAAGATCGTCGGCATGTATGCTGCCGCGGCAGGGAGCACGGTATTAATCGACCGTAACTGCCACAAATCGCTGACTCACCTGCTGATGATGAGCGATATCATTCCCCTCTGGCTGAAGCCAACCCGAAATGCGCTCGGCATTCTGGGCGGTATTCCCAAACGCGAATTCACCAAAGAGAGTATTGCGCTGAAAGTGGCGCAGACTGAACGCGCCACCTGGCCGGTGCATGCGGTGATCACCAACTCAACCTATGACGGGCTGCTGTATAACACCCAGTACATCAAAGAGACGCTGGACGTGCCGTCGATCCACTTTGATTCTGCCTGGGTGCCTTACACCAATTTCCATCCGATCTATCAAGGGCTGAGCGGGATGAGCGGCGATCGTACGCCGGGGAAAGTGATCTACGAGACGCAGTCGACGCATAAGCTGCTGGCGGCGTTTTCTCAGGCTTCACTGATCCACATTAAAGGCGATTACGACGAAGAAACCTTTAATGAAGCCTATATGATGCACACCACCACCTCGCCAAACTATTCGATCGTCGCGTCCATCGAGACGGCGGCGGCAATGCTGCGTGGCAATCCGGGTAAACGGCTGATTAACCGTTCTGTTGAGCGTGCGCTGCACTTCCGCCGGGAAGTCCAGCGACTGCGCGAAGAGTCAGAAGGCTGGTTCTTCGATATCTGGCAGCCGGAAGGGGTTGATGAACCAGAATGCTGGCCAATCCAGCCAGGCGAAGAGGACTGGCACGGCTTCAAAGAGGCGGATGCGGATCATATGTACCTCGATCCGATCAAAGTCACCATCCTGACGCCGGGGATGAGCGAACTGGGCGTGATGGCGGAGGAAGGGATCCCGGCGGCGCTGGTGGCTAAATTCCTCGATGAGCGCGGCGTAGTGGTCGAAAAAACCGGGCCCTATAATCTGCTGTTCCTGTTCAGTATTGGCATCGACAAGACCAAAGCGATGAGCGTGCTACGTGGCCTGACCGAGTTTAAACGTGCTTACGATCTGAATCTGCGGGTCAAAAACATGCTGCCGGATCTCTACGCGGAGGATCCTGATTTCTACCGCAATATGCGCATTCAGGATCTGGCGCAGGGGATCCACCGGCTGATCCGCGAACACGATCTGCCAAGGTTGATGCTGCAAGCCTTCGCCATCTTGCCAGAAATGAAAATGACGCCGCATCAGATGTTCCAGCAGCAGGTGAAGGGCAATGTTGAGACGGTCGATATTTCGCAGATGGTTGGGCGCGTTTCGGCCAATATGATCCTGCCTTATCCGCCGGGCGTTCCCGTGGTGATGCCGGGTGAAATGATCACCGAGCAAAGCCGTGCGGTGCTCGACTTCCTGCTGATGCTCTGCACCATCGGCAAACATTACCCGGGATTCGAAACGGACATTCACGGCGCGAAGCTGACGGAGGAAGGGCAGTATCTGGTGCGGGTATTAAAAAACCCGGTCGATTAATTCCAGATTAGTGCCATTGTCGGTCGTTGAAGGCCTGCGTACAGTAAGGGATAGAAGCCATTATTAAGGAGTTATTATGTTAGGTATTAAGCAGGTGCACCATATCGCCATTATTGCCAGCCGGTATCAGGTCAGTAAGGACTTTTATTGCGACATTCTGGGGTTTACCTTAATCGGCGAAGTGTACCGCGAAGCACGCGACTCCTGGAAAGGGGATCTGGCGCTCAACGGTCAGTACACCATTGAACTGTTCTCTTTCCCTTTCCCGCCTTCGCGGCCTACTCAACCTGAATCCTGTGGCCTGCGCCATCTGGCCTTCAGCGTTGACGATATTGATGCCGCCAAAGCGCATCTGGAATCAAAGGGCGTGATTTGCGAAGACATCCGCATCGATCCGATCACCGATAAGCGCTTTACCTTCTTCAACGATCCGGATGGTTTGCCGCTGGAGCTGTATCAGGCGTAAGATAGCGCCATTCAACCCCGGCCAGCTCTGGCCGGGTTTCCACTTCCCCTAACGGAATTCTCATGGCAATGCATGCACTTGCTCAGCACCTCGCCGGACATCAGCATCTGCTGGTGGGCTTCAGCGGTGGGCTGGATTCAACGGTTTTGCTGCATCAGCTGGTTACCCTGCGTGCACAGCGGGGCGATCTGCACCTGCGGGCTATCCATATTCATCATGGTTTGAATCCGCTGGCCGATGGCTGGGTGGAGCATTGTCAGCAGCTGTGCCAGCGATGGCAGGTTGAGCTGGTGGTGGTGAACGTCACGCTGGATAGCCGTGAAAAAGGGGTGGAAGCGGCGGCCAGAGATGCGCGCTATCAGGCGTTTTCTGACCATCTTCGACCTGCCGAATGCCTGCTCACCGCCCAGCATCTGGACGATCAGTGCGAAACCTTCCTGTTAGCGTTAAAGCGCGGCAGCGGACCCGCCGGGCTGGCGGGAATGCCGGTTCAGTCGCTGTTGGGCACGCACACCCTGCTTCGTCCTCTGCTCTTACAAACCCGGGGGCAGCTCGAAGCCTGGGCAGTGGAGCATGCGTTAAGCTGGATTGAGGATGACAGCAATCAGGACACCCGTTTTGACCGTAACTTTCTGCGGCAGAAGGTGATCCCCGAGCTGACTTCCCGCTGGCCCCATTTTGCTCAGTCAGTTGCCCGCAGCGCGACGCTTTGTGGTGAGCAGGAGCAACTGCTGGATGAGCTGCTGGCTGAATCATTGGGCACGCTGGTGGATGCGGCGGGTGGTCTGGCATGGGCACCGTTGCTGGCCATGAGCGAGGTCAGGCGGGCGGCGCTGCTGCGTCGCTGGATTGCCTCACAGGGCGGACTGATGCCGTCGAAAGCGTCGCTGCAGCGGCTGTGGCAGGAAGTGGCGTGTAGCCGTGAAGATGCCGAACCGCGTTTGCGGCTGGGTCGGTTTGACGTCAGGCGATATCGCGATCGGCTTTACTGGCTGGCGCTGACCGAGCCGGTCACCGATGTGATCCTCCGCTGGCCTTCAGGCGAGGCATCCCTCCGCTTGCCCGACGGGCTGGGACACCTGCTGCGCGATGATGCCGGCATAAAGATTCGGGCCCCTTTGCCGGAGGAGATCGTCAGCGTACGTTTTCAGGCGCAGGGGAAATTCCATCTCACCGATCGGGCCGGCAGCCGCGCGCTGAAAAAAATCTGGCAGGAAAAGGGTATTCCCCCCTGGCAACGCGATCGCACGCCACTGCTGTTTTATGGCGAAACGCTGATTGCAGCGGTTGGGGTGTTTGTCACGCGGGAAGGTAAGCCTGATGAGGACGTTTACTGGCAGGTGAGCTGGATTAAACAGGCGTGATACTGAGGAACATGGGCGGGAGCAATCCCGCCCGGCGGTTTAATCAGATTCGCTGACCACTACGGTGCCCAGATCGGGATGACTGAAGCTGGAAATGTGATCCAGTCGCAGCTCGCGGACTTCACCAGAAAGATCGATAGCCAGATATTCCACATTCTTTCGTGACACCATATCTGTGGCTTTCGCCTTCAGCTTTTCACCATCTTTCATTTCCAGCGCCAGCGTCCAGCTGTTCTGGCAGGCGAGTTCAAGGTTGTCGTAATCGTCGCAGTTTATCGGTTTGTAGGCTTCATTCGTCAACATAATCGCTCACCAATAAGTTTGCAGCAGCAAAAGCTGCCTGTTCCCTGATGGAAGAGTGTAGCTCAGTATTTGCCGCTACCTCGTCAAGTGCTTTCAGTACGCAACCTAATGCGTCTGGCACGTATCCCAGATCGCCGCTGCCTATCTGGGCATACTTGCGGCGAACTAATTCACAATACTTTTGCATTTGCACCTCACTCAGAGTTTTCTCTGGCTATTTCACGACTATAACACAGGCTTTTGCGTGAAATCAGCCCACCGGCGAGTGATTTGCTGTGTCGACGGGTTACAATAGCAGCCAATAACGATAAGGAACCCCATGGCACTTAAAGCGACCATTTATAAAGCAACGGTCAACGTTGCGGATATGGACAGAAATGTTTTTATCGACAGCAACCTCACGCTGGCTCGTCATCCTTCGGAAACCGAAGAGCGTTTGATGCTGCGGCTGCTTGCCTGGCTGGTGAACGCGCACGAACGTCTGGTCTTTACCCGCGGCCTGAGCGCGGAAGATGAGCCAGAAATCTGGCTGATGAACGACCACAACGGCATTGAGCTGTGGGTTGATCTGGGCCTGCCGGAAGAGAGAAGGGTGAAAAGAGCCTGTAATCGCTCTGCCAGCGTGGTGTTGTATACCTATAACGGACGTGCAGCACAGATCTGGTGGCAACAAAACCAGAGCAAACTGGCACAGCAGGATAATCTGACCATTCGTTTTATCGACGATGAGCAGCTGAGTGCGTTGATCAAACTGGCATCACGCTCGATGACGCTGCAGGCAACGATTCAGGACGGCACGATCTGGCTTTCTGACGACCAAAACCACCTGGAGCTGCGCTTCACTGACTGGTTGGTTAACGGCAAACGCGCATGATTATTCTGTCACGCAACGTCACCATCCCTGACAGTGAGCTGGAACTAACGGCGATCAGGGCTCAGGGAAACGGCGGACAAAACGTCAATAAAAGTTCGACGGCGATCCATCTGCGTTTTGATATCCGTGCCTCAAGCCTGCCTGGGTTTTATAAGGAGCGACTGATGGCGGTCAGCCACCATCTGATTACCCCGGAAGGCGTAGTGATCATCAAGGCGCAGGAATACCGCAGCCAGGAAATGAACCGCGAAGCGGCGCTGAAGCGACTGGAGAATTTGATTCAGGAGCTGACGGTGGTCGAAAAGACCCGGCGAGCGACGCGGCCTACGCTGGCATCGAAGAAACGCCGGCTGGAAGGCAAGTCGCGTAAGGCAACCACCAAATCGCTGCGTGGAAAAATGCGTGGAGCAGAGTAAGCCTGGTTTTGAACGCGCGTTGCACAAGGCAACGATGTGGCAGGAACGGGGGTGAAGCGCATTGCGGGCCGGATAAGGGATTATCCGGCCCGCGGTCTTACTAGCCGTTGATCTCGCTGACCAGGAAATCAAGGATTTCGCCGGTTTTGATCATCCGCTTCTCGCCTTCACGGCGGGATTTGTACTCAACTTCTTCGCTGTCGAGGTTACGGTCGCCAATCACGATCGTGTGTGGCACACCAATCAGCTCCATATCCGCAAACATCACGCCAGGACGCTCTTTACGGTCGTCCAGAATCACGTCAATGCCTTTCGCGCGTAACTGAGCATACAGCTCTTCTGCCAGCTCTTTCACCCGGAAGGATTTGTGCATGTTCATCGGCAGGATGGCGACCTGGAAAGGTGCCAGCGCTGCAGGCCAGATAATGCCGCGTTCATCGTGGTTCTGCTCAATGGATGCCGCCACAATACGGGTAATACCAATGCCGTAGCAGCCCATGGTCAGGATCTGATTGCGTCCATCTTCACCCTGCACTGAGGCCTTCATCGCTTCCGAGTACTTGGTTCCCAGCTGGAAGATATGGCCCACTTCAATGCCGCGTTTGATCTGCAGCGTACCTTTCCCGTCCGGGCTGGCATCGCCTTCCACCACGTTGCGGATGTCTTCTACACGTGGCAGTGGCAGATCGCGCTGCCAGTTGATGCCGGTAAAGTGCTTACCATCAACGTTGGCACCGGCAGAGAAGTCACTCATCACGGCGACCGTGCGGTCAATGATGATGGGCATGTTCAGACCAACAGGACCCAGTGAACCCGGACCGGCACCAACCAGCGCACGGATCTCTTCTTCGGTGGCGAAAGTCAGCGGCGCGTCAATGATATCCAGCTTCTCAGCTTTGATTTCGTTCAGCGCGTGGTCGCCACGAACCAGCAGAGCAACCAGCGTATGGCCACTCTCTTTGGTCGCTTTCACCATCAGCGTTTTCACGGTTTTCTCGACCGGCAGGTTGAACTGCTCAACCAGCTCGGCGATGGTTTTCGCGTTTGGCGTGTCGATTTCCTGCATCGCTTGTTTAGCATCAGCACGGCCGCCCGCTGGCGCCACGGCTTCGGCAAACTCAATGTTGGCCGCATAGTCAGATTCGGTCGAGAAGATCACATCATCTTCACCGCTCTGCGCCAGCACCTGGAATTCATGCGAAGCGCTGCCGCCGATAGAACCGGTATCCGCCTGCACGGCACGGAAGTCCAGACCCATACGCTTGAAGCTCTGGCTGTAGGCGCGGTACATATCATCGTAGGTGGCCTGCAACGATTCCTGTGACGCATGGAAAGAGTATGCATCTTTCATGATGAACTCACGGGAGCGCATCACGCCAAATCGTGGGCGAACTTCGTCACGGAATTTGGTCTGGATCTGGAACACGTTCAGCGGCAGCTGCTTGTAAGAGCTCAGCTCGTTACGGATCAGATCGGTGACCACTTCTTCATGCGTTGGACCGAGAACGAACGGACGATCGCCACGATCGACAAAACGCAGCAGCTCAGGACCATATTGCTCCCAGCGTCCACTCTCCTGCCATAAATCAGCGGGCTGAACGACCGGCATGGAGATCTCAATCGCACCGGCGTTGTTCATCTCTTCACGCACGATGTTTTCAACTTTTTTCAGTACGCGCAGACCGGTTGGCAGCCAGGTGTATAAACCTGAGGCCAGTTTGCGGATCATCCCGGCACGCAGCATCAGCTGGTGGCTGATCACTTCAGCGTCGGCTGGCGTCTCCTTTAAGGTGGAGAGCAGATATTGAGTAGTACGCATGAGTTACGATTCCATTAAGCGGAAAGCTATTCGAAGTAAGCAGAGCCAAAAAAATTCTGGCGGCTAGTGTACCAGCGTGGCCGATGACTCAAAAGATGCAGGGGAATAAATTAACGAGGATCGAGCGCAATCACCACGGTTCCCGCTGCGTTTACGCACCAGCGAACGTTGAAATCCAGCAGCCAGGCCGCGTATTCACGTTCGGGCTCTTCGCCTTTACGGTAAGCCGGACGCGGATCCTGTGCCAGAACCTGCTGAATAAAGCGTTCCAGATGAGGATACTGCGCGCGGTGCAAAGCAAGCTGTTGCTGCGCCAGCGGCGAAAAGGTCACTGGCATGGCGGCTTCAGGGGCCATTTGCGCAAATCCGGCCTGGGCATCAGGAATCGACTCGGCAAAAGGAAGGTAGGGCTTGATATCGACGACAGGCGTGCCATCAACCAGATCCAGACTGCCCAGTTCGAGAATCACCTGGCCTTTATCGGTACGAATGCCTTTTAACTCAACCAGCGACATGCCGATGGGATTGGGCCGGAAGGTGGAACGGGTCGCAAAGACTCCCATACGCGCATTCCCGCCAAGCCGGGGAGGGCGAACCGTCGGTCGCCAGCCGCCTTCCATCGTCTGGTGAAAGACAAACAGCAGCCACAGATGGCTG
Organism: Erwinia billingiae Eb661; assembly: GCF_000196615.1. Classification (NCBI taxonomy): domain Bacteria; kingdom Pseudomonadati; phylum Pseudomonadota; class Gammaproteobacteria; order Enterobacterales; family Erwiniaceae; genus Erwinia; species Erwinia billingiae. Next base: position 1,000,407 of record NC_014306.1, read on the forward strand.
AAGGCTTCCAGGCCGCGCACGGCTTCGGGCTGATTATAAGGCGCGTGCAGATGAAGTTCTCCGCCGCCATCCTCAATCAGGCCGGGCTGGCGGGGAACGGCAAACTTCTCCTTCCAGGGGGAATGAACCGTTGCGATTTGCTGGAAGGAAAATGCACTCATTGATTGGAGACTTTCAACGCTGAACCCTGGCAAACGGCCTGGCGGTAGCAGCCTGGTGCATTGCTGACGATTTCACACTGATGGACCAGCACCGCATTGGCTTTCATCGCAGAAGCACGGATCTGCATTCTTTTGCGCGCGGTGTTGAGGTTCGGTGGCGAGCTTTGCATCGTTGCCTGACAATCATCGCCATAAACTTCACCAAGATCGCGGAATGGTTTACTCACCAGGTCGCTGGCATTGGTATAGAGTTTTACCGGCGCGGGCCGCGTTTGCGGTTTGCTGCGTTCAGGCTGAGTCTGCGTAGTCTGCTTAAAGGGTTCGACGGGCTTATAAGGTTTATGCATCAACGAACACCCTGTCAGCGAAAGGGCTAACAAACAGAGCGGTAAAACACGCATGGGATTATCCTCAGGTTCGGTAAAAGTGGCGTTATTGAAACAAGCCTTCAGGGAAATAACAAGCGCTTAAAAAGGCAAAAAGCGGGCAAAAGCCCGCTTTGTACTGAGTCACGCTGGATCGGCGGCGATCTCCGCCACCGCCCGGCTTACCAGCCTTTAACTGCACCACCATTGAAAATCTTGTTAGCCGCAGCGCTCACTTCGTCAGACTGGTAAGCCTGAACGAATTTCTTCACGTTTTCTGCGTCTTTATTATCTTCACGCGCCACAATCATGTTCACGTAAGGAGAGTCTTTATCTTCTACGAAGATGCCGTCTTTTTCCGGGGTCAGGTTGATCTGGCTGGCGTAAGTGGTGTTAATCACCGCCAGCGCGATCTGCTGATCGTCCAGTGAACGTGGCAGCTGTGGAGCTTCCAGTTCAACCAGTTTGATGTTCTTAGGATTCTCAACCACATCCAGAGAGGTTGGCAGCAAGCCGGTGCCTTCTTTCAGTTTGATCAGGCCCACTTTCTGCAGCAGCAGCAGTGAACGGCCCAGGTTGGTTGGATCGTTAGGGATAGCAACCTGCGCACCGTTCTGCAGCTCATCCAGAGATTTGATCTTCTTGGAGTAGCCCGCGATTGGGTAAACGAAGGTATTGCCAACCGGCGTCAGCTTGTAACCACGATCCTTGATCTGCTGATCCAGGTAAGGTTTGTGCTGGAAGGCGTTAACATCAATGTCGCCTTTGCTCAGCGCTTCGTTCGGCAGCACGTAATCGTTAAAGGTCACCAGCTCAACATCCAGGCCGTATTTATCTTTCGCGACCTGCTTGGCCACTTCGGCAACCTGCTGTTCTGCGCCAACAATCACGCCGACCTTAATGTGGTTTGGATCTTTCGCTTTCTGATCGCAACCAACCAGCGCCAATGTACCAATCAGCGCGCCCACAGCGGCAAATGTTTTAAAGTTAAAAGACATATCCCTTCCTTAATCTAAGAACAGTTGGTTATTTATGGGTGACTACACGTGCAATGCGGTCGCCACAGAACTGAATCAAATACACAAGAACAACTAACAACACTAATACCGTGTTCATCACCGTAGCGTTATAGCCGATATAACCGTACTGAATACCAATCTGGCCCAGACCGCCGGCGCCAACGGCACCGCCCATTGCGGAATAGCCAACCAGAGTAATCAGCGTAATGGTAGCGGCATTAATTAAGCCGGGCAGTGCTTCAGGTAGCAGAACTTTCTTCACGATCTGGAACGGCGTGGCGCCCATCGCGCGGGAAGCCTCGATCAAGCCGGTAGGCAGTTCCAGCAGCGTGTTCTCAACCATACGGGCAATAAAGGGTGCCGCGCCAATCGTCAGTGGCACAATCGCCGCCTGCAGGCCAATAGAGGTGCCGACAATCATTCGGGTGAACGGGATCATCCAAACCAGCAGGATAATGAAGGGTATCGCACGGAAGATATTCACCAGCGCTGACAGTGAGCGATACAGTGAACGGCTTTCAATAATCTGACCTGGGCGAGTGACATATAAAAGAACGCCAAGCGGCAGGCCAATAACAAAACCGAAGAAGCCAGAGACAAACGTCATGACCAGCGTCTCCCAGACGCCCCGGCAAAGAAGCATAATCATCGCTTCAGACATAACCTAATACCTCTACCTTTACATGATGCTCTTTCAGGAACGTAATAGCCGCCTGAGTATCGGCTTCGGTGCCATGCATTTCGGTCAGCATGATGCCAAACTTCACACCACCGGCGTAATCCATCTGGGCACTGATAATATTGTTATTCACGTTGAAGCGGCGGGCCGACTCGGAAAGCAGTGGCGCATCGACAGACTGACCGGTGAATTCCAGGCGTAATAAAGGCACGCTCTCAGGAGTGTTGTCTGCGGACAGACGGGCGCTGTAGTCTTCCGGGATATCCAGATGCAGCGTCGACTGGATAAATTGCTGTGCCAGCGGCGTCTTCGGATGAGAGAACACTTCACTTACCGTGTCCTGCTCAATCAGTTCACCGTTACTGATCACCGCAACCTGATCGCAGATGCGCTTCACGACATCCATCTCATGGGTGATCAGCAAAATGGTGATCCCCAGACGGCGGTTAATGTCCTTCAACAATTCGAGGATTGAACGCGTGGTTGCCGGGTCCAGTGCGCTGGTGGCTTCATCACACAACAGAACCTTCGGATTGGTGGCCAGCGCACGGGCAATCGCCACGCGCTGCTTCTGCCCGCCAGACAGGTTAGCCGGCCAGGAATCGTGTTTGTCCGCCAGGCCAACCAGCTCCAGCAGCTCTTTTACGCGGGCGTTGATTTCGCTGCGGGAAAGCTTGCCTAACTCCAGCGGCAGGGCAACGTTCCCTGCAACGGTACGGGAGTTCATCAGGTTGAAGTGCTGGAAGATCATGCCAATCTGGCGACGGGCCTGGGTCAGCTGAGTTTCAGAAAGGCCGGTAAGGTCCTGACCGTCGACCAGCACAGTGCCGGACGTTGGGCGTTCAAGCAGATTCACGCAGCGGATCAGGGTACTTTTCCCTGCGCCCGATGCGCCAATAACGCCATAAATTTGTCCGGCCGGCACGTGCAGGCTGACATCAGACAGCGCTGTAATGGTACGTGTGCCCTGCTGGAACACTTTGGTGATAGAGTTAAGTTTTATCATTTTATTATCGTAGTGCAGTTATCCGTGGCGTGTATTGAGTGCATCGCCCTTGGGCGAAATGCGAGTGGATGTTAAGGCATCCAGACGTCTAAATCAATCAAAGTCATTCAATCTGCCATTCTCACCGTTAGCGCAATCATGCGATACTCTACGGCAACTTTAGTAGCAGGAGTTTCTACGTGACAGACAAAGTCCCCGCCATATTTCTCGATCGTGATGGCACGATGAATGAGGATCATGGCTACGTCCATGAGATCGACAACTTTCAGTTTATAGACGGTGCCATTGAGGCGATGCAGGAACTGAAGAAGATGGGTTACGCACTGGTAATGGTGACGAACCAGTCCGGTATTGCGCGCGGCATCTTTTCCGAAGACACCTTTATGCAGCTCACTGAATGGATGGACTGGTCGCTCGCCGATCGTGACGTTGACCTGGATGGCATCTATTTCTGCCCGCATCATCCGGAAGGTGTAATAGAAGAGTATCGCCAGCAGTGTGATTGCCGTAAGCCAGAACCCGGCATGCTGTTATCCGCGCAGAAAGAACTGAACATCGATATGGCCGCTTCTTATATGGTTGGCGACAAAATTGATGACATGCTGGCAGGTAAAGCCGCCGGTGTAGGAATAAAGGTATTAGTTCGTAGCGGCAAGCCGATTACCGAAGAGGGTGAAAAAGCAGCTGACTGGGTGATTAATAGCCTTGCAGACCTGCCTGCACGCATCAAACAGGGCTAAAAAGCAGCGTTCTGAGTGAAGTTTCATCGAACGGTAAAAAAGTTCAGATTTACGCTTGCCTTCCCGCGGCGTATCCCTATAATGCGCCTCCATCGAACGGCAACGAGCAAACGCTCAGTGTGCTGAAAGATGAAGAGAAAAATCCTGATTTAAGGGGTTGACTCTGAAAGAGGAAAGCGTAATATACGCCACCTCGCAGTAAGGCGCTAAGGCACTTACCGCAACGCTCTTTAACAATTTATCAGACAATCTGTGTGGGCACTCGCAGGATTGATATCAGCGCCGCAAGGCGCAAAAAAATATCAAGCCTTAAGAGTGAACACATAATGAAATTCATTATGACGTTTTACACTTGAGCATCGCTGAACTTGTTTCAGCAAATCGAACTTTTAATTGAAGAGTTTGATCATGGCTCAGATTGAACGCTGGCGGCAGGCCTAACACATGCAAGTCGAACGGTAGCACAGAGAGCTTGCTCTCGGGTGACGAGTGGCGGACGGGTGAGTAATGTCTGGGAAACTGCCTGATGGAGGGGGATAACTACTGGAAACGGTAGCTAATACCGCATAACGTCTTCGGACCAAAGTGGGGGACCTTCGGGCCTCACACCATCGGATGTGCCCAGATGGGATTAGCTAGTAGGTGGGGTAATGGCTCACCTAGGCGACGATCCCTAGCTGGTCTGAGAGGATGACCAGCCACACTGGAACTGAGACACGGTCCAGACTCCTACGGGAGGCAGCAGTGGGGAATATTGCACAATGGGCGCAAGCCTGATGCAGCCATGCCGCGTGTATGAAGAAGGCCTTCGGGTTGTAAAGTACTTTCAGCGGGGAGGAAGGCGATAAGGTTAATAACCTTGTCGATTGACGTTACCCGCAGAAGAAGCACCGGCTAACTCCGTGCCAGCAGCCGCGGTAATACGGAGGGTGCAAGCGTTAATCGGAATTACTGGGCGTAAAGCGCACGCAGGCGGTCTGTCAAGTCAGATGTGAAATCCCCGGGCTTAACCTGGGAACTGCATTTGAAACTGGCAGGCTAGAGTCTTGTAGAGGGGGGTAGAATTCCAGGTGTAGCGGTGAAATGCGTAGAGATCTGGAGGAATACCGGTGGCGAAGGCGGCCCCCTGGACAAAGACTGACGCTCAGGTGCGAAAGCGTGGGGAGCAAACAGGATTAGATACCCTGGTAGTCCACGCCGTAAACGATGTCGACTTGGAGGTTGTGCCCTTGAGGCGTGGCTTCCGGAGCTAACGCGTTAAGTCGACCGCCTGGGGAGTACGGCCGCAAGGTTAAAACTCAAATGAATTGACGGGGGCCCGCACAAGCGGTGGAGCATGTGGTTTAATTCGATGCAACGCGAAGAACCTTACCTGGCCTTGACATCCACGGAATTCGGCAGAGATGCCTTAGTGCCTTCGGGAACCGTGAGACAGGTGCTGCATGGCTGTCGTCAGCTCGTGTTGTGAAATGTTGGGTTAAGTCCCGCAACGAGCGCAACCCTTATCCTTTGTTGCCAGCGAGTAATGTCGGGAACTCAAAGGAGACTGCCGGTGACAAACCGGAGGAAGGTGGGGATGACGTCAAGTCATCATGGCCCTTACGGCCAGGGCTACACACGTGCTACAATGGCGCATACAAAGAGAAGCGAACTCGCGAGAGCAAGCGGACCTCACAAAGTGCGTCGTAGTCCGGATCGGAGTCTGCAACTCGACTCCGTGAAGTCGGAATCGCTAGTAATCGTAGATCAGAATGCTACGGTGAATACGTTCCCGGGCCTTGTACACACCGCCCGTCACACCATGGGAGTGGGTTGCAAAAGAAGTAGGTAGCTTAACCTTCGGGAGGGCGCTTACCACTTTGTGATTCATGACTGGGGTGAAGTCGTAACAAGGTAACCGTAGGGGAACCTGCGGTTGGATCACCTCCTTACCTGAAGATACCTTCCCGCGTAGTGTCCACAACAGATTGTCTGATAGAAAAGTAACGAGCAGAAAAAACCTCTACAGGCTTGTAGCTCAGGTGGTTAGAGCGCACCCCTGATAAGGGTGAGGTCGGTGGTTCAAGTCCACTCAGGCCTACCAAATTTTCACTCATGCTGCGTTATGTTTCCGGCTTGCATAGTGAACTATGCGGCGAGAAAACATGCCTTGCCTGAGCAAAAATTAACATTTGTCGCCTGACGGTGGCTGATGAACTCACGTTGAGTGGTAGTAGATGGTCTCTGCAGTAACTGTATGGGGCTATAGCTCAGCTGGGAGAGCGCCTGCCTTGCACGCAGGAGGTCAGCGGTTCGATCCCGCTTAGCTCCACCATGCAGTTTTCTGACAATACTTCAGAGCGTACCGGCAACGGTGTGCTGCGAAGTATTATGCTCTTTAACAATCCGGAACAAGCTGAAAATTGAAACGACATGTCGTTTTCATTCTCCGTAATAAGAATGAAATCAACGATATGTTCGAGTCTCTCAAATGCTTACAACAGCAATGTGTCTTTCGGGACGCTTGTGGGTTGTGAGGTTAAGTGACTAAGCGTACACGGTGGATGCCTAGGCAGTCAGAGGCGATGAAGGGCGTGCTAATCTGCGATAAGCGTCGGTAAGGTGATATGAACCGCAATAACCGACGATACCCGAATGGGGAAACCCGGTGCACTTTGGTGCATCATTGCAACATGAATACATAGTGTTGCAAGGCGAACCTGGGGAACTGAAACATCTAAGTACCCAGAGGAAAAGAAATCAACCGAGATTCCCCCAGTAGCGGCGAGCGAACGGGGAACAGCCCAGAACCTGAATCAGTTTGTGCATTAGTGGAAGCGTCTGGAAAGTCGCAGGGTACAGGGTGATACTCCCGTACACAAAAATGCACTTGCTGTGAGTTCGATGAGTAGGGCGGGACACGTGACATCCTGTCTGAATATGGGGGGACCATCCTCCAAGGCTAAATACTCCTGACTGACCGATAGTGAACCAGTACCGTGAGGGAAAGGCGAAAAGAACCCCGGCGAGGGGAGTGAAACAGAACCTGAAACCGTGTACGTACAAGCAGTGGGAGCACCTTCGTGGTGTGACTGCGTACCTTTTGTATAATGGGTCAGCGACTTATATTCTGTAGCAAGGTTAACCGTATAGGGGAGCCGAAGGGAAACCGAGTCTTAACTGGGCGTTAAGTTGCAGGGTATAGACCCGAAACCCGGTGATCTAGCCATGGGCAGGTTGAAGGTTGGGTAACACTAACTGGAGGACCGAACCGACTAATGTTGAAAAATTAGCGGATGACTTGTGGCTGGGGGTGAAAGGCCAATCAAACCGGGAGATAGCTGGTTCTCCCCGAAAGCTATTTAGGTAGCGCCTCGTGAACTCATCTTCGGGGGTAGAGCACTGTTTCGGCTAGGGGGCCATCCCGGCTTACCAACCCGATGCAAACTGCGAATACCGAAGAATGTTATCACGGGAGACACACGGCGGGTGCTAACGTCCGTCGTGAAGAGGGAAACAACCCAGACCGCCAGCTAAGGTCCCAAAGTCATGGTTAAGTGGGAAACGATGTGGGAAGGCACAGACAGCCAGGATGTTGGCTTAGAAGCAGCCATCATTTAAAGAAAGCGTAATAGCTCACTGGTCGAGTCGGCCTGCGCGGAAGATGTAACGGGGCTAAACCATGCACCGAAGCTGCGGCAGCGACGCTTATGCGTTGTTGGGTAGGGGAGCGTTCTGTAAGCCGTCGAAGGTGGCCTGTGAGGGCTGCTGGAGGTATCAGAAGTGCGAATGCTGACATAAGTAACGATAAAGCGGGTGAAAAGCCCGCTCGCCGGAAGACCAAGGGTTCCTGTCCAACGTTAATCGGGGCAGGGTGAGTCGACCCCTAAGGCGAGGCCGAAAGGCGTAGTCGATGGGAAACAGGTTAATATTCCTGTACTCGGTGTTACTGCGAAGGGGGGACGGAGAAGGCTATGTTAGCCGGGCGACGGTTGTCCCGGTTTAAGCATGTAGGCGGAGAGTTTAGGTAAATCCGGACTCTTTTAACGCTGAGGTGTGATGACGAGGCACTACGGTGCTGAAGTAACAAATGCCCTGCTTCCAGGAAAAGCCTCTAAGCATCAGGTAACACAGAATCGTACCCCAAACCGACACAGGTGGTCAGGTAGAGAATACCAAGGCGCTTGAGAGAACTCGGGTGAAGGAACTAGGCAAAATGGTGCCGTAACTTCGGGAGAAGGCACGCTGGCGCGTAGGTGAAGGGACTTGCTCCCGGAGCTGAAGCCAGTCGAAGATACCAGCTGGCTGCAACTGTTTATTAAAAACACAGCACTGTGCAAACACGAAAGTGGACGTATACGGTGTGACGCCTGCCCGGTGCCGGAAGGTTAATTGATGGGGTTATCCGCAAGGAGAAGCTCTTGATCGAAGCCCCGGTAAACGGCGGCCGTAACTATAACGGTCCTAAGGTAGCGAAATTCCTTGTCGGGTAAGTTCCGACCTGCACGAATGGCGTAATGATGGCCAGGCTGTCTCCACCCGAGACTCAGTGAAATTGAACTCGCTGTGAAGATGCAGTGTACCCGCGGCAAGACGGAAAGACCCCGTGAACCTTTACTATAGCTTGACACTGAATATTGAACCTTGATGTGTAGGATAGGTGGGAGGCTTTGAAGCGTGGACGCCAGTCTGCGTGGAGCCAACCTTGAAATACCACCCTTTAACGTTTGATGTTCTAACCTGGCGCCGTGATCCGGCGTGGGGACAGTGTCTGGTGGGTAGTTTGACTGGGGCGGTCTCCTCCTAAAGAGTAACGGAGGAGCACGAAGGTTAGCTAATCACGGTCGGACATCGTGAGGTTAGTGCAATGGCATAAGCTAGCTTGACTGCGAGAGTGACGGCTCGAGCAGGTGCGAAAGCAGGTCATAGTGATCCGGTGGTTCTGAATGGAAGGGCCATCGCTCAACGGATAAAAGGTACTCCGGGGATAACAGGCTGATACCGCCCAAGAGTTCATATCGACGGCGGTGTTTGGCACCTCGATGTCGGCTCATCACATCCTGGGGCTGAAGTAGGTCCCAAGGGTACGGCTGTTCGCCGTTTAAAGTGGTACGCGAGCTGGGTTTAGAACGTCGTGAGACAGTTCGGTCCCTATCTGCCGTGGGCGCTGGAAGATTGAGAGGGGTTGCTCCTAGTACGAGAGGACCGGAGTGAACGCACCACTGGTGTTCGGGTTGTCATGCCAATGGCATTGCCCGGTAGCTAAGTGCGGAAAAGATAAGCGCTGAAAGCATCTAAGCGCGAAACTTGCCTCGAGATGAATCTTCCCTGGGCCTTTAAGGCCCCTGAAGGGACGTTGAAGACTACGACGTTGATAGGCCGGGTGTGTAAGCGCAGCGATGCGTTGAGCTAACCGGTACTAATGACCCGTGAGGCTTAACCTTACAACACCAGAAGCGTTCTGGTGGGTGTCTGAGAGACACAAACGATATTTTCAGCTTGAACCGGATTAAAGAATTATCTGTTCTGCGGACCCCGGTCCGTGGGATTTTGCTTTGTGGCAAGGCGGCAAGCGCCGTGAAGGAAGGAGCATACTGAGGTATGTGACTGAGTTTACAAGCGCGGCCAACGCGGCCACGGAGCGAAATACACAGGACAGAGCACAGAATTTGCCTGGCGGCTTTAGCGCGGTGGTCCCACCTGACCCCATGCCGAACTCAGAAGTGAAACGCCGTAGCGCCGATGGTAGTGTGGGGTCTCCCCATGCGAGAGTAGGGAACTGCCAGGCATCAATTCAGACCATTTATGGTCATGACCTTTCCAGTGACACGGAAAGGGTGAAACACCTGATATCAGAAGCAACATTCTGAAGTCAGTACAGAATCGGTGGAGCGGTAGTTCAGTTGGTTAGAATACCTGCCTGTCACGCAGGGGGTCGCGGGTTCGAGCCCCGTCCGTTCCGCCACTTAAACATGAAGCCCTGAGTCTTAAGACTCAGGGCTTTTTTGTGTCTGTCGTTTGGCTATTGTTGCTCACAAAGCAAAAGTGTTGTGATTGTTAGCGGCTTTTTCGTCAATAATTCCTCTGTCATACTCCTCGCAACTTAACCAATAACAGTAACAACAGAGGATTTATGACACTTCCAGCATTCGGTTTGGGCACCTTCCGCCTGCAAGATGACGTGGTAATCGCATCAGTGAAAAACGCACTGGATCTCGGCTATCGCGTCATTGATACCGCCCAGATTTATGGCAATGAAGCTGCAGTAGGGCAGGCGATCGCAGAAAGCGGTGTGGCGCGCGACCAGCTGTTTATCACTACCAAGATTTGGGTAGAAAACCTCAGTGCCGACGCCTTGATCTCCAGCCTGAAAGAGAGCCTGAGTAAGTTACGCACGGATTACGTCGATCTGACCTTGATTCACTGGCCATCGCCAGGTGCCGCGGTAACGGTCGCGGAAACCATGAAGGCACTGGTTGCGGCGAAAGATGCCGGGCTGACCCGCCAGATTGGTATCTCCAATTTCACCACAGAGCTGATGCAGCAGGCGATTGATGCGGTCGGGGTTGAGCAGATTGCTACCAACCAAATCGAACTCCATCCTTTCCTGCAGAACCGCAAGGTGGTGGATTTTGCCCGTGAGAAGGGGATCCACATCACCTCCTATATGACGCTGGCGTATGGTAAAGCCTTGCAGGAACCGGTGATTATTGAGATTGCCGCTAAGCATCAGGCGACAGCCGCTCAGGTAGTGCTGGCATGGGCTATGCAGGAAGGGTATGCGGTGATCCCTTCCTCCACTCAACGTGCGAATCTGCAAAGCAACATGGCAGCAAGGGATCTGAAGCTGGATACTGAGGATCGGGCGAAGATCGCCAAACTGGATCGTGCTGAACGTCTGGTCAGCCCTGAAGGTCTGGCACCTGACTGGGATTAATCTTTCACTCTGGCTTTAAGGCGCTTCCCGTGTCCCTGGAAGCGCTGCTTTCACCCACTCATCGAGAAAATCGATAAACGAGCGGATGCGTGTACTCACCGCTCGATCGCTGTAGTACACCGCGTTAAACGGCATTTCGATGGGCAGGATCTTATCAGCCAGTAATTCCACCAGGGTTCCCTCTCTGATCTCACGGTCAATCATATAGTCTGACAGGCAGGCAATACCGTTACCAATTAAGCAGAGCTGCTTGATGGTTTCGCCGCTATTAGAGGTGGGATCCGCCGTGATGTCGTAAAGCTGCCCGTCGGCTTTTGCTATCGGCCAGCGGTTCAGACTCAGAGGTTCGACAAATCCCATGCAGACATGCCCGGCGAGATCCTGACAAGAGTGCGGGATACCGTGCTGCTGCAGGTAGTCAGGACTGGCAACAATTTTACGGTAGCTGGTAAAAAGAGGGCGAGCCCGCAGACTTGAGTCAGTCAGGTTACCTGCCCGGATGGCGATATCCACCTTCCGCTCAATCAAATTAATAAAGGTCTCAGAGGATACCAGCGAAAGCGTGACTTCCGGATAGCGCTCCCGGTAAGGCTTGATCATCGGCATCAGCAGATGCAGCACAACCGGCGTGGCCGCATCGATCCGCAGTAATCCTTGCGGCATCTGTCGGCTTTCCATCAGCTCGTTTTCAGCCGCAGCCATCTCCTGAAGCACCGACTGGACCCGGCGAAAATAGACGTCGCCTTCCTGAGTGAGATTGACCTGTCTTGTGGTTCGGGTCAGTAACTCTACACCCAACTTGGTTTCCAGCTTTTTGACCGCCCGACTGACGGCAGAGTTAGCCATGTCCAGCTGCTCTGCTGCCCGGCTAAAACTGCCGCTCTCGACCACGGCGACAAAAATTGCCAGTTCTTCTGAATTGGCCTTCATTATTGCTCCTTGAGCAAAACTCTGCTGAGACTTTGAATTATTTTGTTATTTAATCATGTGCCGATCCCGAGCGCTATGGAAACTGTTACCGCAAGCAAGCCGGATAACGCTCGGCCCTTGTTATCATTTGTTTACCGACTAACAGCAGTTATTAGTCTGATCCGATTGAAACTCACTACCAAAGCCCCTATAACTGAATGACACAATGATTCATTCAGCAGTAACTAAGGCCAGGCGGTAGAGTGCGAAGAAAGACGTATGCCATGAGATATGTAGCGGGACAGCCAGCGGAACGCATTTTTCCGCCCGGTGCCATGCTGCACGTTGGCAAAGCCTTGCCGCCGGGAACGCCGCTGACGACAGAGTCCACGCTGCGGGTGCTGGTGTGGAACATCTTCAAACAGCAGCGTGCTGACTGGCTCTCAGTCCTGCAGAATTTTGGTAAGGATGCGCACCTGGTGCTGTTACAGGAAGCGCAAACCACGCCGGAGCTGGTGCGCTTTGCTACCTCCAACTATCTGGCTGCCGATCAGGTTCCGGCCTTTGCTTTGCCTCAACATCCATCTGGGGTGATGACGCTGGCTTCTGCGCATCCCGTCTATTGCTGCCCGTTACGCGAACGCGAGCCTTTATTAAGGCTGTCTAAATCGGCGCTGGTGACGGCTTACGCCCTGCCAAACGATCAGATGCTGATGGTGGTGAACATCCATGCCGTTAACTTCAGTCTGGGTATTGATGTCTACAGCAAACAGCTGGGGCCGATTGGCGAGCAGATAATTCATCATCGCGGCCCGGTGATTATGGCGGGTGACTTTAACGCCTGGAGCCGTCAGCGCATCAATGCGTTATATACCTTCGCCCGCGATATGGGGCTGGAAGAAGTGAGTTTTACCGACGATCACCGGCGCAAAGCCTTTGGTCGTCCTTTAGATTTCGTGTTTTACCGCGGTCTGGGCGTGGCTGAAGCCTCCGTGCTGGTCACCCGCGCCTCCGATCACAATCCCCTACTCGTTGAATTCCATCCCGGCAAGCCTGCGCTTCTCTAGGGAATGTTCGGCCTGCCGTCACGGGCAGGTCGACCTCACGTTCTGCCCATAACTCCAAAAAAATCAGTAAGGAACACAGAGATATGGCTACACATCATCATGATAACGTCGACAAACAGTTTGGTGACCAGGCAAGCGCCTACCTGAGCAGTGCCGTGCACGCCAGCGGCCGCGACTTAGTGCGTCTGGGTGAACGTCTGTTTGCGGAAAAGGATGCGCATTTACTCGATTTAGGGTGTGGTGGTGGGCACGCCAGCTATATTGCGGCTCAGCATGTTAAGAGCGTGGTGGCATACGATCTCTCGGCGAAAATGCTGGCTGTGGTGGCTGAAGCGGCAAAAGAGCGTGGCTATGAGCATCTGTCGACAGTGCAGGGCTATGCGGAATACCTGCCATTTGCCGACGAATCCTTTGATATCGTCATCAGCCGTTATTCAGCCCACCACTGGCACGATGTCGGACGGGCGCTGCGCGAAGTGAAGCGCATCCTGAAGCCAGGCGGTAAAGTGATCTTTATGGATGTGAACGCGCCGGGCAATGCCGTGCTGGATATCTGGTTACAGACCGTTGAGGCGCTGCGCGACACCTCCCACGTCCGCGATTACAATCCTGGTGAGTGGCTGACGATGTTCACGGAAGCCGGACTGGCAATCACGGCCGTCAGTCATGACCGCCTGGATTTGGAGTTCAGCAGCTGGATTGAACGCATGCGCACGCCGAAGGTGATGGCGGATGCCATCCGGGCTTATCAGCAGTCTGCTTCTGAAGAAGTGCAGCGCTACTATGCTCAACAGCCGGATGGCAGCTTCAGTACCGACGTGATCTTTATCGAAGCGTTTAAGCCCTGAATCAAAACGGCCCCGCAAGGGGCTGTTACTCAACCAGTGCCACGGCCCGAATCGGCGAGGCGGAAGCGCCCTTAATTCGTAGCGGCAACGCCATAAAGATAAAGGCTGTCGGCAGGCTTCGCAGATTGGCCAGATTCTCAATAATCAGGCAATCGGCACCCAACACGGCAAGGTGCGCGGGATGCGCTTCATTACTGTAGCGATCGAGCGACATCGCATCCGTTCCGAACACCGTCACGCCTTTATCTATCAGATACTGCGCGCCTTCTCCTGATAGTCCCGGCCAGTTCTGCAAAAACGCCGCCTGATGCGGTCGGCAACGCCATTTCTCATCATAACCGGTGCGAAAAATCACAATATCCTGAGCCAGAATCTCGCCATGCTCTGCCTCCCATGCGGCGATCATCTCGCGGGTGATATCGGCGTTTTCCGCCAGATGGGACATATCCAGGCAGCGTCCGCGTCCCGTCAGTTGCTGCACGTCCACCTGTTCAATCGTCTTGCCACCCTCAATAAAATGCACCGGCGCATCAACGTGCGTACCGCAGTGATCTCCCAGGCTTAACTGGCAGTTATAGTTGCCGTCTCCGGCAGGATAATCCTCCGCGCGGCTACAGAAAAATTTGCCGTGGGTCGGCCAGACGGGCATAAATTCCTCATACTGATGGTTCAGCTCGATGAGGCGGTGTTGACGCAATAAGCTAAGCAGATCGTGAGTCATATCAGGCCTTATTCAGGTTGACGGTTTCTTTGATAAACCACAGTGGGGCGCAGGACAGCAGCAGCACGCCGACAATCACCAGATAGTGAACGGTGAAGCCATAACTGTGAATGATCCAGCCGCTAACGGGCGCAACCAGAATGCCGGCAATGCCGACGGCGAGGCCAATCATCAGTCCCATGCTGGATGCGGCGGCACGCGGCGAGGAGTCAATCAGTAAAGCGTAGGCAACGGGATAGGGAGAGTTGCGGAACAGCCCCCAGAAAATCAGGATCGCCCAACCCAGCGCGGCAGAGTGGATAAACATGCACAGTGCCGCCGCCAGGATCCAGCCAGCAATGATAAAGGTCAGCGAGCGTTTGCGTCCTTTAACGTCTGAGAAGCTGCCCCACAGGATCTGGCCAATCCATCCGGTTAAGCCAGAGGCACCCGAAATGATCGCTGCGGTGGAGAGGTCCAGTCCCACTTCGCGGGTCAGTTGCAACGTCAGGAAGTTAGCAATGCCCATCTCGGCCCAGGTAAAGCCAAAAATCAGCAGGATCGCCAGCTGGCAGTTGCGGTTTTTCAGGCAGGAGACCGCGTTGGACCAGAGAGAGGCGTTCTCTACCGTTTTTTGCAGAGATTCGGTGACCGGCGGCGTCAGTTTGTTTTCAACAATCCAGTCATTCACTTTCTGATGATTTTTGCGGGTGCCGATAATCAGCTGGGCAATCAGGATCACCAGACCAATCAGCGGGATAAACAGAAAGGCTTCGCGCCAGGTAGCAAAAGCCAGAATGGCAGCGATCAGGATTGGGCCGATAAACTGTCCCAGCGGGAAGCCGGTATGGTGCACGCCGATAGCAAATCCACGGTTCTCTTTCTGCCACCATTCGCCCAGCAGCGCGACGTTAATCGGTTCTGAGCCGCCGGTGCCCATCCCCATCGCCACTCTCAGCGCCTGAAACGCCCCGAGAGACTTGCAGAATGCCGTAGCGACACCCGAGACAATCTCTACCAACACCGCGACACACCAGCTGTAACAGCGCTTGTGACCGGTGCCGACCCAATCCGAGAACAGCCCGAAAAGCACGGCGCCGGTTAAGGTGCCGACAAAACTTAACGAGTTGAGCCAGCCAGCCTGCACTTCGGTCAGGTTGAAGGATTTCATGATCGCCGGCAGCAGGGTCGGCAGAATAATCCTGTCGATGGAATTCATCAGGATCGCCAGCGTGGTGATCACCAGCATCCACCAGGAAAGCGGGTGAGCTCTCGGCAGGAAGCGTAAAAGCCCACGCCGGGGTGCCTGCGCGCCAGCGGCAGGGCTATCCTGAGTCGTTTGATGTTCAGCCAGTTCAGAAGAAGGGAGTGTCATATCTGGTGCCTTTCAATGTCATCGTTGTCTGCGGCCGTCAGTAAACGGTCCGCGCCCTGTTTTACGCTGTTTCTTGTTATGTATGCCGAAAATAGGAGAACAAAAAATAAACAAGTTGATAACATAGACACTGAGATTACTACCATACAAGCGCTGATTGACGGTTACTGGATCTTGATCACAGTTGTACCAGCAAGGATGCGTGAAGCCGCGAGGCGATCACAACGTGGAGTGAAGGGGAGTAAGGGGAAATTCAGGGCATAAAAAAAGCCAATCCGCAGATTGGCTTTTTATCGGTCTCAGTCTTAACTGTCTGGCGTACTGGTGTTGCTTACAAACAGCGTCAGCTTGTCGCCTGGCTGGATGTTCTGTGAGCCACTGGTGTTCCAGCGCATCACATCTTTAATCTCAACACCGTGCCCTTTAGCAATGCTGGCCAGAGAATCACCTTTACGAACTTTATAGGTGATGCTGTTGCCATTATCGGCCAGTTTGGTGGCGTTGCCGCTACCGCCCGTGCTCAGGGTCTGCCCTGGTTTGATACTTGCGCCACGCAGGTTATTTGCGCGCTGCAGGTCTTTCACCGAGACGTTCAGACGTTTAGCAATTCCTGACAGGGTATCGCCATTGCGTACCTTGTAAGAACCGGCTGTCGTGTTATTCGCCAACGCTGTTGGCTGCACGGCAGCAATATCGCCTGTTGCCAGCGAGTTACGCAGCTGCGCTACGTTCGACTTCGGTACCATGATGTACTGAGGTCCACCTTTCGGTGCCGTAGTGCCGCGTTTGTAGCCCGCGTTAAAACTTTTCAGCTTGCTCAGTGACATGCCCGACATTTCTGCCGCCTGCGTCAGTTCAATCTGTTGGCCCACATCGACACGTGCCAGAGCACGGGTTTCGTTAGGCGCCGGCAGACGTAAACCGTAACGCTTGTTGTTCTTCAGGATATCTCCCAAAGCCAACATTTTTGGCACGTAGACCGTGGTTTCGCGTGGCAGAGATAAATGCCAGAAGTCCGTCGGTTTCCCTCGGGCTTTGTTGGCTTTTACCGCTTTCATGACGCGTCCTTCACCGCTGTTATAGGCGGCGATGGTCAGTAACCAGTCACCGTCAAACATCTTGTTCAGACGTTCCATCATGTCCAGCGCAACCTTGGTGGAAGCCACGACATCGCGGCGTCCGTCATACCACTGGCTCTGCTTCAGACCGTAGTTTCGCCCCGTCTGCGGTACAATCTGCCAGATGCCTGCGGCATTGGCGGCTGAGGTCGCATGGGGGTCAAAAGCGCTCTCCACTATGGGTAGTAGTACCAGTTCCATCGGCATTTTACGTTCTTTAATCTGCTCGACAATCCAGTACATATACGGCTCTGCCCGTAATGTTACATCGTGGAGATAGCTCTTGTTGCTTAAGTATTTCTGTTTTTGTTCGCGTATCCGGGCATTATCCGGAACCTTCATCTTCAGCTCGGTACTGATGAGATTCCACAAATCTTTATCCTGCGTAACGCGGGTTCCATCATCCTGCCAACGCGGGGATAACAACCGATCTGTGTCCTGCTCTGCTTCATTCTGACCTGCCGAAGACAAACTCTGTGCATGCTGTTCCGGGATGTTGGTGTCATGCTTTGACGCCTGGCAACCCACCAGCAAGACCGAGGCGAGTAATATCGCTTTAGCCTTCATGTGTGTGTCATTCTTCGCTTAAAAGACGAGCAACTATACTTGCTCGCCCATAGCAACACAACCCGAAAAATCAAAAACGGTCTTTCTTCTCGCGTAGAGTTGCAAATACTTGCCACTCATGTTGTGGAGATGTTTCATACCCTATAAGTCTCTGTAAATCAGGTTCTTGCGTTCTTAAAAAAACATTAATTTGTCGCTCTAATTCCAGCTTTGTCGGCACGGAAACGCCGTTTTTCGCGCGTAACTCCTTAATTTCACGGTAATAGCTCTCTATCTTCGCATCCTGCGGTAAAACGGCATGCGCAAAGGTTAAATTCGATAAAGTATACTCATGCGCGCAACATATCAGTGTATCGGCGGGTAGCTCGTTAAGCTTCTGAAATGATTCAAACATTTGTTCCGGCGTGCCTTCGAATAAACGACCGCAACCGCCTGAGAACATCGTGTCGCCGCAGAAAAGGTAAGGATGACTGAAATATGAGATGTGTCCTAAAGTGTGACCGGGTGTGTAGATCACGCTGAATTTGGTATCCAGCACGGTAATGCTATCCCCTTCACTGACGATCGATGTCGCCCCTTTATCGGCGGTTTCATTCGGCCCATAGACCGTCATTCCCGGATATTTCTCCAGCAATTCTTTCACGCCGCCAACATGATCGTGATGATGATGAGTAAGCAAGATCGCCACGGGCTGCCACTGGTTTTTTGCCAGAACGGAGAGCACCGGCGCCGCTTCGCCTGGGTCAACGATCAGGCACTGGCCCTGTTCATTATTTAATGTCCAGATGTAGTTGTCCTGAAGTGCCGGAATGCTGGTAAGATTCATCATCGCCTCTTTTATTGGCTGAAATGGAAAGAGAATGGTAAAGCATGAAGCCCGCTAAAACACGCCAAATTCGTCAGGTGCCAGACTCGTGGGCAGAGATCCCATGGGGAGAGTTTTATCGTGATGCCCTCAACAAGCATCTCCAGCCTTGCCTCGCCAAACTCTACGGTTTTCATCTGTTAAAAGTGGGCCATCTTAGCGCCGAAATCGACACCGAAAGCTGCGCCATCTCTCATCAGGTTAACGTGGGATTAAGCGGCGAAGGGCTGCAGGTCAAGGCGGATCCGATGAGCCTGCCGTTTGAATCGAAATCCGTTGATGCCTGTCTGCTGGCACATTGTCTGGCCTGGAGCAGCGATCCGCACCGCATTCTGCGGGAAGTGGATCGGGTACTGATCGACGATGGCTGGATCATTATCAGCGGCTTTAACCCGTTTAGCGTGCTGGGGATCGGCAAACTGATACCGGGCATCCACAAGCGCGTGCCGTGGAACAGTCGGATGTTTACGCAGATGAGGTTAATGGATTGGCTGAGCCTGCTGAATTACGAAGTGGTTCAGCGCACGCGGTTCCAGGTCGTGCCGTGGAACCGGCAGGGCGGCAAGGTCATCAGCACGCATTTTCCGGCGCTGGGCTGCCTGAGCATCATTGTCGCGCGTAAGCGCACCTTCCCGCTGATCATGAATCCGGCCAAACGGGCCGCGGCGAAAAGAAGGATCACCTCGGCGGTTGGCGCAACCAGCCAGTTTCGCTCGCGGCAGGGGCATCAGGATTCTGACGTGTAGCCCACATCTTGCTGGGTCGGGTTGCCTGCGGCCGCGCGGGCTAACTCGTCACACTGTTCGTTTTCGACGTGTCCCGCATGACCTTTGACCCATTCCCATTTGATCTCATGGTGGCTCAGGGCGCTGTCCAGCCGCTTCCACAGATCGACATTCTTGACCGGTTTCTTATCGGTGGTTTTCCAGCCGCGTTTTTTCCAGTTATGGATCCAGCTGGTGATGCCCTGGCGAACATACTGGCTGTCGGTGCTGAGCACCACTTCACACTTCTGCGTTAAGGCTTCCAGCGCGACAATAGCAGCCATCAACTCCATGCGATTATTGGTGGTTAAAAAATAGCCTTCGCTGAAGGTTTTTTCGTGCTTACCATAGCGTAAGATAGCGCCATAACCGCCCGGTCCGGGGTTGCCAAGGCAAGAACCGTCGGTGAAAATTTCTACCTGCTTAGTCATCTCTGGTAGACTCCCTGCTGAAAAACGCCAAGTCTGACATAAACGGGTCCTATGAGCACAGTAAATACAACGCGTCAGATCGTACTCGATACTGAAACCACCGGTATGAACATGATTGGGGTGCACTATGAAGGGCATCGCATCATTGAAATCGGTGCCGTTGAGGTCATAAACCGCCGTCTGACCGGCAATAACTACCATGTTTATCTGAAGCCCGATCGGCTGGTGGATCCGGAAGCTTTTGGCGTTCACGGTATTGCTGATGAATTCCTCGCCGACAAACCCACCTTTGCCGACATCGCCGACGGGTTCCTCGAATACATCGATGGCGCTGAGCTGGTGATCCATAACGCGTCGTTTGATATCGGCTTTATGGACTACGAGTTTGCCAAGCTTGGGCGCAATATTCCGAAGACCGAAACCTTCTGCCGCATTACCGACAGCCTGGCGATGGCGCGCAAAATGTTTCCCGGCAAGCGTAACAGCCTTGATGCGCTCTGCTCACGCTACGAAATAGATAACACCAAGCGAACCCTGCACGGCGCACTGCTGGACTCCGAAATTCTGGCGGAAGTGTTCCTGGCGATGACCGGTGGCCAGACGCTGCTGAAGTTCTCGATGGAAGGCGATCAGCAGCAGCAAAGCAACGGCGACACCATTCATCGCATTACGCGTCCGGCCTCGGGGCTGGTGGTGTTATCGGCGAGTGAGGCGGAAAATATGGCCCACGAAGAGCGGCTGGATCTGGTGATGAAGAAGGGCGGAAGCTGCCTCTGGCG
This sequence comes from Erwinia billingiae Eb661, assembly GCF_000196615.1. Taxonomy (NCBI): domain Bacteria; kingdom Pseudomonadati; phylum Pseudomonadota; class Gammaproteobacteria; order Enterobacterales; family Erwiniaceae; genus Erwinia; species Erwinia billingiae. The sequence continues at coordinate 1,020,716 of NC_014306.1, forward strand.
CGCATAAGTGCTGAAAATCACGGATTAAATCAGCGAAAAGGCGAAAAAACAGGCAGTCGGTTGAAAACCCCGATAAAAAGCGTTGACGGGGGGAAGGGCTGGCCGTAATATTCGCCCCGTTCCCGACGGGGAACATCGGTGGAGCGGTAGTTCAGTTGGTTAGAATACCTGCCTGTCACGCAGGGGGTCGCGGGTTCGAGCCCCGTCCGTTCCGCCAAGTATTCAGAAAGCCTGATTCAGCAATGAATCAGGCTTTTGTCGTTTCTGGAGACGGTAAAACGCCGTCCCCTCCTTTATTAACGTTTCTCTACCGCCACCTTACGACCATAACCCTGGCTGCTGACCACCCGATCCTCACGCGCAATCCAACGATAGAACCCGCCAGCCAACGCCACGCCAATAAACCAGCTAAAGTTTGCCACGTCATGCAGCGAAGGAATAAAGCTGATCACCAGCCCAATCAACACCGACGGGACGAGGGCGACGATGGCTTTCGGGTTGAATCCACCGCGATACCAGTACTGACCCTGAGGCGTATCATCGAACAGATCCTTCACTGAAATCTGGCTGCGTTTAATCAGATAGAAGTCGCACAGCAGGATACCGAACAGCGGCCCAATAAAGGCACCCAGCACGTCCAGCGTGTAGTGGATCAGCTCAGGCGACTGGAACAGGTTCCACGGCGTTAACAGCACCGAACCGACCGCCGCAATCATGCCACCGGTGCGGAAGCTGATTTTCTGCGGCGAGCAGTTGGAGAAGTCGAACGCCGGGGAAACAAAGTTCGCGACGATATTGATGCCGATCGTGGCGGTGATCATCGTCAGCAGACCAATGGCGACCGCCAGATCGTTACCGACGCGGCTCACCGTTTCAATCGGATCGGTGATCATATGGCCGAACAGCGACTGAGTACCGGAAACAATCACCACCGTCACCACGGAAAACAGCAGGAAGTTGAACGGTAAGCCCCAGCGGTTGCCGCGACGGATTTCATTCATGCTCTTACCGTAGCGCGAGAAGTCACCGAAGTTCAGCAGTGGGCCAGAGAAGTAGGACACCACCAGCGCGGTCGCGGTAATCATTTCCCAGACCTGCTGGCCACCGGTGAGCTGCTTGCTGGCCAGCGTTAGCGAAATACCGTCAAAGCCCGTCTTGTACACAATCCAACCGGCCAGCGCCACCATCACCACATACACTGCCGGACCGGCGATATCGATAAAGCGCTTAATGGCGCTCATCCCGTGCCAGAACACCATGGCCTGCGCCAGCCACATAATGCCGAAGCAAATCCAGCCCAGCTGAGACAGACCCAGCCAGGACGCGTGCGTCATGGCGGCCAGCGACGGCCAGAATTTCAGCGACACCAGCATGAGCGCATTGGCGGCGAGATAGGTCTGGATGCCGTACCAGGCAAACGCAATCAGCCCGCGGATCACCGCCGGGATATTGGCACCAAACACACCAAAGGCCTGACGACAAATCACCGCATAGGGTACGCCGGCCATCTGGCTCGGTTTGGCGACCAGGTTGGCACAAATCTGCACGATGCAGATGCCGACCAGCAGGCAAAGCAGCACCTGCCAGCTTGCCAGCCCGAGCGTAAAGAAGCTCGCGGCGACCACATAGCCACCCATACTGTGTACATCCGACATCCAGAAAGAAAAGATGTTGTACCAGCTCCAGTTCTGGTCGCGAGTCGGCGCCAGGTCTTTGTTACACAGCCGTGGGCTGTAGTTTGCGTGGGCTTCAACCGCCGACGCCTGGCTGACATTCTGACTATTTGGCATGAAACCTGCTCCTGTATAGGTCACTAAACGCAAATCGGTTTAGGAAGACATTGCAGGAATCAGGCCAGAATCGTTTTTTTGTATACAAAACTTGAGATTCATGTGTACGATTCTTTACGGAACTGATGTTTACCGGAGTGGGTAATGAAGAGTGAAAACGGCCTGAAAACGGCCTCTGACCTGAACGACAAGGACGAGCCGATCTATCAGGCGTTGATGTCGGCCATTGTGGAGCACCAGCTGCCACCGGGCAGTAAGCTGCCGGAAGAAGCGCTGGCGGAGGTGTTTGGCATCAGCCGCACCGGGATCCGCAAAGTGCTTCAGCGCCTCGCCGCGGTGCAAATGATCGTCCTGACGCCCAAACGTGGTGCACAGGTAGCGACACCCTCAGTGGAAGAGGCTCAGGATATTTTCCGCACCCGTGCCTTACTTGAATGTGCCAATCTGCCGGCGATCCTCGCACGTTGCCAGTCGACGCACCTGGTGGCGCTGGAGAAACTTAATCGCCAGGAACAACAGGCGCACGAGGCGCACGATGGCCCGGCCGCTATCCGCCTTTCCGCCGCTTTTCATATTCAGCTGCAGGCTATCTCCGGCAATCAGGTGCTGACCGAAATGGTGACGCGATTAACGCAGCGATCGTCGCTGGTGATTGCGGCGTATGGCGCGCCGTGGCAGCAGGGCTGCCGCTGTGACGATCACGATCGGCTGATTGAACTGTTGCGACAAAAAGCGCTGCAACCGCTAACTGACGCAATGCAGCAACATTTCGCGCATATCGTAGACAGTCTGCACTTTGAACGCAGCGGCGAGCAGCTGCCTGACTTTGGCCGCCTGTTTGCCGGCTTTGGAGCGAAAGCATGAGCGTGAAGCAGATCGTTCAGGTGATTAACCCGAACACCAGCCAGGCGATGACCGCGACAATCGGAGCCGTAGCACGCGCCGTGGCCGCGCCGGGAACCGAGATCCTCGCGGTGTGCCCGTCGCAGGGCGTGCCGTCTATCGAAGGGCATTTTGACGAGGCTATCGCCGCCATCGGCGTGCTGGAACAGATCAAGGCGGGACGGGAATTGGGCGTCAGTGGGCACGTGATTGCCTGCTTTGGCGATCCGGGGCTGCTAGCCGCCCGCGAACTGGCTCAGGGACCGGTGATTGGTATTGCCGAAGCGGCGATGCATATGGCGACGATGGTGGCGACCCGCTTTTCTATCGTCACCACCTTGCCGCGCACCTTAATCATTGCACGGCATTTGCTACAGCAGTATGGCTTTGAACAGCATTGCGCCGCGTTGCATGCCATCGATTTGCCGGTGCTGGCACTGGAAGATGGCACCGGTCTGGCGCAGGAGAAAGTGCGCGAAGGCTGTATACAGGCGAAGAAGCGAGACGGCAGCGGCGCAATTGTGCTCGGCTGTGGTGGCATGGCCACGCTGGCGCGTGAGTTAACGCTGGAACTGGGTATCCCGGTCATTGATGGCGTGGGAGCCGCAGTAAAAATGGTGGAGTCGCTGGTGGCGCTGGGGTTGTCGACCAGTAAACACGGTGACCTGGACTATCCTGTAAGAAAAACCCTGTCGGGTCAGTTTGCCTCTCTTAAACTGGATTAAGTCGTCCCGACACAAGGACTTTGACCATGAATGATGCCGTAGAGAAAAAAGAGTACAGCTTTAACAAAAACTACCCACGCGATCTGCGTGGCTATGCGGGCAATCCACCCCATGCAGCCTGGCCGGGCAACGCGCGGATCGCCGTGCAGTTTGTGCTGAACTATGAAGAGGGTGCAGAGAACAACGTGCTGCATGGCGATGCGGGTTCCGAACAGTTCCTGTCTGATATTATCGGCGCGGCAAGCTATCCCGAGCGTCATATGTCGATGGACTCGCTGTATGAATACGGTTCCCGTGCCGGTTTCTGGCGCATCCATAATGAGTTCCAGAAGCGCGGGCTGCCGCTAACGGTGTTCGGCGTGGCGATGGCGCTGGCGCGTCATCCCGAGATTGTTGATGCTATTAAAGCTGCCGATTACGACGTGGTCAGCCACGGCTGGCGCTGGATCCACTACCAGTCGATGGATCCGAAAGCGGAACGTCAGCATATGCAGCAGGCGGTGGATACCTTAAAAGATCTGTTTGGCAAAGCGCCGACGGGCTGGTACACCGGACGCGACAGCCCGAACACCCGCAGGTTGGTGGTTGAACAGGGCGGATTCACTTACGACAGCGACTATTATGGCGACGACCTGCCGTTCTGGACGCAGGTCACCTGTCAGGATGGCACGGTGAAGCCACATCTGATCATCCCGTACACGCTTGAAACCAACGATATGCGCTTCGCCACGCCGCAGGGCTTCAACACCGCAGAGCAGTTTTATACCTATCTGAAAGACAGCTTTGATGTGCTGTATGAAGAGGGCGAAACCGCACCGAAGATGCTGTCGATTGGCATGCACTGCCGCCTGTTGGGCCGTCCGGGTCGCTTCAAGGCCTTGTTGCGCTTCCTGGATCATATTCAGCAGCACGAGAACGTGTGGATTTGTACGCGTCAGCAAATCGCCGAGCATTGGGTTAAAACCCATCCCGCGCCGGCGGAGTGAGTCTGCAAGCGGGTGGCCTGAGAAATCGGGCCACCGGGATCGGCTATCCGGGCCAGATGGTTACATCCGGCCCGGATAATCCTGCTTTACACCATCAAACTGACCTGCGCGGCCACGATGCGCCAGCCGCACGGCAGCTTGACCCAGGTCTGTTGCTGACGGCCAATTTTATCCGTTCCTTCGCGGGTGAATTCGGTGCTACACACCGCATAATCTTCGCCAAAGGTGGTGATCACCGTATTGCGCAGATCGCGGTTCAAGCCGGCTGACGGCCGTGACGCGCGATATTCTCTGATCTCCTCAATGCCATACAGATTCTCACCGGCACCCAAACGCACGGTGCGATCGTCATGCCAGAACAGCTCATCCAGCACCACCGTATCATTGCTAATCAGAGCTTCTTCATAGCGGTAAAACGCGGTGGTGACTTCAGCCAGAATCGCCGGGCGATCGATATATTCACTCTTCATTAGTTTGCGCTCACGTTGACGGGGGCTGCTTGCGCAATGCCCATTTTTTCCAGTGCCCATGCGGCACGCAGACAGGCCTCTTCTTTGAACGGTGCCGCAATCAGCTGCAGGCCGATCGGTAAACCACCCTGCGTTTGCAGCGGCACGGTGGTGACCGGCAAGCCGAGGAACGAGATCGGCTGCGTCAGCATACCCATGCTGGCGCGGATCGGCAGATCGGTGCCATTGATGTGCATAGTTTCCTGGCCGATAAGCGTTGCGGTACTCGGCGTCGCGGGCGCGATCAGCACGTCGAACTGCTCAAACAGCGGCAGGATCTGCTGCTTAAAGTGATGACGGAACCGCTGTGCCTGCACATACCAGGCTGACGGGATCATCGCACCCGCCAGTAAACGCTCGCGCGACAGCGGTTCAAAGCGTTCAGGCTGGGTACGCAGCGCCGGGAGATAGTGGTTGCCGCCCTCAGAGGCGGTAATGATAAACGCGGCAGTGCGCGCCAGCTCCGCTTCCGGGAACAGCACTTCATCCTGCGCGTTCAATGCGTTAGCCGCAATTGCGACCGCTGCGCGGGCGTCTTCACTGCACCAGGTCTGGAAATAGCCGCCCAGCACGCCGCAGCGCAGGCCTGCAAGGCCATGCTCAAGCAGGCGATGGGCGGGATGAATGGCTTTCTCCGCCTGGAAGCTGTCCTGCACATCGCGTCCCTGCAGCACGTCGTAGACGACCGCCAGGTCTTCCACCGAACGGGCAAACGGACCGATGTGATCCAGACTGGCGACAAACGGATGGCTGCCGCTGCGGGACAGGCGACCGAAGGTCGGTTTCAGGCCAAAAATGCCACACAGCGAAGCCGGTACGCGGATCGAACCGTTGGTGTCGGTGCCCAGCGAAAAGTTAACCAGACCTGCCGCAACGGCGGCAGCGGAACCGCCGGACGATCCGCCCGCGATCCGCTGCAGATCGCGGGGGTTTTTGGTCGCGCCATAATGGGTGTTCTCGGTGGTGAAACCGTAGGCATAGGCGTCCATATTCAGCATGCCGGAGAGCAGGGCGCCCGATTCGCTCAGTTTATTCACCGCAAAGCCATCCTGTTTTGCCGGCTGACGATCGCTGAACAGGCTGGCACCGGCGAGGGTGGCGTGCCCGGCAACATCAAACAGATTTTTCACCGCATACGGCACCGCGGCCAGCGGCGGCAGCGCACGGCCTTCTTTACGCAGACGATCGACCCGATCGGCTTCGTTCAGCATGCGATCCTGCGTCACTTCCGTCCAGGCATTTATCGCCGGGTTGGCGGCTTCAATATGACTCAGCGTCTGCTGCGCGATTTCGCGGGCGCTGAGCTCGCCTTTCGCCAGCGCGCCCTGAATGTCGGTAATGGATAATGAGGCCGGATTCATGCTTTATACACTCCTGCCACTTCCAGACGGTCATCCAGCGGGAACGCCATCAACGGGGCGGCCATTCCGGCGATGCGGGTAAACTGCACTAACAGTTCGGCACGTCGCTGCTCGTCCAGCGGCACGCCCAGAACCTGTTCCATTTGTGCCACGTAGGCTGCCCAGTCGGGCGAAGTTTGCTTCATGATCCTCTCCTGTTAAAAACCGGCAGCGCTGCCGTTGCTTCTTGGGTCACATGCCCCTTCCAACATGCCGTTGGTATGACGGACGATGGCGCCGGCGTGACCAACGGCCTCGCTGTAATCGGGCAGGGCTTCAACGTCGTGACCCAATGCGCGAAGTTGTGCAAAGGTGTGTTCAGAAAAACGGCTTTCCAGCTTCAGTGAATCGGAGGCCTGGCCCCAGGTGCGGCCGAGCAGCCAGCGCGGCGCGCTGATGCACTGCTGAAGCGGCATCCCCTGAACCACGTGACGGGTGAAAATGGCGGCCTGCGTTTGCGGCTGTCCATCTCCGCCCATCGACCCATACACCATGGTGCGGCCATCATTCAGGCGCGCGGCGGCAGGATTCAGCGTATGGAACGGCTGTTTGCCGGGCACCAGCGTTAACAGATGGTCAGGATCGAGGCTGAATGCCGCGCCGCGGTTCTGCCAGGTAATGCCGGTGTCGGGCAGCACCACGCCGCTGCCAAACTCGTGATAAATGCTCTGTATAAATGACACGGCCATGCCGCTGCTGTCCATCACGCCCATCCACACGGTGTCGCCCGGACCTTTGCCCGTTCCCCAGGGCGCGGCTTTCTGCTCATCGACCTGGTTCGCCAGGGTGGCCAGCACGTCGGAATCCAGCAGCGCCTGCATCTCTTCGCGCATATGCAGCGGGTCGGTGATGTAGCGATCGCGCAGGCTGAAGGCGAGTTTGGTCGCTTCGACAATGCGGTGCACGGTCTGGGCTTCATCGGCTTCCGCCATATTCAAGCGGTCGGTAATGCCGAGGATTGCCAGAGACACCAGCCCCTGGGTTGGCGGCGTCATATTGTAGACCTCGCCATACTCATGCTGAATACGCAGCGGCACCCGGCGCTTAGCGCGGTGATTATTCAGGTCTTCCAGCGTGACCGGCATTCCCAGGCGCGACATCTCGCTGGCCAGCTTATTGGCCAGCGGACCGCGATAAAAACTCTCCAGCCCGTCTTCCGTCAGCAGGCTGAGGGTATTCGCCAGCTCCGGCTGGGTGAAGCGGCTGCCCGCTTTCGGCACTTCGCCATCCGGCAGGTAGGTGTGAGCGAAGCCAGGCTGCTTCGCCAGCTCATGGTATTTGCTTTCGGTGGCGGCAGACTGTGACTGGGTGACGGGAATGCCATCGGCAGCATAACGGATGGCATCGGCCAGTAACCGCGCAACCGGGGTGGGCGTGCCGCCAAACTCGGCTGAAATCGTTAACGCTTCAGCCCAACCGCTGACGGTGCCGGCCACGGTCAGCGCCGCTTTAGGGCCACGATGCGGAATCGACGCGAGGCCCTCGTAGAAGGCGCGATCGGCGAGTGAACCGGCAGCGCCGCTGGCGTCGATGGCAATCGGGTCACCCTTTGGCGGTACGATCAACCAGAAGCCGTCTCCGCCCAATCCATTCATGTGCGGGTAGACCACGGCAATAGTCGCGGCGGCGGCCACCATCGCTTCAATGGCATTGCCGCCTTCGCGTAAGACGGCCAGCGCGCTTTCACTTGCCAGATGGTGCGGTGCCACGGCCATGCCCAGCGGGGCGATATTACTCTGAATCATTCCAGTCTCTTTTTTTAGGGTTACAGGGGAACAAGGAAGCAAGAGATGTTCCAGTTTTTCAGGATCAGGGCGCTTAAGCGTGGAAAACTGCCGGCCGGCGCGGAAGAGAGAGACAAATTTCTCGTCTGACGGCAGAATGACTTCCCCGGATGGGCACGTTATTTGTATATGTTAGGTTCTCTGAAACAAAAGTTACAAGGTCAATACCATGAAGCAGCTCGATGAACGTCTCAGAAGTCACTATCCGCAGCTCTCGCCGCAGGAGCAACGGGTAGGGGATTTTGTTTTCGATCACTTTGATGATTTGATCAGCTACAACAGCGCCGAGCTGGCCCGCCTGAGCGGCGTATCCAAGGCGACGGTCAGCCGCCTGTTCAAGCGCTTAGGCTATGAAAAATATAAGGATATGCGCGATGAACTGCGCACGCTGCGTCAAAGCGGGATGCCGTTAACCGACAACCGTGACGCCGTGCAGGGCAACACGCTGCTGGCCCGCCACTACAAGCAGGAGATGGCCAACCTCACCCAGTGGGTTAACGAGGTGGATACCGCTCAGTTTGGTGAAGTGGTTCAGCATCTGGCCAACAGCAAGCGCGTATTTGTCGTCGGGCTGCGTAACGCCTATCCGGTGGCGCTGCACTTCCGCCAGCAGTTACTGCAGGCGCGGGGCGGCATTCAGGTGCTGCCGCAGCCAGGCCAGACGCTGTCTGAAGAGCTGGTGGAAGTGACGCAGGAGGATATGGTGGTGGTGCTGGCCTTCCGTCGCCGTCCCCGTATTATCAAGCCGTTACTGCAACAGCTGCAGCATGATGGCATCCCCACGCTGGTGATCTGTGAACCGCAGGCGCAGGCCATTATTGCGCTGGCCCGCTGGCAGCTTTGTGCTCCGCTGGACAGCGTCTCCGCCTTTGACAGCTACGCCTCGGCCAACAGCTTAATCAACCTGCTGGCCAATGCCGTGCTGCATGAACTTTTAACCGAAGGACGCCAGCGCATTCATCAAATCGCCGACCTTTACAGTCATCTGGACGAGCTGGAACAGCGCTAATGGGGCACCATTTTGGTGCTTTGCCTGTTTATAGGGCGCTGGCCGATCGCTAAACCCTTTCATCATACCCGCCCGATTCACGCGGGCTTCTGGCGCAATAGCAAACGATTGCCTGGTAAATTACTGCCACTAAAACCTTAACTTCCGGTTTCAACGCGGTTTTTATCGCCCGATTTTCCCCGCGATCCCGCACGCGGCTCGCCGCCGCAAAAAATTCTCCGCCTTTTATTCTCGCTGGCACATTAGTTGCAAATAAATTCTTCAAGAATCTTTCGTTTCATGTTTTATTACTCGGGGAACACCTAATGAAGAAAGCATTACTGGCAATGGTTGGCGCGGCACTGATGTTGACGCAGGTGACGCAGGCAATGGCCGATCAGCTGCAGGACATTGAAAAACGTGGCGTTCTGCGCGTGGCCGTTCCTCAGGACTTCCCGCCATTTGGCTCAGTCGGCACCGATTTGCAGCCGCAGGGCTACGACATTGATATGGCGAAATACCTGGCGAAGCAGATGAAACTTAAGTTGCAGCTGGTGCCGGTGACCAGCGCCAACCGCGTGCCTTATCTGCAGACCGACAAGGTGGATCTGGTGATCTCCAGCATGGGTAAAAACCCGGAGCGTGAGAAAGTTATCGCCTTCAGCCGGGCCTATGCACCGTTCTTCCTCGGGGTGTTTGGACCGAAAGACGCGCAGCTGAAAGATGCCGCGGCGTTGAGCGGCAAAACCATTGGCGTGACGCGCGGTGCGGTGGAAGACATGGTGCTGACCGATGTGGCACCGAAAGACACCCAGCTGAAGCGTTATGAAGATAACAACACCACGCTGTCTGCCTACCTGTCGGGTCAGGTGCAGTACGTGGCGACCGGCAACCTGGTGGTGGCGGCGATTGCCCGCCAGAATGCCGACAAAGCGCCGGTGGCGAAATTTATGCTGAAAGATTCACCGTGCTTTATCGGCATGCGTAAAGATGAGCCGGCACTGAAAACCAAAGTCGACGCGCTGATTGAGCAGGCGATCAAAGACAAAACGCTGAACGGTCTGTCTGAAGAGTGGTTGAAAGCGCCACTGCCTGCAGATCTGGGCGCGTAAGGGCAGGCAATGATTGGGCAACTGAACTTTCCCGCTCTTTGGCCCTACTGGCCGGAACTGCTTTCCGGCCTGTGGGTCACCATCCAGCTGACCGTACTGGCCACCGTGGGTGGCGTCTCGCTGGGGATCCTCGGCGCCGCGCTGCGTAGCGGCAAGCCTTCGCTGGTGAGTCGCCTGTGGGGCGGCTATGTCGAGCTGATCCGCAACACGCCGTTTGTGGTTCAGCTGTTCTTTATCGTCTTCGGCCTGCCAAATTTGGGGCTGAAGCTGACCGCTGGCGAGGCGGCGCTGCTGGCGATGCTGATTAACCTCGGCGCATACAGCACCGAGATTATCCGCGCCGGCATCCAGGTAACGCCGAAAGGGCAGTGGGAAGCCGGCCGCGTGTTGGGCTTAACCCGACTGCAAACCTTTATGCGGGTGGTGCTGCCGCCGTCGCTGAAGCGCATTTACCCGGCGCTGGTCAGCCAGTGCATTATCGTGATGCTCGGCTCGTCGGTGGTGTCGCAGGTCTCTTATGAAGAGCTGACCTTTGCCGCCAACCTGATCCAGTCGCGCACGTTTTTAAGTTTTGAAGTCTATCTGGTGACCACGCTGATCTATCTGGCGTTGTCGATTGTGATGCGTCAGCTGTTGCTGGCCGCAGGCCGTAAATGGTTAGGGAGCGCCCAGGGATGAATACCTTTACCGATTGGGACATTCTGCGCAATTTGCTGCTGGCTGCCCGCTGGACGATTTTACTGTCGCTGACCGCGTTCTTTGGCGGCACGGTGGTCGCGCTGCCGCTGGTGATGGTGCGATTAACCCGCCGCCGCTGGCCGAACCGCCTGATCCGCGGCTACATCGAACTGTTTCAGGGCACGCCGCTGCTGATGCAGCTGTTCCTGGCGTTCTTTGGCGTGGCGTTATTTGGCATTGATGTGTCTCCGTGGACGGCGGCCTCGCTGGCGTTAACCTTTTACACCAGCGCGTTTCTGGTGGATATCTGGCACGGCAGCATTCTGGCGCTGCCAAAAGGGCAATGGGAAGCCTCACGCTGTCTGGGCCTGAACTTCGGTCAGACCTTATTTCGCGTGGTATTACCGCAGGCGTTGCGGATTGGCATTGCGCCCACCGTCGGCTTTGCCGTTCAGGTGATCAAAGGCACCGCGCTGGCCTCGATTATCGGTTTTATCGAGCTGACCAAAGCCGGCACCATCCTGAATAACGTCACCTATCAACCGTTCAAAGTTTTCGGGCTGGTAGCGCTGGGCTACTTCCTGATGTGTTATCCGCTGTCCCGTTACAGCCAGTACCTGGAGAAGAAATTCAATGCCGCTCATCACCATTAATCAGGTGCAGAAATATTATGGCGAGAACCACGTGCTGAAAGGCGTGGATCTCGATATCGATATGGGGCAAGTGATCTCCATTATCGGCCGCAGCGGCTCGGGAAAAAGTACCTTGCTGCGCTGTATGAACGGACTGGAAGGCTATCAGGAAGGCAGCATCAAGCTGGGTGGCATGACCATCACCAACCGCGATTCACAGGCGCGTGAAATCAGCAGTTCAATCGGCATGGTGTTCCAGAACTTCAACCTGTTCCCGCATATGACCGCGCTGGAAAACGTGATGCTGGCCCCGCGCCGCGTATTGAAAAAGAGCGAAGCGGAATGCCGCGCGCTGGCCGCCCAGATGCTGGAAAAAGTCGGCCTGGGCGACCGTATGGATTACTTCCCGGCCAACCTGTCCGGCGGACAGCAGCAGCGCGTGGCGATTGCCCGTGCGCTGGCCATGACGCCAAAAGTGCTGCTGTGTGATGAAATTACCTCGGCGCTGGATCCGGAGCTGGTGGGCGAAGTGCTGAAGGTGCTGGAGCAGTTAGCCAAAGAAGGCATGACCTTAATCCTGGTGACCCACGAAATGAACTTTGCCCGTGAAGTGGGCGACCGCGTGGTGTTTATGCATCAGGGGCGGGTCTGGGAGCAGGGCGACAGCAAAAGCCTGTTCGCCAATCCGCAGACGCAGGAACTTAAACAATTTATCTCCTCGGTGCGTGGCTTAAGTTAACCGCGCCGGTTCAGACCAAAAAGGAAAGAGCAGATGGATATCACCAAATACCCACAGATTAACCCGCCACAACGCCTGTTGATGGGGCCGGGACCAATCAATGCCGATCCGCGCGTGCTGCGCGCGATGTCCAGCCAGCTGCTGGGACAGTACGATCCGGCGATGACCCATTACATGAATGAAGTGATGGAACTGTATCGCGGCGTGTTTCGTACCGAAAACAAATGGACCCTGCTGATCGACGGCACCTCACGGGCCGGGATCGAAGCGATCCTGCTGTCGGCAATCCGCCCTGGCGATAAGGTGCTGGTGCCGGTGTTTGGCCGCTTTGGCCATCTGCTGTGTGAGATCGCCCGTCGCTGCCGGGCAGAAGTGCACACCATTGAAGTGCCATGGGGTGAAGTCTTCACGCCGGATCAGATCGAAGACGCGATCAAAAAAGTGAAACCGCGCCTGCTGCTGACCGTGCAGGGCGATACCTCGACCACCATGCTGCAACCGCTGGAAGAGCTGGGCGCGATCTGTAAAAAATACGGCGTGCTGTTCTACACCGATGCCACGGCGTCGTTTGCCGGTAACGCGCTGGAAACCGATGCCTGGGGACTGGATGCGGTCTCTGCGGGCATGCAGAAGTGTCTTGGCGGCCCTTCGGGCACCTCGCCAGTGACCTTAAGCGCGGAGATGGAAGCGGCGATCCGCAAGCGCAAATGCGTTGAGGAAGGCATTCGTACCGCGGCCCATCAGGACGGCGATGACGAGATGATCTACTCAAACTATTTCGATCTTGGGATGATCATGGATTACTGGGGACCGGAGCGGTTAAACCACCACACCGAAGCCACCAGCGCGCTGTTCGGTGCGCGTGAGTGCGCGCGTCTGATCCTGCAGGAAGGCCTCGATAACGGCATCGCCCGCCACAAGCTGCATGGCGATGCGATGCTGAAAGGCATTCAGGGGATGGGCCTCGCCACCTTCGGCAACCTGAAACACAAAATGAACAACGTGCTGGGCGTGGTGATCCCGGAAGGTATCAACGGCGACCAGGCGCGTAAGCTGATGCTGGAAGACTTCGGCATCGAGATCGGCACCTCGTTTGGTCCGCTGCACGGCAAAGTCTGGCGCATTGGCACCATGGGCTACAACGCGCGTAAAGACTGCGTGATGCAAACCCTCAGCGCGCTGGAGTCGGTACTGACGCATCTGGGCTACAAAACCCCGCAGGGCGCGGCGATGCAGTCCGCCTGGGATCATTACGCCAACGGGAGCAACTGATGAGCGACGGCCTGATGAATGCCGCCAGTGCGGCGCAGGCGGCCGCCCGGGTGATGGCGCGTTGCGATCGGCTGGCGGAGATCAGCGAAACGCCCGGCATGCTGACGCGCGTTTACCTGTCACCCGAGCATATGCAGGCCAATGCGCTGGTGGGCGAGTGGATGCGCGAAGCCGGGATGCGCGTCTGGCAGGATAGCGTCGGCAATATCTGCGGACGCTACGAAGGGCTGGAAACCGGCGCGCAGGCGCTGCTGCTGGGATCGCACCTCGATACCGTACGCAATGCGGGCCGCTATGACGGCATGCTGGGCGTCCTGACCGCCATCGAAACCGTGCAGGCGCTGCATCAACAGCAGCAACGTCTGCCGCTGGCGATTGAAATCGTCGGCTTTGGCGATGAAGAAGGCACCCGTTTCGGCATCACCCTGCTCGGCAGCCGTGGCATTACCGGCACCTGGCCGGAAAGCTGGGTCACCCATCCGGATGGCAACAGCATTACCGTCGCCCAGGCGATGGCCGATATCGGGCTGGACGGTGAACAAATCCAGCAGGCGGCCCGCGATGTCAGCGAGATTGTCGCCTATCTGGAACTGCATATTGAACAGGGACCCTGTCTGGAGCAGGAAGACCTGGCGCTGGGCGTGGTCACGGCGATCAACGGTGCCCGGCGTCTGAACTGCCAGTTTGTCGGCGAAGCCGGTCATGCCGGCACGGTGCCGATGTCGCACCGCAAAGACGCGCTGGCGGCGGCGGCCGAATGGATGGTGTTTATCGAGCAGACCACGCCGAAACACAGCCCTCAGCTGGTGGCGACGGTGGGCACGCTTCAGTGTTCACCTGGCGCGGTAAACGTGATTCCGGGCGACGTTGCCCTGACGCTGGATGTGCGTGGGCCGGAAGATCTGCCGCTGGCGGAACTGCTGTCCGATCTGCTGACCCAGGCTGAAGCCATTGCGCTGCGCCGTGGGCTGACCTTCAGCGCCGAAGAGTATTATCATATCCCGGCGACGCGCTGTGATGATGGCCTGCAGGCGGCGTTAAGCCGCGCCGTTTCGGGCGTGCAGGGCCGTAGCATCTCATTACCGAGCGGCGCAGGGCACGACGCCATCGCCATTGCCGAGCGCTGGCCGGTGGGCATGCTGTTCGTCCGTAACGATCGCGGCATCAGCCATCATCCCGCCGAAGCGGTGATGGAAAAGGATGTGGCGCAGGCGATTCAGGCGTATACCCGGGTGGTGTTTGACGTGGCGTCGGGAGGCGTGAAATGAGCCTTGAACAGTTTAATCAGGCCCCGGCGGCGGACGCGAAGCAGCAGATTGCGCACTGCGTTGCGATTGCCGACTGGTCTGAGGCACTGGTGGCCGCCAGACCATTTGCGTCACTGGCATCGCTGCTGACCACCGCTAATGCACTGGCCGGAGAGTGGGACGCGCAGGCGCTCAACCAGGCGCTGTCCGCCCATCCCCGCATTGGTGAAAAAGCGCAGGGAACAGGCAAAGAAGCCACGCTTTCCCGTGGCGAGCAGTCGAGCGTTAACGCAGACGATCTGGCGCTTAAACAGGCCCTTCAGGCGGGCAATGCCGCCTACGAAGAACAATTTGGCCGGGTCTTTTTGATCCGTGCGAAAGGCCGCAGCGGCGAAGAGATGCTCTCAGAGCTGGTCCGGCGGCTGGCGAACGATCCGCAGCAGGAGCAGCAGGAAGCCCTGCAGCAACTGCGTGAAATTACGCTGCTGCGTTTGAAGGAGACTTTTGCATGAACACCATTACCACGCATGTGCTGGACACCGCCGTAGGCAAACCGGCCACCGGCGTGTCGATTTCACTGGAGCAGCACGGCAGCAACGGCTGGCAGCCGGTCAGCAAAGGCAGTACCGATGCTGACGGCCGTATCAAGGATTTAACCCCGCAAGGTCTGGGCGCGGGCCAGTATCGGCTGGTGGCCGACCTCGCCAGCTTCTTTGCCGCCAGCGGGCGCGAAACGCTGTATGCCAGCGCGCAAATTGACTTCGTATTGCCCGAACAGGGCGGGCATTACCATCTGCCTTTCCTGATTTCACCCTGGTCGTGGTCCACTTACCGCGGTAGCTGAGTTAGCACGCGTTACCCGCGTACCGCTTACAGGCTAAAGGCGTCGGCATCGCGCCATGCGGGGAATCTCTCGCGGTATTCGCGCAGGTTCTCCAGCGACAGCTCGGCATTCAGAATGGCTGGCTGATGGGCTTCGCCGGCCGACAGGATTTCACCCTGTGGGCTGATAATCCGGCTGTCGCCGCTGTACTGATGGTTATTGCCATCGGTGCCGACGCGATTGCATCCGGCGATATACGCCTGGTTTTCAATTGCGCGCGCCAGCAGCAACGCCTGCCAGTGCGCGGCACGCGGAGCAGGCCAGTTGGCGACGTACAGCGCTAGGTCATAATCGTTGCTGTTGCGGGAAAACACCGGGAAACGCAGGTCGTAGCAAACCTGCGGCAGAATACGCCAGCCGCGCCATTCAATGATTTCACGGCGATCGCCGGCCAGATAGTGATGATGTTCATCGGCCATGCGGAACAGGTGGCGTTTATCGTAATGGTGAACCTTGCCTTCCGGCTCAACCAGCAGGAAGCGATTCACCGCGCCCTTTTCAGTCTGAATCGCCGCGCTGCCGCCGACCATGGCCTTGGTGGCTTTCGCCTTCGCCTGCAGCCATTCGATCACCCGCGCCTGCGGCAGCGAGCTTTTGGCCGCTTCCATCGCGAAGCCGGTGGTGAACATTTCCGGCAGGATAATCAGATCCTTGCCCTGCAGATCCGCTAACAGGGTGTCGAAAAAGGCGAGGTTCGCTTCGCCATCCATCCACACCAGCGGTTGCTGTAATACCGTCAGGTTTAAAGTTGACACAGGCGCTCCGCAGCAGCAATCAGCGTGGCTTCCTGTTTGGCGAAGCACAGGCGGATCAGTTTATGGGGGAAGGCATCCGCACAGAACACCGACAGCGGAATGGCGGCGACGCCCACTTCCTTCGTCAGCCACTGACAGAATTCGACGTCGTTGAGGTCTGAGACCGCACTGTAATCGGCCAGCAGGAAATAGGTGCCTTCACACGGCAGCACTTCCAGGCGGCTTTTGGCCAGCGCCTGCACGAACACATCGCGGCGGGCACGATAGAAATCCGGCAGCTCGCGGTAATGCTCAGGCTCTGCGGTCAGCATATCGGCGATCGCCAGCTGCGCCGGGGTGTTCACCGAGAACGTCAGGTACTGATGCACCTTACGTACTTCCGCCGTCAGCGCCGCCGGGGCCACGCAGTAACCCACTTTCCAGCCGGTCATATGGAAGGTCTTACCGAATGACGACACGGCAATCGCCCGCTCGCGCAGCTCGGCATGCGCCAGCACGCTGGCATGACCGTTCGGATCGAAGCAGATGTGCTCATACACTTCGTCACTCAGCACATAGATTTCCTGCGCTTTTACCGCCTGCCACAGCGACTCAAAATCGCTTTTCTGCCAGACGGTGGCGGAAGGGTTGTGCGGCGTATTCAGGATCACCAGTCGGGTGCGTGGTGACAGCAGGGCAGAGAACGCCTGCCAGTCGACGCGGAATGCCGGCGGCTGCAGCGCAATGCGTTTCATCACGCCACCGGCCAGCGTCACCGCCGGGGCATAGCTATCATAGCTTGGGTCGAAACAGATCACTTCATCACCCGGACGCACCAGCGCGGTGATCGCCGCATACAGCGCTTCGGTTGCGCCAGAGGTCACCGTCACTTCACTGTTGCTGTCAGGCTGGTAGCCATACAGCTCGGCGGTTTTGGCCGCAATGGCATCACGCAGCGGCTGGACGCCGGTCATCGGCGCATACTGATTCGCACCCTGGCTGACATGGTGTGCCAGGCGGGCTTTCAGATAGTCCGGGCCGTCGAAATCAGGGAAACCCTGCGACAGATTGATGGCGTTATGCTGCTGCGCCAGGGCGCTCATTTGCGTGAAGATGGTGGTGCCCAGAGCAGGCAGTTTGCTCTCGGGAACGCGTGGTGTCTGGCTCATGAATGTTAACCCTTGAATAACGGTTTTTATGATGTGTTAACCCTGTGTTGCTGCCACTATAGCGTCGATGCTACTATTTGGCAATCGAGACGCTTAGACGTCTAAATGCCACTAAAAGGCCGGAAAATAACCGGCTCTATAAGGAAAGGTATGAGCATAACCCCGCAGTTGGATCAGTTGGTGGCAGCCTGCCACTGGATCGGTGCAAAAGGGTGGGCACCGGCAACCGGCGGCAATATGTCGGTGCGTCAGGACCGTGAATACTGCCTGCTGAGTGAATCGGGCAAAGATAAAGGCGCGTTGACGCGTGACGACTTTATCCAGGTGGATATCGCCAGCAATCAGGTGCCATCAGGGCGTAAACCGTCGGCGGAAACCGGGCTTCATACCTTAATCTATCGCCTGTTTCCTGAGGCCGGCGCCGTGCTGCATACCCATACCGTCAACGCCACGGTACTTTCCCGGGTTGAGAAGGGCACCGCATTAGTGTTGCAGGGCTATGAAATGCAGAAAACCCTCGCCGGGCAGACCTCGCACCTTGATGCCGTGCCGATTGCGCTGTTCGATAACGATCAGGATATTGATGCTCTGGCGGTGCGGATTGCGCAGTTTGCCGAACAGACGCCGCTGCGTTACGGCTTTTTACTGCGTGGCCACGGGCTGACCTGCTGGGGAAAGGATGTCAATGAAGCACGTCGCCATCTTGAAGGTCTGGAATTCCTGTTCCAGTGTGAATTACAACGTCGTGTGCTGGAGGCCAAATGATCCGCGCGATTATCACCGATATTGAAGGAACGACCAGCGATATTCGCTTTGTTCATAACGTCTTGTTCCCCTATGCCCGCGAGAATCTGCCGGCATTTATCACCGCGTTCCAGCACCGCGAAGACGTGGCGCAAGCCTTAACCGATCTGCGTGCCGAACTGGCTCAGCCGCAGGCCACGGTCGATGAACTGATCGCCGCGCTGTTTGGCTTTATGGATGAAGACCGGAAGTCCACGGCGTTGAAGGCCCTCCAGGGCATGGTCTGGCACGATGGCTACGTCAGCGGCAGCTTCACTGGCCACCTGTACCCGGACGTATTGCCCGCCCTGGAAAAATGGAAGCAGCAAGACGTTGATCTCTATATTTATTCCTCAGGCTCGGTTGCCGCGCAGAAATTATTATTTGGCTACAGCGATGAGGGTGATATCACTAGCTTATTCAGCGGCTATTTTGATACCCATGTTGGCGCCAAGCGTGACGTGCAGTCTTACCGCAATATCGCGGCAGAGATTGGCCTGCCAGCGCATGAGCTGCTGTTTTTGTCCGATATACACCAGGAGCTGGATGCCGCACAGGACGCGGGCTGGAACACCGTGCAGTTACTACGCGGCGAAGCGGATGCCGAAAGCCGCCATCGTCAGGTAAACCGTTTTGATCAGATCAACCTGGAGCTGTTTTCCTCATGAGTGCACTGACTATTTTTACTGACAGCGAAGCGACCACCCCCGTGTGGCACAGCACCGATGCTGAAGAGATCCGCCAGCGGCTGAACGCTAAAGACGTGCGTTTCGAGCGCTGGGAAGCCGACCGCGATCTGGGCGAAAACCCGGCAGCGGAAACGGTGATTAACGCCTATCAACACGCCATCGACAAGCTGGTGGCTGAAAAGGGCTATCAGAGCTGGGACGTGATCAGCATGCGTGCCGACAATCCACAGAAAGAGGTTCTGCGCGGCAAGTTTCTGTCCGAGCATACGCATGGCGAAGATGAAGTGCGTTTCTTTGTTGAAGGCGCGGGCTTGTTCTGTCTGCATCTGGATGGGCACATTTATCAGATCCTTTGCGAGAAGAACGATCTGATTTCCGTGCCCGCCGGCACGCCGCACTGGTTTGATATGGGGTCATCCCCGCATTTCACCGCCATCCGTATTTTCGATAATCAGGAAGGGTGGATCGCCAATTTCACCGGCGACACCATCGCGGATGCCTATCCGCGTCTGCCTTAACTCACGGTAGGTAAAGAAAAGGGGCGAAAGCGGTTTTCGCCTCCTGAGCCCCGTTCAGGGGCTTACTATTTATCAGCCTGTTCAGCGAAGGCAGAAAGCCCATTGCGATCCAGCGTGTTGAGTGTCCGCAGAGCTGCGCCATTTGGTTTTTTCTCGCCACGCTCCCACTTAGATACACTCTCAACAGACATATTCACAATCTCTGCCAGAAAAGCCTGGCTCAGGCCAAGACGATCCCGCATTTCTTTAATGTCCGCGCCGGTCATCGCCTGTACTTTCCACATCTTCCCGCGCAATTCCTGGGCCCTGGCACGGGCATCGGCACGCTTTACCGCGTCATCTGAAAACGCGCCCACTTTATTGAGGCTGTGAGCCAATTCCTGCAGATCCTTCAGATGGTTTACCATCACATTTTACCTCACGGAATATTTTACTTTTTACAGCGTCTTCGAGATTTTTATCAGTCATGGCCAGCATCTCTGTTGCAGCATCACGATAGCCTTGTAATTCCGCATCAGATATCTCTTTCTGGCCACCTTTTGGAAGGCCCTTTTTTGTCCATCCGTTCACAAAAAAAAGGTGCTTACCTGATTTATAAGCGACAACTGTTCGCGCTCCGCCGCTTTTTCCTGCGGCCAAAGGGAGGCGTTTTTTAAACACGTTACCCCCAAGATCGGCGTCGTAAAGACCGGATATGATTTCCTGTGCTGCTATGCAAAGCCTGGCATCATCGATGCCTTCCTTTTTGAGATTCCTTTCAAAAATCTTCGTCACATAAACGGTCATTCTAAGCTTCCATGTTCATTCGACAGAGTGTCCGTGAACTGCTAATTGCCGTACCCAGTACTATAGTACTGAGTACGGCCGATCTCAATGCCTTCCCTTCGGGGTCAGGCATGTTCGGATGCGACATTCACTCATCCGGGGACTTCGCCCAGGTCGTTTCTTAATTCGGGCCGCCAACCTAGCCGGGAGTTAAACGTGCCGGGTGAATAAGATTTAGCTCAGGAGCAGAAAAAAACCGCTGTGATAATTTAAGGGTCGTTGTTTATTTTTTGTGGGCATTTGCCTGCCATGAAAACGTCATCTTTATTTCACAGAGGGAGAATGTCTTGAGCTTATTCCATGTACTGCTGCTGGCCGTCGTGCAGGGGCTGGCAGAACTGCTGCCGGTCTCCAGCTCGGCTCACGTGATCATGACCGAGAAGTTATTGGGGCTGGATCCTTCCGCCCCGGATATGACGTTGCTCCTGGTGATGCTTCACGCCGGAACCATGTTTGCGGTGATTGTTTATTTCTGGAAGAGTTGGGTAGAAACCTATTTCAGCTCAGTTCGGGCATTTAAAAAGAATATGCTGCTGATATTTTTAGCCAGCCTGTGTACCGGCATTGTCGGGCTGCTGTTATTAAAAGTGATTACCGCGCTGTATGCCAAAAATGCGCCGCACTTTGAAATCGAACAGCTGTTCAGTAATACCAAACTGATTGCGGGAGGACTGGCGGCGGCGGGGCTGTTGATCCTCTATTCGTCCAGACAGAAAGAGAATAAAGACGGCGAGCTGAGCCCAAAGAGTGCGATGATCGTCGGCATTGTTCAGGGACTCTGCCTGCCGTTTCGCGGTTTTTCGCGTTCCGGTGCGACGATTTCGGCCGGGATGGCGTCTGGCGTGTCCCGCAAACGGGCGGAAGAGTTCAGCTTTGCGCTGGCGGTAGCGTTAACGCCGCCGGTGATTATTAAGGAAGTGGTCAGGGTCTATCAGCACGGTGGGCAGGCCGCTGCTGCCGGTGGTCATGGGGCGATGAGCGGGATCCTGGTGCCGTCGCTGGTGGGGATGGTGTTCAGCTTCCTGTCCGGTTTGCTGGCGCTGCGTTGGCTTTCACGCTGGCTTGAACACGGCAGATGGCACCTGTTTGGCGGCTACTGCCTGTTGGCCGCCGTGGTGGTGGGGGTGTTTGGCTAATCGCCACGCACAGAAATCCCCTTTGCCAGCAGCGGATGGCAAAGGGGCAATGTTACGCGGTCGGGCGGGAAGGCTGGAAAATGCCCGCCTCAACCTGTGCAGGCGTGACCACACCCGTATCCAGCACCCAACCGCTGATCAACGCCGCAGGCGTCACATCGAATGCCGGGTTGTAAACCTGCGCATCTTCCGGTGCCCACTGCACGTCACCAAAACTGCCCGCAACGCCGGTCACTTCACTGGCCGCGCGCTGCTCGATAGGAATTGCGCTGCCATCCGGGCAGGCGGGATCAAGCGTGGTATGTGGCGCGGCAACATAGAACGGGATGCCGTGATAGTTCGCCAGTACCGCCAGGCTGTAAGTGCCGATTTTATTCGCCACATCGCCATTGGCGGCAATGCGGTCTGCACCCACCCAAATCGCATCAACCTGTTTCTGCGCCATCAGGCTGGCCGCCATGCTGTCGCAAATCAGGCGGTACGGCACGCCCAGCTCACCCAGCTCCCAGGCGGTCAGGCGTCCGCCCTGCAACAACGGACGGGTTTCATCGACCCAGACGTTCGCCACGTTGCCTTCCTGCCAGCCGCGCGAAATCACCCCCAGCGCGGTGCCCACGCCTGCGGTTGCCAGACCACCGGTATTACAGTGGGTCAGCAGGCGACTGCCCGGCGTAATCAACTTCGCGCCAGCGGTGGCAATGTTGTCACACAAGGCTTTGTCTTCTTCCACCAGGCGCAGGGCTTCAAAGGTCAGCGCGGTCACAAAATTCTCCTGCGCTAACGCCTGCTTCATGCGGTCCAGATTGTTCATCAGGTTGACGGCGGTTGGCCGTGATGCGCGCAACACCTCCAGCGCCTCGGCCAGTTCGGTTTTGCTCAGCCCGTTTTCAGCTAACAGGGCCAGCAGCAGGCTGGCGGAGAGGCCAATCAGCGGCGCACCGCGCACTCTCAACGCTTTAATGTGACCAACCAGTTCAGCGACGTCTGGCGTTGGGCACCAGATTTTTTTCTGCGGTAGCGCCTGCTGATCGAGGATCCAAAGCTGGTTATCACGAACTTGTAAGCTGGTTGTGCTCAGTGTCTGCATGAAGGTTAAATCCTGGTTGCGTAATCAGGGCATATTGTGCCAACATGCGGAACGGATGTATAGACGTCTGAACGGCTTGCGCAACAAATTTGCGCGAAAAAGGCTCGCACGATACGCGATGGGCAGACTGGAACGTTTTGATGAGGATGAGTTAATGTCGCAATACCGTACCTTCACTGCAGCGGATGCCGTGGACTATGCCCGCCAGTTCGGCGGCGTTGAAAATCCAGAGAGTCTGGTGGAGTCACAGGAAATCGGTGATGGTAACCTGAACCTCGTCTTTAAAATCTTCGACAGCGAAGGCGTCAGCCGGGTGATCGTCAAGCAGGCGTTGCCGTATGTGCGTTGCGTCGGCGAGTCCTGGCCGCTGACCTTAGACCGTGCGCGTATTGAAGCCGAAGTGCTGAAGGTGCACGGCACATTCTGCCCGGCGCATACGGTAAAAATCCTGCATTACGATCCGGTGCTGGCGGTGATGGTGATGGAAGATCTCTCCAGCCATGCCATCTGGCGCGGTGAGCAGGTTAAAGGCGTGGACTATCCTCAGGCCGCCTCGCAGCTCGGGGAATATCTGGCGCAGACCCTGTTCCATACCTCTGATTTCCATCAGCATCCTCATCAGAAAAAAGCCGATGTCATCCGCTTCACTAACCCTGAACTGTGCCAGATGACCGAAGACCTGTTCTTCGATGAGCCTTACGAAATTCACGAGCGTAACGCCTATGCCCCGGCACTTGAGCCGTTGGTCGCCTCCTTGCGGACCGACGACGAGCTGCGTCTGAAAGTGGCGGCACTGAAGCATCGCTTCCTGTCGAACGCTGAAGCCTTGCTGCATGGTGACGTGCACAGCGGGTCAATTTTTGTCGCCGAAGGCAGCCTGAAAGTCATTGATGCGGAGTTTGGTTATTACGGTCCGATTGGCTTTGATGTCGGCAGCGCGCTCGGCAACCTGTTGTTGAACTACTGCGCCTTGCCGGGGCTGCTGGCACCGCGTGAAGCGGCAGACGTGCGCGAAAAGCGTCTGCGTGACGTCAGTGCCGCGTGGAAAAGTTTTGCCGAAGGATTCCTCGCGCTGGCGGCGGAAAAAACCACCGATCGCGCGCTGGCTTATCCGGGCTATGCGGCGGCGTTTTTGCAGAAAATCTGGCGGGATACGCTGGGCTTCTGTGGCGTGGAAATGATCCGCCGTACCGTGGGCATTTCGCAGATCGCCGACATTAAAACCATCAAAGACGACACCATGCGCGTTGAGTGCGTTCGCCAGTGCATCACGCTGGGCCGGACACTGATCCTGGCGGCCGATCATATCGCCGACAGCGATGCGCTGATTGCCCGCGTGCGTCAGAACGGCTGAGCCAGAGGATTCCCCCTGTCGTCATGATATCCACAGAATGACAGGATCAAAAAAGGCCGGAAAGTTTCCGGCCTTTTTTATTATGTTAGCGGTCAGGCCGCTTCGGTTTTGCGCGGTTGCTGTGGCTCAGCCTGCACCACCGGCAGCGCCTTTTTTACCGGCTGGGTCGCCAACGCTTCAGGTTCAAACTCATCAACGTTGATGGAGCGCAGACGGCTGGCTTCCGCACGGATCAGCACGCTCGCTTCCTCCTCGCTCAGCCATTTCTCCTGCAAGCCTTGCTTCGCCAGCTCATCCAGACGGGTAAACGGCAGGTGTTTCTTCTGCTGTTTACACAGGCGATCGTGGATGGTTTCGGCGGCCATCACATCGGCCAGCGCCTCTTCAAGCTGACCGGCAGGGTTATGCTCGGTCGGCTTCAGGTACATGCCACGGCCCAGACGGGTGCGGGTGGCTGATGGAATTTGCAGAATACGCGCCAGCTGATGATCCAGACGGTCTGAAGGCGCACGGCAGTGACGGCCCAGCGGGAACACGGTCAGGCGTAACACACCCGCCACCAGACGATTAGGGAAGTTACGCAGCAGATCGTCAATGGCGATTTCCGCCTGATTCAACGCATCCTGAACGCCCCAATGCACCAGCGGCAGATCGGCTTCGTTACGGCCTTCATCTTCATAACGCTTCAACGCCGCCGAGGCCAGGTACAGCTGGCTTAACACATCGCCCAGACGGGCCGAAATGCGCTCGCGACGTTTCAGGCTGCCGCCCAGCACCGACATCGAAATGTCCGACAGCAGGGCCATATTGGCGCTCAGGCGATTCAGATGCTGATAGTAACGGCGCGTGGCATCGCGGGTTGGCGAGACGCTGGTGCGTCCGCCGGTCAGACCCAGCCACAGGCTGCGCATCTGGTTGCTGCCCACGTGACCAACATGGCTGAACAGGGCTTTATCAAACTTCACCACGTCGTTGCTTTGTGCGGCGGCCATCTCTTCCAGCACATAAGGATGACAACGGATCGCGCCCTGACCAAAGATGATCATGCTGCGGGTAAGGATGTTGGCCCCTTCGACGGTAATGGCAATCGGCGCGCCCTGATAAGCCCGCGCCAGGAAGTTGCTTTTACCTAACATAATGCCCTTACCGCCGGCGATATCCATCGCATCGACAATGGCGCGCTGCCCACGGTGGGTACAGTGATATTTGACGATGGCGGACAGCACCGCCGGTTTTTCACCGAGCATAATGCCGGAGGTGATCAGCGTGGCGGCGGCATCCATCACGTAGGCATTGCCGGCAATGCGCGCTAATGGCTCTTCAATCCCTTCCATCTTGCCGATTGGCAGGCGGAACTGACGACGGATATGCGCATAGGCGCCAATCGCCAGCGCAATACTTTTCAGGCTGCCGGTGGAGTTGGATGGCAGGGTGATGCCGCGTCCTACGGACAGACATTCCACCAGCATCCGCCAGCCCTGACCGGCCATTTTTGGCCCGCCAATGATGTAATCAATCGGCACAAAGATATCGTTACCGCGCGTCGGCCCGTTCTGGAACGGCACGTTAAGCGGGAAGTGGCGGGTACCGATTTCCACGCCGGCGGTATCGGTTGGGATCAGCGCACAGGTGATGCCCAGCTCTTCGGTCTGACCCAGCAGATGCTCAGGATCCGACAGCTTAAAGGCCAGGCCCAGCACGGTAGCGACCGGCGCGAGAGTGATGTAGCGTTTATTCCAGGTTAAGCGCATGCCCAGCACCTGCTGACCCTGCCAGTTGCCCATGCACACCACGCCCGTATCCGGAATAGCACCTGCATCCGAACCCGCTTCCGGGCTGGTCAGGGCAAAGCACGGGATTTCGTCACCGCGCGCCAGGCGCGGCAGATAATGATCTTTTTGCTCATCGGTGCCGTAATGCTGCAACAGTTCGCCGGGGCCGAGTGAGTTCGGCACGCCAACGGTGATCGCCAGGATCCCGGAGACGCCAGCCAGTTTCTGCAACACCCGCGCCTGAGCGTAAGCCGAGAAGGCCAGCCCGCCGTACTCTTTCTTAATGATCATCGCAAAGAAGCGGTGCTCTTTCAGATAGGCCCACAGCTCCGGCGGCAGATCGGCCATTTCATGGGTGATCTGGAAATCATTGGCCATCCGGCAGGCTTCCTCAACCGGGCCTTCGAGGAACGCCTGTTCCTCTTCGCTCAGCCGTGGCTGCGGGTAGTTGTGCAGTTTCTGCCAGTCCGGCGTCCCGCGGAAAAGATCGCCTTCCCACCAGGTGGTGCCGGCCTCAATCGCTTCTTTTTCGGTGCGCGACATCGGTGGCATCACCTTCTGGAAGGTGCGCAGCATGGATTTAGAGAACATCGCCCGACGCAGTGGCAAAAGGTTGAACGGCAGCAGAATAATCGCCAGCGGGATCAACAGCCACGGCGTCCAGAGATGCGCGAATGACCACGCAGCTGTCCAGGCGAGCATGATCGCACTGCTCAGCAGCAGGTTAACGCGGTGATAAAAGAGTGCGCCGATCAACACGATCGTGGCCACGATACTGAGAACCATCATAACTAACGCTCCGTAAGTTGTAAGAGGTCTGACCTGTTGAATACAGGTTTAATGGAGAAGCTGTGCGTTAGCAATCTGTTTACATAATAATTACAACCTGGCTCACAAACCGGCCGCACCAAAAGTCAAAGCCCAAGCTTGAGGTGCAGGGCGCTTTTCGCCCCTCTCCCAACTTGGTAAACTGATGGCGACCTCACCTCTAAAGGACTTTCCCTATGTATCAGGACATCATTCGCGCCGAGCTCAACGAAGCAGCGGAAACGCTCAATAAATTCCTCAGTGACGATGCCAATATTCACGCTATCCAGCGCGCTGCGGTGCTGCTGGCAGACGCCTTCAAAGCCGGTGGCAAAGTGCTTTCCTGCGGCAACGGCGGCTCCCATTGTGACGCCATGCACTTCGCTGAAGAGCTGACCGGGCGCTACCGTGAGAACCGTCCAGGCTATCCGGCCATTGCTATCTCTGATGTCAGCCACCTGTCCTGCGTCAGCAACGATTTTGGCTATGATTTCGTCTTCTCGCGTTACCTTGAAGCGGTCGGTAAATCCGGTGATGTGCTGTTCGGAATCTCCACCTCCGGCAACTCCGCCAACGTGATCAAAGCGGTTGAAGCCGCTCGCGCTCAGGGCATGAAGGTGATCACCCTGACCGGCAAAGATGGCGGCAAGATGGACGGCATGGCCGATGTGGAAATCCGTGTACCGCACTTTGGTTACGCCGACCGCATTCAGGAAATCCACATCAAAGTGATCCACATCCTGATCCTGCTGATTGAAAAAGAGATGGCCGAGTAGTTTTTCTGGCCAGCTGCGGCTGGCCGCTACGTGAGGATTTTCTATGTGCGAATTGCTCGGGATGAGCGCGAATGTTCCGACGGATATCTGTTTTAGCTTTACCGGGCTGGTGCAGCGCGGCGGGGGAACGGGTCCGCACAAAGATGGCTGGGGCATTACCTTTTACGAGGGAAAAGGCTGCCGCACCTTTAAAGATCCCGAGCCCAGCTTTAATTCGCCTATCGCGCGGCTGGTGCAGGAATACCCGATCAAGTCCCGTTCGGTGGTGGCGCATATCCGCCAGGCCAACCGGGGCGAAGTGTCGCTGGAAAATACCCATCCGTTCACCCGTGAACTGTGGGGCCGCAACTGGACCTATGCGCACAACGGGCAGCTGAAAGGCTATAAAGGGATGGATACCGGGCCGTTCAGGCCGATCGGTGAAACGGACAGCGAGCAGGCATTTTGCTGGCTGCTGCATAAGCTGACCACCCGTTATCCGCGTACGCCCGGGAACTGGCCGGCGGTATTCCGTTATATTGCTGAACTGGCGGCGGAGCTGCGTGAGAAGGGCGTGTTTAATATGCTGCTGTCGGACGGGCGGTATTTAATGGCGTTTTGTTCGACCAATCTTTTCTGGATCACCCGACGGGCACCGTTTGGCAAAGCCACGTTGCTGGATCAGGATGTCGAGATTGATTTTCAAAAGCAGACCACGCCGAACGACGTGGTCACGGTGATCGCCACTCAGCCCCTGACGGGGAATGAAACCTGGAACAAGATTGAACCAGGTGACTGGGCGTTATTTTGCCTCGGTGAGCGCGAGCGCTGATCCGGAAACCGGCGCGCTGATCAGGGAACCTGGCTGGTTCAGCACGTAATGACCTTCATTAACACTCACTGACGGCGGCAGGCGGTTTTGCACAAATTGTGCATAGCCAGGCTGCAGCTGTTTCCAGAAGCTGTAATAAACCGAATTGCGATGACGCTGCAGATTGCTGTCGGTCATGCGGAACGGGTAAATGCTCACTTCCACTCGCGGCTGGCCGTTACGCAGCGCCGCATCAACAAACTGATAGATATCGGCAATGTTGGCATCGGTCATCGCATAGCAGCCAATCGACACGCAGCTGCCGTGGATCATCAGGTATTTCCCTTCATAACCCTGCTGGCGATCGTATTCGTTGGGGAAGCCGACGTTAATGGCGCGGTAGAACCGGCTGTCAGGCTTCAGCTGGGAAAGTCCCACGCTGTAAAATCCTTCCGGACTTTTAAAATCGCCCTGACGACGTTTTGGGCCTAAACCGCCCGAAAAGTTACAGATGCGGTAGCTGTCCAGCAAGCGGTAGTCGTTACCGATTTTGCCATACAGTTCCAGCGTACGTTCTTCTTTGAAAATCTGGATATACACGGGGGTGCCGAGTAATTGTTTCTTTAACTCTTTGCTTACCGGCGCGAGCGGAAGTACCGGGGACGTTGGTACGCTGGCGAAGACGACGGCTGGCAGAAAAATCATCGCAAACAGCAGTGCGATTTTGCCCATTCTGGTTCCCTTGAAAAAGAGGGTTGGATGCTATGCCCGAGGGCAGTGTCACTTGCAATATCGGAGAAATCCGCTATCGCTGCGTCACATTAGCATTGTCTATTTTTTTATCAAGTCGCCAGTGAACAAATTGAGAAAGAAAAAATTGTCCGAAGCCTATGCCGCTGCGCTTTACCGGGCGAACGGCATATTGAAACCCGGCTGATTAACTGTATACTTATCCAGTGCATCTGGGGGGGATATGCGTAAGATCATTCACGTTGATATGGACTGCTTTTTCGCGGCGGTAGAAATGCGCGACGATCCCAGCCTGCGTGATATCCCGATCGCCATTGGCGGCAGCCATCTGAAGCGCGGGGTTATCAGCACGGCCAACTACCCGGCGCGGAAGTTTGGTGTGCACAGCGCCATGTCCACCGCGATGGCGCTGAAGCTCTGCCCGCATCTGAAAGTGATCCCTGGCCGCTTCGAAGCCTATAAAGAAGCCAGCCAGCATATTCGTGAAATCTTCTCGCGCTACACCTCGCTGATTGAACCGCTGTCGCTGGACGAAGCCTATCTCGACGTCACCGACAGCCCGCACTGTCACGGCTCTGCCACGCTGATGGCGCGCGACATCCGCCAGACCATCGCCCGCGAACTCAATCTCACCGCTTCCGCCGGCATTGCGCCGATCAAGTTCGCCGCCAAAATCGCCTCCGATTTAAACAAGCCTGACGGGCAATATGTGATTACGCCCGACTCGCTACCGCAGTTTCTGCTGACGCTGCCGCTGGCGAAAATTCCCGGCGTCGGTAAAGTCACCGCCAAAAAGCTGGAGGAAATGGGGCTGCAAACTTGCGCCGACGTGCAGAGCACCGATCTCTCCGCGCTGTTAAAACGCTTTGGCAAGTTTGGCCGGGTGATCTGGGAACGCAGTAACGGCATCGACGAGCGGGAAGTGGTGACCGAACGCTTACGCAAATCACTCGGCGTGGAACGCACGCTGTCGGAAGATATTCACAGCTGGGAAGCCTGCCTGGAGATCATCGATTTCCTGTATGACGAGCTGGAGCGTCGGCTGATCAAAATCAAACCCGACCGGCAGATTGCGCGTCAGGGCGTGAAGCTGAAGTTCTCGGATTTCCAGCAAACCACTCAGGAGCACATCTGGCCGATGCTGAATAAGGCGGATTTGATCGAGGTGGCGCGCAAAACCTGGGAAGAGCGGCGCGGCGGAAGAGGCGTCAGGCTGGTCGGATTGCACGTTACGCTGCTGAATCCGCAGCTGGAAAGGCAGTTATTGCTGGGGCTGTAAGACGGCGGAGTTGTGATCGACAGAGGTTGCCGGGGGATGAAAGAAAACGGGCGGAATCTCTTCCGCCCGTCAGCCGGCTTATGACTTGGCCGGGATCGCCTTCAGCAGCGCGGTCAGCAGTTTCCAGTACAGGCCAACGCTTTCGATATGCACTTGCTCATCCGGTGAGTGTGGGCCGGTAATGGTCGGTCCGATAGACACCATATCCATGTCCGGATACGGCTTCTTAAACAGACCACATTCCAGACCCGCGTGGATCACCTGGATGTTCGGCGTTTTGCCAAACAGCTTTTTATAGGTCTCACCAACCAGCGCCATCACCGGCGAGGACGCGTCCGGCTGCCAGCCAGGGTAATTGCCTTTGGCCACGGTTTTCGCGCCCGCCAGCTCGCCCAACGCGGTCAGCATTTCCACCACGTAGTCTTTACCGCTGTCGATCAGCGAACGGATCAGGCAGTTGATCTTCGCTTCATCGTCTTTCAACGACACCACGCCAAGGTTCAGCGAGGTTTCGACCACGCCTTTCATCACGTCTGAATTACGGATCACGCCGTTTGGCGTGCTGTTCATCAGGGCAATAAAGGTATCGCGGCTTGCCGCCGTCAGCGCCTGGTCGCCAGCCGCCACGTTCTCAACCACGATGTTGATGTTCTTCTCTTTCAGGCTCAGCTCGGACTTAAGCGTTTCCAGGTAGCTCAGTGCCAGGCTTTTCAGCGCGTCGACGTTGTCTGCCGGAACGGCCAGCGTGGCCACCGCTTCACGCGGGATGGCGTTGCGTAGCGTGCCGCCGGTGAAGTCCACCAGACGCAGATCCAGCGCCTTAGCGTGCGCGAACAGGAAGCGGGACAGCAGTTTGTTAGCGTTACCCAGACCGACGTGAATATCACAGCCAGAGTGGCCGCCTTTCAGGCCTTTCAGGGTCAGCTTCAGCGGCTCGTAACCTGCCGGAACGGCTTCACGGCTGATGGCCAGCGTCGAGGTGAAATCAATGCCACCGGCGCAACCCATATAGATCTCACCTTCTTCTTCGGAGTCGGTGTTGATCAGGATATCGGCCTGCAGCCAGTTCGGCTGAAGACCAAAGGCGCCGACCATGCCGGTCTCTTCGGTCATGGTCAGCAGCACTTCCAGCGGACCGTGCTCAACGCTCGCGTCGGCCAGCACCGCCAGCGCGGACGCCATGCCAATGCCGTTATCCGCGCCCAGCGTAGTACCGCGCGCTTTTACCCATTCGCCGTCAATCCATGGCTGAATCGGATCTTTCGTGAAGTCATGCACGGTGTCGTTATTTTTCTGCGGCACCATATCGAGGTGCGCCTGCAGAGCCACCGGCTTCAGATTTTCCAGACCGGCAGTGGCAGGCTTGCGGATCAGAATGTTACCCACTGCATCGCGGTCGGTCGTTAAACCTTGCTCTTTCGCCCACGACAGAATGTGTTCTGCCAGTGCTTCTTCGTGATAAGACGGGTGCGGAATCGAGCAGATTTTGGCAAAAATATCCCACAACGGCTGGGGGGAAAGTTGAGATAATTCAGACACGACAAATCTCCTGTGTCATCACCATCGGCCAGCTGGGCTGCGGATGGCGAGGATGTTTAGCGAGTGGATGACTCCCGTCAGATGCTCTGACGCGATGGGCAAAGAATATCATCGTTTCCGCAGCCGTGCTTACTTCGCGGAAGGAAAAAAGGGTCACGGCGCTGGTTTTTAGCGGCTCAGATCACTATAATTCCGCGCAACCTCTCCCATTGTACATTTTTAAGCCAACACCATTGGTCGGGACTCCTTTATGAGTGAAAAATACGTCGTCACCTGGGACATGCTGCAAATTCATGCCCGTAAACTGGCCCAGCGCCTGCTTCCTGTTGAACAGTGGAAAGGCATTATCGCGGTCAGCCGCGGTGGTCTGGTTCCCGCCTCTTTGCTGGCTCGTGAGCTGTGCATCCGCTACGTCGATACCGTGTGCATCTCCAGCTACGATCACGACAACCAGCGCGAAATGACCGTGCTGAAGCGTGCAGAAGGCGATGGTGAAGGCTTTATCGTCATTGACGATCTGGTAGATACTGGCGGCACCGCTCAGGCCATCCGTGATATGTATCCAAAAGCGCACTTCGTCACCATTTTCGCTAAGCCAGCCGGTCGCCCGCTGGTGGACGACTATGTGGTCGATATCCCGCAGAACACCTGGATTGAGCAGCCGTGGGACATGGGCGTGGTCTATCTGCCGCCAATTGTTAAAGGCTGATTGACGCACGTCAAAGCAACGCCCGGTTATGCCGGGCGTTGTCGTTTTTACGAGCGTCAGGGCTGAGGCTGGGATAGACTCATCCCATGCCCCGTGCTGGAGGATCGTTACGTCATGTCACCTAAAAATCTGAGCGAAGAGCTGTTCAAACCTCGCTTCAAGCATCCTGAAACGTCATCGTTAGTTCGCCGTCTCCATCACCATAAACCGCTGCCCATCCACTCCGCGTTGGAAGGGGATAGTAATGCCGGTTGGTATCGGATGATCAACCGCCTGCTGTGGACGTGGCGCGGCATCACCCCGCAGGAAATCAGTGAAGTGCTGGCCCGCATCGCCGTCAGTCGCGTTGAGCACACCGACGACCAGCTGCTGGATACCGTGGTCGGTTATCGGGGCGGGAACTGGATTTATGAGTGGTCGAAACAGGCGGCGCTGTGGCAGAAGAAAGCCGGTGAGGCTGAAACCGATGCGGAGGCCGGCCAGTGCTGGCTGCATGCCGCCAATCTGTATGGCATTGCCGGTTATCCGCATCTGAAAGGCGATGAGCTGGCCGAGCAGGCGCAGGTACTGGCGAACCGCGCGTATGAAGAAGCTACGCCGCGCCTGTCCGGTGAACTGAAGGAGCTGGAATTTGCCATTCCCGGCGGCAGCCCGATCTTTGGCTTCCTGCATATGCCGCCCGGCGTCAGCGCGCCTTATCCTACCGTGCTGCTGTGCGGCAGCCTCGACTCGCTGCAAACCGACCATTATCGCCTGTTCCACGACTACCTGGCGCCGCGCGGCATCGCCATGTTGACCATCGATATGCCGTCGGTAGGCTTCTCGGCCAAATGGAAGCTGACGCAGGATG
Organism: Erwinia billingiae Eb661; assembly: GCF_000196615.1. Taxonomy (NCBI): domain Bacteria; kingdom Pseudomonadati; phylum Pseudomonadota; class Gammaproteobacteria; order Enterobacterales; family Erwiniaceae; genus Erwinia; species Erwinia billingiae. The sequence goes on from NC_014306.1 coordinate 1,053,910, forward strand.
CCAGCTTCCTGCATCAGCATGTTCTGCGTCAGCTGGAGAACGTGCCCTGGGTCGATCATCAGCGCGTCGGCGCGTTTGGCTACCGCTTTGGCGCCAACGTCGCCGTCAGGCTGGCCTATCTGGAAGCGCCGCGCCTGCGGGCCGTGGCCTGCCTGGGGCCGGTGGTGCACAGCCTGCTGTGCGATCAGGCGAAGCAGGACAGCGTTCCCGAGATGTATATGGACGTGCTGGCCAGCCGGTTGGGCATGGCCACCGCGTCTGACTCTGCGCTGCGCGTTGAGCTTAATCGCTATTCGCTGAAGATGCAGGGCTTGCTGGGACGTCGATGCCCAACGCCGATGCTGTCCGGCTACTGGCCAAACGACCCGTTCAGCCCGGAAGAGGAGTCCCGGCTTATCGTCAACTCGTCCGCTGACGGGAAGTTGATGCCGATCCCGCTCTCGCCTGCAATGCTCAACTTTGATAAAGCATTACGTGATATTGTCGACTGGTTAGCGAAACGGCTGACGCGATGAGTTGCTAAAATTCAATCCTTTGCTATAACCTTTAAGCCTTAAACCGCTGTGTTGCCGCGTTTAAGCGCCATAGAGGATTAATTAACAGGCTCAACGATGGAGGTTTACTGATGACGTTACCGAGTGGGCATCCCAAAAGCCGCTTAATGAAGCGCTTTGGATCGCTGGGGCCTTATATTCGCGAAGCGAAATGTGAAGACGACCGTTTTTTCTTTGACTGTCTGGCGGTCTGCGTCAATGTGAAACCCTCACCTGAGCTGCGTGAGTTCTGGGGCTGGTGGATGGAGCTGGAAGCGCAAAGCGATCACTTCACCTACGAGTACCACTTCGGTCTGTTCGATAAAGAAGGCAACTGGAAGCCGTCGACCGTGAAAGGGAAAGAGAATAACGAACGGCTGGAAGAGACCTTACGCAACTTCCACGTGCGGCTGAAAGCGCTGCTGGAAGAGATGGAGCTGGGGCTGAAACCCGCTGCAGACTTTGCGGATGCGCCGGTCAAACTGACCGCCTGATCCCGGCGTAAGTCATAACCTGAGCATTAAAAAAGGCTGGCAATTGCCAGCCTTTGTTTTAGACACATAACGAGGGTGGAACAACCGTAGCAGTGGCGTGTTACGGGGAATAAAAAAACGGATTAGAACTGGTACGTCAGGCCAACAGCAACCACGTCGTCGTTGTTCAGACCAAGTTTGTTGTCGTCGTCCAGCTGGTTGATTTTGTAATCAACGTAGGTGTTCATGTTCTTGTTAAAGTAGTACGTCGCGCCCACGTCGATGTATTTCACCAGGTCAACATCACCCAGTCCTTCGATGTCTTTGCCTTTGGTCTGCACGTAGCCCACGGATGGACGCAGGCCGTTATCGAACTGGTACTGTGCCACCAATTCAATGTTCTGTGCTTTGTTGGCTGCACCCGCGACCGCGGTGGTGGCACCGTTGATCACGGCCGTGCCGCTGATTGGCGTCATGTTGCGGGTTTCGGTGTAGATGGCGGCCAGGTAAACGCTGTTCGCATCATATTTCAGACCGGTGCCCCAGGAATCGGCTTTGTCGCCCTGGCCCCAGACACGCGCTTGCTGTGCGTTGGTGCGGTCTGAAGAGGTATAAGCACCGCTCAGGCTCACGCCGCTGTCGCCCAGCGCATATACCGCCGACAGACCGTAGCCGTCGCCATTCTGCTTGCTGACGTCAGTACGCGAGTTAGAAGAACCCGCATCGTTCTTGCCCTGATACTGTAAGGCGAACTTCAGGCCATCAACCAGACCGAAGAAGTTTGAGTTGCGGTAGGTCGCCACGCCGGTGGTACGCTGGGTCATATAGTTATCACCACGCGCCGTACCGTCACCGCCGAATTCCGGGAACATATCCGTCCAGGCTTCCACGTCATACAGCACGCCGTAGTTACGGCCATAATCGATTGAGCCGTAGTCGCCAAATTTCAGACCGGCAAAGCCCAGACGGGTTTTGTTACCGGTATTGGCATCGCTCCCTTCAGAGTTGTTGGTGTTGAACTGATATTCCCACTGGCCGTAACCGCTCATCAGATCGTTGATTTGGGTCTGACCTTTGAAGCCCATACGCATGTAGGACTTATCGCCGTTGCTGCCGTCGTTGTCGCTGAAATAGTGCAGGCCTTTAATTTTACCGTACAGATCCAGCTTGTTGCCGTCTTTATTATAGATTTCTGCGGCTTGTGCAGCGGTGGACAGAGCCAGTGCGGCGGTTAAGATTGCCAGTGCGCTTTTCTTCATTTTGCTATCAATCCCGAATGAGTAAGTTTTCAAGTGGCCTTAAGACTTCTCTGAAGGCAGGAACGTTTTACCTTGAGGAGATGAAAGTTTTATTACATTTCGACTCATTTCTTGTTATTTGCGAACTTTTGAACTAGCTGATTGTCACGCTAAATTCCGCCTTTTCTCCCGCCGCCTGTTGGCTTCCAGCACCACACCTGTTAAAAAGTCAGTTCACGCTTTTTTTTACGTAACGGCAGGAAATAATGAGCAGCAGCCAGACCCTGGTAGTGAAACTGGGGACCAGCGTATTAACCGGCGGATCGCGTCGGCTGAACCGGGCACATATCGTCGAATTGGTGCGCCAGTGCGCGCAGCAACATGCGGCAGGCCATCGGATTGTGATTGTCACCTCGGGCGCCATGGCGGCCGGACGTGAGCACCTTGGCTACCCGGAACTGCCGCCGACCATCGCCTCAAAGCAGCTGCTCGCTGCGGTGGGGCAGAGCCGGTTAATTCAACTGTGGGAGCAGCTGTTCTCGATTTACGGTATCCATATCGGCCAGATGTTATTAACCCGCGCGGATCTGGAAGATCGTGAACGTTTCCTGAACGCCCGTGACACCCTGCGCGCGTTGCTGGATAACCATATCGTGCCGGTGATTAATGAAAACGACGCGGTGGCCACCGCTGAAATCAAAGTCGGCGATAACGATAATCTGTCGGCGCTGGCGGCGATCCTGGCTGGCGCAGATAAGCTGCTGCTGCTGACCGATCAGCCGGGTTTGTTCACCGCCGATCCGCGCAATAATCCCGAAGCTGAACTGATTGGCGATGTGCATCTGATCGACGATGCGCTGCGGGCATTAGCCGGCGACAGCGTTTCCGGGCTGGGCACTGGCGGCATGGCGACCAAGCTGCAGGCGGCCGACGTGGCCTGCCGCGCGGGCATCGACACCATTATTGCGGCCGGCAATCGCGCTGGCGTGATTGCTGACGTGATCGACAGCAAGCCGGTCGGCACGCGTTTTCATGCGCTGGAAACCCCGCTGGAAAACCGTAAACGCTGGATCTTCGGTGCGCCGCCAGCCGGTGAAATTACCGTTGATGACGGTGCGCTTTCCGCCATTCTGGAACGCGGCAGCTCGCTGTTGCCGAAAGGCATTCGCGAGGTCAGCGGCAACTTCTCGCGTGGCGAAGTGATCCGCATTCGCAGCCTGCAAGGGCGCGATGTGGCGCACGGCGTCTGCCGTTACAACAGCGATGCGATGCGGATGATTGCCGGGCACCATTCCCAGCAGATCAGCGACATTCTCGGTTATGAATATGGTCCGGTTGCCGTTCACCGCGACGATATGATCGTCAGTTAAGGAGTAAGACATGCTTGAAGAAATGGGCAAAGCCTCGAAAGCCGCGTCTTACCAGCTGTCGGTGCTGTCCACCGTGCAGAAAAATCAGGTCTTGATGACCATTGCCGACCGCCTTGAAGCGCAAAGCGCGGAGATCCTCGCGGCTAACGAACTGGATCTGGCCGATGCGCGGCAGAACGGCATGAGTGCCGCGCTGATGGATCGCCTGATGCTCAATCCGGCGAGGCTGAAAGGCATTGCCGATGATGTGCGTCAGGTCTGCCGTCTGGCAGATCCGGTGGGCGTGGTGATCGACGGTGGCGTGCTGGATAACGGTCTGCGCATTGAACGCCGTCGCGTGCCGCTGGGTGTGGTGGGGGTGATTTATGAAGCCCGCCCGAACGTCACGGTAGACGTCGCCAGCCTGTGCCTGAAAACCGGCAACGCGGTGATCCTGCGCGGCGGCAAGGAAACCTACCGCACCAACGGCGCAACCGTGCGGGTTATCCAGGGCGCGTTAAAAGAACACGGCCTGCCTGCGGGTGCGGTGCAGGCGATTGAAAGCCCGGATCGTGAGCTGGTCAATCAGCTGCTGAAACTGGATCGCTATGTCGACATGCTGATCCCTCGCGGTGGCGCCGGTCTGCACAAGCTGTGCCGCGAACAGTCGACCATTCCGGTGATCACCGGCGGCATTGGCGTTTGCCATATCTTTGTCGACCAGCAGAGCGAGCTGGAAGCGGCCATGAAGGTGATTATCAACGCCAAGAAACAGCGTCCCAGCGCCTGTAACTCGGTGGAAACGCTGCTGGTGCATGCGGCTATCGCCGAGAGCTTCCTGCCTGAACTGAGCCGCAGCATGGCGGAAGAGGGCATCACGCTGCATGCCGATCCGCGTTCGCTGCCGCTGCTGCAACAAGGCCCGGCTGAAGTCAGTGCGGTCACCGAAGCGCAGTACCGTGACGAGTGGTTAGCGTTGGATTTGAACGTTAAGCTGGTGGACGATCTTGACCAGGCCATCGCCCATATCCGTGAATATGGCACTCAGCATTCCGACGCGATCCTGACCCGCAGCATTCACAATGCCGATCGCTTTGTGAATGAAGTCGATTCCTCGGCGGTGTATGTCAATGCCAGCACGCGCTTCACCGATGGCGGTCAGTTTGGTCTGGGCGCTGAAGTCGCCGTCAGCACGCAGAAGCTGCATGCCCGTGGCCCGATGGGCCTTGAAGCGCTGACCACCTATAAGTGGGTGGCCTTCGGCAATGACACGGTGCGCGCGTAAGCAAAAGTCCGACGTTGAAGCCTGAATTTATCGGGCAAGCAGAGCCACAGGGAAGGGGCTCTGGTCGTATCCAGGGAGAAGTTGTCGCCTGTTGCTGCTCAACATCGTAAGGACATTCTGCATGGTTACCCTGTCGCAAATTCTTCCCTTCGCTGCCATCGCGCTCGGTCTGGTGCTGACGCCTGGTCCAAATATGATTTACCTGATTTCCCGTTCGCTCTGTCAGGGACGAAAAGCGGGATATATATCGCTGACCGGCGTGGCGCTGGGTTTTATGTTTTATATGGTCTGTGCCGCGCTGGGGATTACCGCGCTGATTATGGCCGTGCCGCTGGCCTACGATGCGCTGCGCATCGCCGGTGCAGCGTATCTGCTGTACATGGCATGGCAGGCTGTCTTCGGCGGCAAATCGCCGTTCCAGGTCCGCGATTTGCCGCCCGATAGTTCGCGTAAGCTGTTCACCATGGGGCTGCTGACCAACCTGCTTAACCCTAAAACCGCGGTGATTTATCTGACTCTGCTGCCGCAGTTTATCCGGCCTGAACAGGGGCACGTGCTGGCCCAGTCTCTGACCTTAGGCATCACGCAGATCGTCACCAGTATGCTGGTCAATGGCCTGATTATTTTCGCCGCAGGCACTATCGCTAACTTCCTTGCTCAGCGCCCAACCTGGCAAAAAATCCAGCGCTGGCTGATGGGCATGGTGCTGACCGGACTGGCCCTGCGCATGGTGATGGATGGCAGAAAATAGCGTCGCGGCCGATCGAACTCATCGATCGGCGCTACGTTAAATCCTCGACGCACTCTCTTCTTCCGCCAGCATCTGGCGCAGCACATCCTGCAACGCGATCTGCTGGGGCTGACTGAGCCCTTTCAGCATCCTGTCCTGAGTTTGCGTATGCACTACCAGCGCCTGCTCAATCAGCGTTAATCCCTTTGGCGTTAAGCCCACCATCATGCTGCGCTTGTCGGCCGGGTCCGGGATCCGCGCAATCAGCCCACTGGCTTCCAGCCGACTTAACCGGTTAGTCATCGCCCCGGACGTCACCAGCAGCGAAGTGAAAAGCTGAGTGGGCGTCAGGCGGAAGGGTTCTCCGGCACGGCGCAGCGTGGCCAGCACATCAAACTCACCTTCACGAAAGCCAAACGGCGCCAGTGCGCTGGCACGAGCTTTACCCAGCTGCTTCATAATCCTCAACATTCTGCCGAACACCGCCATCGACGACGCATCCAGATCCGGCATGGCGTCAGCCCATTGAGCGATAACGAAATCAACATGATCTGGCATCATTTCCCTTAATTCTTTGTGGTTAACATGTTCATTAGTGCGCACCGACTATCGGCAAGGCGAAATTTATCTTAACGTTAAGATAAATCAGTTCACACTGCCAGCACACTTCTGCTGCGCAACACCTTATCCGAAGGAGTCGGTTATGAAATCTGCATTCTCAGCCATTACGCTGTTTGCCCTGCTTGTGCTGTTGGTCGGCCTTAATCTGCGGCCACTGATGGCTGCTGTCGGGCCGCTTTTGCCCCTGTTACAACGCCAGGAGCAGCTGACGGGCACCACTATCAGCCTGTTAACGACCCTGCCGGTGCTGATGATGGGTGTTATCGCGCTGGCCAGCGGCACGGTGTTACGCCGAATCGGTTACGCGCGGGGCATCGCAGCCGGCTTAGGCATTATTACATTTGCCTGCGTGTTCAGAGGGTTTTATACGTCCGGCGGGGTGTTAATGGCAACTGCGCTGGCGGGCGGAATGGGCATTGGCCTGGTGCAGGCGGCGATGCCTGCCCTGATCAAGCGGCGCAGCGCCCGGCATACCGGGACGCTGATGGCGCTGTTTTCAACCGGGATTATGGGCGGCGCGGCGCTGGCGGCGGCAACAGCAGAACCGCTGTCGGTCTCGTTGGGGCTGAATTATGCCCTCGGCCTGGCGGCGTTGCCGGCAGCGCTGGCCTTTATCATCTGGTTCGCCGCCGAAAAGAATCAGCCGCAGGCGGCGACTCAACCGGTTCAGTCAACGTATTCGACCTCGCGCGCCTGGCTGCTGCTGGCTTTTTTTGGCATCGGGACCGGCGCTTACACGCTGGTGCTGGTCTGGCTGCCGCCGTTTTATATTGAGCACGGCTGGAGCGCACGTAACAGCGGCTTTCTGCTCGCCGCGCTGACCTTAACCGAAGTGGTTTCCGGTTTTATCGTTTCGGCGGTGATCCACCGTTTCACCGACAGACGCGCGCCTTTACTGCTGGTGTTGCTGATGATTTTGGCCGGGCTGCTCTGTCTGGTGTTCTTCGGAGGAAAGGCCGCGATCCTGTCGACGTTGCTGCTGGGGCTGGGAATTGGCGCACTGTTTCCTCTTTCGCTGATCGTGACCTTTGACCACGCCAAAACGCCGGAAGAAGCAGGTAAACTCCTCTCTTTTGTTCAGGGCGGAGGCTATATCATCGCAGCAACCATGCCATTGATCGCCGGCATGGTGCTGGACAGCACGGCGTCACTGAATACGGCATGGATGTTGATGAGCGGCGGAATTGTGTTGCTGATGATCCTTTCCCGCCGTTTTCGGCCAGCGTGACAGGCCGCGCCGTCGCAAGCCATGTTCGGCAGTTTCCCGGCAAAGACCTTATTTCTTACGAAATTCCCTTGGGCTGATTCCCATATGATTTCGAAACAGGCGGGAGAAATAAAGCGGATCGGTGTAGCCGACCGTTAACGCAATATGGGTGATGGCAAAACTGGTTTTGCTAAGCAACAGGCAGGCACGGGCAATACGCTGTTTCTCACGCCAGGCAAAGACAGTTTGGCCGGTCTCTTCTTTAAATAAGTGGGCCAGACGCGATGGGGAAAGGCAGGCGCGGCGGGACAGCTGTTCGATGGTGGTTTCTTCAGCCATATGTTCGTTCAGATACTGGCAAAGTGCTTCAATGCGGGGATCGCACTTGTGGCGGTGCAAATTGGGCTGCGCGCGGAAGCACTCCAGAATCACCCGTTCAACGGCATTCATTGCCAGCGCTTCGGATAACGGTTCCTGACTGACGCTCAGCTGGATCACTTCCATAAATCGCGCCTGCATCTGACTGGTGTCTTCTGCGGCGGCAAAGGTCAGTCGGCCGATGCCATCGCGAACATTGTCCCACTGCAGCCAGTCAATCCAGTAGGTTCGCGGAATAAAATAGATCCACAAATGGTCCCAGCACTCGCTGTGTTCGCTGCGGCCATAATGATGCGGTACGCCAGCCGGAAAATGCAGCACGTCGCCCGGCTTGCAGATAAAACTGCCCTGAGACGTATGAATTTTCCCTTCACCTTTAAGGGTGATATTTAATACGTGGCCCTTCATGCCAGCAGCCCGGTTAATATAAAAGTCGAGCTTACTTCCGCGGGATATTGGGGTGAATCCTGCCACCATCCATGCGGTGAAGGTAAAGCGCCTGTAGAGAGGTGAAAAATTCAGCATCTCGGTATCTTCACTATGCGCCATCGCTGCGCTTCCTGCCGACAGAATAAAGAGTTGAGCAGCATAGCGCAGAGAATTAACCCTGCCGCGATGCGGCTCACATCTTCTCAACATTCAGAAAACCTGCGCTCAGCACAGGCTAATTTTGCAGTGAGGTGGCGGATAACCCGGAATCAACCGGCTGCGCAAACTTTCCTTCTGCCAGGTCTGCGGCAACCTGAGGATAAATAGCATCCAGCTTGTAGAAATAGAGCAGGACGATATTGGCTACCGCGAGGATCACCGGGAAGAATATAAACAGGAACTGGATCATCTGAATGGCGCTGGCGGGTTGCATGCCGCCTCCGCTGGTGAATCCGGCCAGGCTTAACAACCACCCGACGCTTGCCGTTCCTAACCCCATACCAACCGTCTGGCCCAGCGTGCCCGCGCTGAATAAAATCCCTTCAATACGTAAGCCGGAGACCCATTCGCCGTAATCGATGGTGTCGGCAAGGAAGGCGAACATGGTGGCACCAATACCGCAGAAGCCAATGCTTCTGACCACCGTCGCCGCAATCACAAAGAAGGCATCCTGACGATCAAACAGCGGCAGAAGATAGCCAATACAGCAGACCAGTAATCCGCTCAGCGCCAGCTTACGTTTGCCCAGTCGTTTAATTAAAAAAGGAATCACCGTCAGCGTCAGTAATCCCGGCAAATATTGCGCCACGCTGACCCACGACATCATCGACAGGTCTTTCAGAATGTATTTGGTGTAATAAACACTGACGGTGCTGAGCGCGGTCAGGCTGGTAAAGGTGATCATTAAATACATAAAGATCATCAGCCAGTATTTATTCGCCCGTATTGCCGGCAGCACTTTCTTAAGCTCAATATTTTCACGGTTATCTTGCCGTACCGGCTTAATACGTTCACGGGTGCCCAGTGCGGTAAGGGTAAGAAACAGCGCGGTGAAAAAGCCATAAATGGCGAAGATGGTCATCCACGCACCGCTGCTGTTACCAAACCACGCCACCAATGGCAGCGTAATGACGCCGACCGTCAGCGATCCGCAGGTCGACAGGCCTTTGCGGAATACGCTTAATACGCCGCGTTCTACGGTATCGCGGGTAATCAACGCCAGCAACGAGCCATAAGCGATGTTATTGGCGGTAAAAAGAATGTTAGCCAGCAAATAGGTTACGCACACCCAGGTGACTTTAACCGCATAGCTGCTGTCCGGTACGCAGGCCAGCAGAAAGGTGGAAAGCCCGAACGGGATGGCGGTCCAGAGAACCCACGGCCGGGCTTTCCCCATCCGGGTTTGCGTCATATCGATACGCACACCCACCCAGATGCACAGCAGACCATCCAGCACCCTGGCAAGGAACATTAACGAGCCCACCAGTAATGCTGACACGCCCACCACGTCGGTATAGTAATAGGCGAGAAAGGTCACCATCGTGGTGTAGGTGAGGTTAGTGCCGTAATCGCCAAGGCCAAAAGAAAGACGCTCTTTCAGCCCAATCGGCTGGGTTGCCACGCCATCACTCTTCATACCGCTTCTCCGCCAGATAAAATGACAAAATCCCAACCGGCTATTTCCAGCGTTTCGCCCGGTTCAACCTGCCGGTTATCAATCAGCGAAGTGGCTTGCCCCAACGGGTTTCGCAGCTGCTGCGGCGTCTGAGAGTAGTTAAAGATAAAGCACAGGTCCTTTTGCGCTTTACTTTGCGCCCGTCGAATTATTAGCGGGAAACTCACCTCCGACCGTAACGCGCTCAATGCCGGCGTGCTGAACAGGGTCGAGAAAACTTGCTCCATTCCGGCGGATGACAGGTTGCAGCCAATATAGGTCGCCGTCCCTTTGCCAAACTGATTGCGGGTGATGGCGGCATATTTCCCCCACTGCGGATGCTGATAGCGGGCCAAAATTTCGGTCTGTGACGACACCGGTTCCAGCAGCTCCATCCAGTCGGTCACCTGACCCGTTTCCTCCGTCAGCGCAAAGGTCTCCGTGGACATCTGCACCTCATCTGGCTCAACGAATAGCTGATAGGTCACGCCGCAGGCTTCGCTGATAATGCCCGGCTGGATAGCCGTGCGCACCTTCAGATCCTGATTGGCAAAGCCGGATTTAAAGGAGTAAATGATATGGCCGCCTTGCCCGACGAAGGCATTGAGTCGCTGCAACAGCGCATCGGATGCCGCATACAGCAAGGGGACGATCAGCACGTCATAGCGTTCGATACGCGGATCGTCGGCATCAAGAATATCCATCTCGATATTTTGTCGGTACAGGGCATCGTACCAACTGCGGAACAGATCGTTGTACTGGTGATTTTTGTCGCCGCCGAACTGATGTCCGCGCCACGGATGCCAGTCAATGGCGGTCAGCCCACGGTTACTGACCAGCATCGCCACGCGGTTACTTTTGCTTAAGCCGCTCAGTTCGGGCGTTAAGCGCTGCAGCGTTTTGCCAATGTCGCAGGCCTCGTCATACACCGGGTTAGGCAGCAGGTCGTGGCTGAGCAGGCCTTTCCAGTAGGTTTCCCACGAATTATGAATCGAATGCCAGTGCCAGTAGCCCACCAGGCTGGCACCGTTGGCGATATGGCTAAACGCCTGCAGACGCAGCTGGCCAGGGTAAGGCGTCCAGTCCTTAAAGGCTTGAGCCTGGGTTTCCAGCACAAAGTAATTTTTATCCTTGGTGGTGCGGGCAATGTCCCCGGTGAAGGCGATTTCGGCGCCGGTCAGCCGCGACTGGCCGGGATGATAAACGTCCACGCCGGTGATATCGACGACCTCAGACGCCGCGAAGTGATCGACCTCGCTTCGCAAACCAAACGACCAGTTTCGCCAGTCAAAATCGAAGTTATGGGTGACGAAGCGATCGGCCGATTTATATTCGCCGACCAGATCGACCTGCCAGCGCAGAAAATCGATCACCAGCTGGCGTTGAAAGGCCTGAAACTCAGCGCCGAGGCTGGCATTAATGGTGCCCTGGACCGACGGGAAATCTTCCCAGGCATCCACGCGATTACTCCAGTAATCCAGACCAAACGCCTGATTTAACGCCGGCAGATCGTCGTTGAATTTTTTCCGCAGATATTTAACAAAGGCGATCTGCACCGCCGGGCCACTGGTTTCATAATATTTGGTTTCGTTGTCGACCTGGAAACCGATCACGGCGGGATGGGAAGCGGTGGCCGTTAACAGCTTGCGGATAATCCGCTCGGAATAATAGCGATAGACTGGACTGGTAATATCCATCTTCTGCCGGGGACCATATTTATTCAGCCCCTGCGGCGTGACGGCCATCACTTCAGGATATTTCTTTGCCAGCCAGCCAGGAATAGCGTAGGTCGGCGTACCGATAATCACGCTAATATCGTTGGCCTGCATCTGGTCGAGCACGGTGATCACCGAAGTGAAATCAAATTCGCCTTCCTGAGGTTCAAAGGTGCTCCAGGTACTTTCGGCAATGCGGACATAGTTGATACCGGCGGCTTTCATCATGGCGATATCTTTTTCCAGCCGCTCCTCTGGCATATATTCGCGGTAATACGCCGTACCAAACCAGATCTTATCCATTTCAGCCTCAATGCAGTCTCTGTAAGTGTGCTGCTAACTTAGCGGAGAACAATCAGCCGAAGCGGTAACTGACTGTCGTCAACATAAAGAAATCTGCTGCCGTCAGCGCAGTCCGATCTGGATCACAAAACTCGCCGGACCGCTTGGCGCTTTCGCCGGGTGGGGCCGGTAATAAGAAGCCTGCGGGCTGCCCTGCGGGTGAGCAGGGCAGTTACTGGAAGGGGGTTTAGCTCTGTTCGGCCACCAGGATCGCCAGCGTATCGGGTTCCAGTGCGACAAAAATATGTTCCTGATCGCCGGGGTAACAGATGTAATCCCCGACGCCTAACTCTTCTGGCGCGGCCTTCAGCCCCAACAGCGCGCGGCCCTGAGTCACAATAATGTGCTCCACCGATCCCGACGGATGGGGGTGAGACTGACGCTCCGATCCCGGCTGCGCCATCAGCAGGTAGATATCCCGACGCGCGCCCGGCGGGCAGGTTGCCAGCAAAATCGCCTGATAATCGGCCTTTTCAGCCACCACCTTGCTGCCTTCACCCCGGCGGATCACCTGAGTGCTGGCGCTGACTGGCTCAAGTAATTTGGCAAACGGGATATTCAACGCGCCGCACAAGGCCCACAGCGTTTCAATGCTCGGGTTGCCGTTAGCGGATTCCAGTTGCGATAACGTGGATTTGGCGATCCCCGCCCGACGGGCGACCTCGGCCAGCGACAACCCGGCACGCGTGCGTTCCCGTGCGAGGCTTGCGGCAATGACGCTGATCGGCTGGGTCATGGTGTACCTCTTTGTTCATTTAATCGAACGAATCGTTCGCTTGATCTCGCTGTTTGTTGCGTTCATTATAATGGCGATTTCGTTCGATATGGTAAAACTTTATGCTTATGCACGCATTTTCCAGCCTGAACTCTCAGACTAAAAAAGCCATTTATCTGGTGTGCCTTGCCGTCGGCGTGGTGGGCGCTTCCTACGGTTCGCTGGCCACGGCCTACGGCTTCCCGTTATGGGTGCCGCTGTTCTCCACGTTGTTTGTGCTGGCGGGAGCATCGGAATTTATGTTTGTTGCCATCATCGCCAGCGGCGGCAATCCGCTGGCTGCGGCGGTGGCGGGATTACTGGTTAACGCCCGGCACTTTCCTTTCGGCATCGCGGTGCGGGATCTGGCCGGCACCCGTCTGAAGGGATTGCTGGGATGCCACATCATGAATGACGAAAGCGTGGTGTTTGGTCTGTCGCAATCCACCCCGAAACAGCGTAAAGACGCGTACTGGCTCTGTGGGCTGGGCGTGGCGATCGTCTGGCCGGTTGGCGCGATGGCGGGAAGCGTGGTGGGTAAACTGCTGCCGGATATCAATGCGATCGGCCTGGATGCGGTCTTTCCGGCGATCCTGCTGGCGCTGGTGATCCCGTCACTGAAATCGAAAACCACGCTGATCAGGGCGTCGTCCGGGGCGCTGCTGTCATTAGCGGTGACGCCGTTTGTCGCCGTGGGGATGCCGGTGCTGATCTCGATGCTGGGCTTACTGACGAGGAAAAAATAATGCCGTCGAATGAATTGATTATTGCCGGGATCGCCTTACTGTCTGTCGGCACTTACCTGATGCGTTTTGCCGGGGTGAAGCTGGGCAACCGTATGGCGCTGTCCGAGCGCACGCGGGCATTACTGTCCGATGCCGCCACCACGCTGTTGCTGGCCGTGGCGTTAGGGAATACGTTCTATGAAGGCGTGCATTTTGCCGGAACCGCGCGCGTGGCGGGCGTGGCGGTGGCAGTGATTCTGGCCTGGCGAAAAGTGCCGTTAATCGGCGTGATTCTGGCGGCTGCCGTGGTCACCGCGCTGCTGCGTTACGTCGGCGTGCCCTGATCCGCGGTTACCAGAACCATGACGACATGGTAAAGCAGTAAGCTATTGTTACGGATAATAAAATAAGTTCGACAGGTTTAAAGTAGGTCATGATGTTGGCAGGTGTTTAGGTTAAGTACTCAATACATCGGTAATAACGGCAGAAACTTTAGGCCAAATTCGGGATTACTTTTGCTAGCAAAAAGAGGGAATTCCCCCCTGCCGCCGCAACGCGCGTGGATGTTCAGGTAAATGTTGGGAATAGTCGGCTAAGCCGCTATTTTAGGGGCTGATTTTTGCGTCAGGAGACGAGAGATGGAGAGACTGGATTGCGACCGGATGTTTATCGCGGTAATGGAAACCGGCAGCTTTACCGCCGCCGCTCAACGTCTGGGCACCAGCCACGGCCAGGCATCTAAACTTATCTCCCGCCTTGAGCAGCATCTCGGCGTGCAGCTGTTTCGCCGCAGTACCCGGGCGCTGGCCGCCACCGACGTGGGTCGCGCCTATTATGAAAAAATCCGGGTGCTGCTGGCGGATTACGATGCGCTGAATGACTCGGTGCGCAATTCATCGGATGCCCCGGCCGGAAAAGTGCGTATCTCTGCGCCCGTGACCTTCGGCACCACCCAGCTGACTCCGCATCTGATCGACTTCGCGCGGCGCTATCCCGGTATCGAACTGGACGTCAGCTTTGCCGACCGTGCGGTGAACGTGGTGGATGAAGGCTTTGATCTGGCGTTGCGCATCGGCAAGCTGGCGGACAGCAGCCTGATGGCGAGAAAGCTGTGCGATATCCGCATTATCACCGTTGCCTCGCCGGGCTATCTGGCAGAGCGTGGCACGCCCGAGCACTGGGAAGCGCTGGCCAGCCATGACTGCATTATTGATACCAACTTCCGCGATCCCTGGCGCTGGCCGTTTCAGGACGAGAAGCTGGCGCTGCAGGGGCAGCCGGTTAACGGACGCCTGAAGTTCTCCAATGCCGAGGTGTGCTTAAAAGCCGCCATTGCCGGACTGGGCATTGCCCGCCTGCCTTCTTTTGTTGCCGGCGAAGCCCTGAAGAATAAAGAGGTAGTGCCGGTGCTCGCCGCCAGCGAGATTGTGCCGCTCGGGCTGTTCGCCCTCTATCCACCGGCCAAATACCTGGCCCATAAATCCCGCACCTTTATCGATTATCTGGTTGAAGCCTTTGCCGGCGAGCCCGTTTGGGAGCAGGGCTGGTGATTGTTTCCATAATGGAATAAAACATCCGCAGAAACGCTGGATAATCATCATTCCGGAAATAAGATAGAGTCCTCTCATCAACTACTGAGAGGACACCACCATGACTGATACCCGTAGCGCACCCTATGCCCTGAAGCCAACACCGCTGAGAGGATAAGGGAGGATTTATGCTGGTTAATGGAAAATGGACGGCCGAATGGCACCCGGTGCAGGCTACCGATGAGAAGGGCGGTTTCGTCCGACAGACCTCAAGTTTCCGCCACTGGGTCACCCCAGATGGCGCCGCCGGACCGACCGGCGAAACGGGCTTCAAGGCCGAAGTGGATCGCTATCACCTGTATGTGGCGCTGATTTGTCCGTGGGCATCCCGCACGCTGATTGCCCGTAAGCTGAAAGGGCTGGAGAAAGTGGTCAGCCTGTCGGTGGTCGAGCCGTGGTTGCTGGATGAAGGCTGGCACTTTGGTGACTATCCTGGCGCAAATAAGGACGAACTGAATCAGGCCGAGTGGGTGCATCAGCTTTACACCCAGGCTGATGCCACGTTTACCGGTCGGGCAACGGTGCCGGTGCTGTGGGATAAGAAAACCCGAACCATCGTCAATAACGAGTCAGCCGATATTGTGCGCATGTTTAACAGCGGCTTTGGCGAGCTGGCGAGTCACAGTTTCGACCTCTATCCTGCGGACTGGCAGAGTGAGATTGAGGCATTAAACGCGGAAATCTATCCACGCCTGAATAACGGCGTATATCGCGCCGGTTTTGCCACCACGCAGATCAGTTATCAGGAAGCCAGCGATGACGTCTTCGCCATGCTGGATAAGCTGGAACAGCGGTTGAGCGATGGCCGGGCATATTTGACCGGCGACCAGCTTACCGAAGCGGATATCCGCCTGTTCGTCACGCTGATCCGTTTTGACGCGGCCTATCATGGCCTGTTCAAATGCAATCAGCGCAAGCTCAACGAATATGCCGGACTGGATGCTTACACCAAACGAATGCTGGATATTCCCGGTGTGCGTGAAACGGTCAATATCGATCATATTAAACAGGGCTATTACTCGATTAAGGCATTAAACCCCAATGGCATTGTACCTGCCGGGCCGGATTTAACGGCTTACGGGCTGTAAGCGACTGTATTAACAGAAAGCCGTTACCTGTATTTAGGTGACGGCTTTTTTAATGTCATTCTTTTGTCATAACTCGCTCATGCCGTCGTCAGTTGCCGGGCCGTAAACTCCTCAGCGTAAACCCAACATTCTCCTGAGGAACGCAACATGAACGCATCACTGAAAAAAAACGTAAAATTTGCGGCGATCGCCAGTGCTTTTCTGCTGGCAGGCGCAAGCAGCGCCGCGATGGCGCAACCGGTTAACAATATCGTGCTGGTCCACGGCGCATTTGTTGGCGGCTCGGGCTGGCGTCCGGTGTACGACATCCTTAAGCATGATGGCTACAAGGTGACGCTGGTGCAGGAGCCGCTGACTTCCTTCCCGGAAGACGTGGCCGCCACTAAACGCATTCTCGATCAGCAAACGGGTCCGGCAATCCTGGTGGGACACAGCTATGGCGGCGCGATCATTACTGAGGCAGGCAATGATTCGCACGTGGCGGGTCTGGTTTATATCGCTGCCCATGCGCTGGATAATGGCGAAACCGAAGCAATCAACGGCAAGAAATTTCCTAATGCCGCCCATCCATTTATGAAAACGCCGGACGGCTTCCTGATGATTGCGCCACAAAACTTCCACAGTGACTTTGCCGCCGACCTTTCAGCAAAGCAGGCGGATTTTGAAGCTCAGGCGCAAATGCCGACCTCAGCCTCGGTGTTTACCGCAAATATTCCCGATCCGGCATGGAAAACCAAACCAAGTTGGTACATGGTGGCAAAAGCCGACAAAATCATTAATCCTGATTTAGAACGCATGTACGCCAAACGCGCCCACAGCACCACGGTGGAAGTGGCCGGGGCCAGCCATTCGGTCTATGAGTCGCACCCGAAAGAGGTTGCCGCACTGATCGAGCAGGCTGCACAACACGCGCTGAAGTAATCCTGTCCGCTGCGCCCGCTATCCTGGAGAAGACGATGAAAATTCTGGTGATTGATGATGAGCCCAAAGCCCGGGAATACATGCGCAGCGGCTTAACCGAATCTGGCTATGTGGTTGATGTGGCGGTAAACGGCCGCGAAGGGCTGTTTATGGCGCAGGAATATCATTACGACCTGATCCTGCTGGACGTGATGATGCCGGAGCTGGATGGCTGGGAGGTGATGAAAACGCTGGATGCGCAGAATATCCCGGTTATTTTCCTCACCGCGAAAAGCACCGTCGAAGACCGGATCAAAGGGCTGGAACTGGGTGCCGACGACTATCTGGTCAAGCCTTTCTCGTTTGCCGAGCTGCTGGCGCGGATCCGCACGGCACTGCGGCGCGGCGCGAACGTCAAGCGTGATGAGCTGCTGCAGGTCGGTGATTTGCAGCTGGACAGGGCGAAACGTCGCGTCGAACGGGCCGGGGTGCGCATCGATCTGACCAACAAAGAATTCAATTTGCTGCAGCTGTTTATGCTGAATCCCGGCCAGGTGATGAGCCGCACGCTGATTGCCTCGCGGGTGTGGGATATGAATTTCGACAGTGATACCAACGTGGTCGACGTGGCCGTTCGCCGGCTGCGGCAGAAGGTGGACGAGCCCTTTGCCACGCCGCTGATCCACACCGTTCACGGCGTCGGTTATCGCTGTGAAGGTGACGGATGCTGATGAAACCGCTCTCGCTGACCACGCGCCTGTCGCTGCTGATTTCAGGCATGGTGCTGCTGGTGATGATCCTCGTCGGTATGGCGCTGTATCACTCGCTGGCCCGGCAAATCAGCGTGCGCGATGATGGCGCATTGCTGTCGCGGATGGAGCAGATCCGCACGCTGCTACTTAATGAAGACGCGCTGCAACTGATCCGCGACAAGCCCAAACTGTTTGCCAATATGCTGGGCAATACCGAGTCGCTGCTGGTGCTGCGTTTTCCCGGTCAGCCGCCGTTAATCGAAGTCAACCCTGGCCATGCGCCGATCCCGGATCTGACGCCGGTGCCGCAGGGCCAGTCGCTTGGCCTGGCCAGCGTGCATCACCAGCTTACCCGCGACGGCACGCCGTTTATCTCGGCGGCGGCGCTGGCGCAAACCCGTGACGGGCCCGGCCAGCTGGAAATTATTACCGGCAGGCTGATGACCGAGCGCACCGCCACGCTCAGCGACTATCGCCAGCAAATTGGCGTGCTGATTGTGCTGGCGACGCTGATTGCAGCGCTGATGGTCTGGTTCCTGACGCGGCGCAGCCTGCGGCCGTTGCACCGGCTGGCGCAGGAAACCGCCGCCATCGACGTTCGCCATCTGTCGCGGCGCATCACCCTGACCAACGTGCCGCATGAACTACTATCGCTGGTGGCGGCGTTCAACCAGATGCTGGATCGGCTGGAAACCAGCTTTCAGCAACTGAGCCAGGTGTCGGCCGATATGGCGCACGATCTGCGCACCCCAATCGCCAATCTGCTCGGCCAGACGGAAGTCGCGCTGACGCAAAAACGCAGCAATGACTATTACCTTGGGGTGATGGGATCAAACTTTGAGGAGTTGCAGCGGCTGGCAAGGATGATCGACAACATGCTGTTTCTGGCGCGGGCAGAGGATGCCAGCCAGGCGATCCACCGCGTGGAGCAACCTTTATCTGAGGTGCTGCAGCCGCTGGCCGACTATTTTGAAGGTCCGGCGGAAGAGCGGGAGATCCAGCTGGTGTTTCCGCACCAGGGGACGGTTTACGCCGACGCCGATTTACTGCGCCGCGCAGTGGCGAATCTGGTGGCCAACGCCATCCGCTATGCCGACCTGGGGAGCACCATCGCCATTACCCATCGGAGCGAGCCGGGCGGCGTGACGATTGCGGTGGAGAATCAGGGCGCAACCATCTCAACGACGCAACAGGCGCGGCTGTTCGATCGTTTCTATCGTGCTGACGCGTCACGTCATGACTCGTCAACCGGCAGCGGCCTGGGGCTGTCGATCGTGCGCGGCATTATGCAACTGCATCAGGGACGTTACGCGGTGCAGAGTCAGTCGGGAGAAACCCATTTTTCGCTCTTTTTCCCCTCTCGCGGTGGGAATCCTCCGCAAGATCGCTAGCGAACTTGCCTGTCGGGCGGAATAGCGACTACTGTTGACGGCTCAGGTTGGGTTTTTCCCGGAACGATGAAGACAGGGAGCCGTCATGAAAAAAGTCCTCGGCACTTTTTTACCGCTTTACACCACCACGTTACTGATGCTGTTGGGCTCCGGCCTGCTAACCACCTATGTCTCGCTGCGGCTGGCCCATGAAGCGGTCAGCGGCAGCATGATCGGTGCCATCACCGCCGCCAACTACTTTGGTCTGGTGCTGGGTGGCAAAGTCGGCCACAACCTGATTGCCCGCGTCGGCCATATTCGGGCCTACGTATCCTGTGCGGGGATCATTACCGCTTCGGTGCTGGGGCACGGGCTGACCGATTATCTGCCGATGTGGATCTTCCTGCGGCTGGTAATCGGTCTGTGCATGATGTGCCAGTATATGGTGCTGGAGAGCTGGCTGAATGATGGGGCAGAAACCGGACAACGCGGGCTGATTTTTGGCTTCTATATGGTCGCCACTTACCTTGGCCTCTCCGCCGGGCAGATCATCCTGATGACGCAGATTGGCTCCGGACCCTCAAGCCTGCTGATTGTCGCGTTGTGCTTTGCGCTCTGCCTGGTGCCGATGGCCCTGACTACCCGCACCAATCCGCACCCAATGACGCCTGCACCGATGGAACTGGGCTACTTTTTCCGCGCCATTCCCCGCATTCTGCTGGTGACGCTGGCGACCGGCATGGCCATCGGTGCGTTCTACGCGATGGCCCCGGTGTACACCAGCCAGTTGGGCTTCAGCACCCAGCAAACCGGCCTGTTTATGGCCATCACCATCTTTGCCGGGCTGGTTTCTCAGTTCCCGCTAAGCTGGCTGTCTGACCGCATCGACCGCAGCCGCCTGCTGCTGTTTACCGCACTGTTCTATATCCTCGCGGCGCTGCCGTTGACCATGCCTTTCCACTTCAGTTTCTTCGCTATCGTGGTGGTGGCGTTTATCACCAGCATGATGCAGTTCTCGCTCTATCCGCTGATTGTGGCGATGGCCAACGATATCGTCGCGCCTGAACGCCGGGTCTCGCTGACCGCCTGTCTGCTGATGGCCTACGGCGTCGGTGCCTGTATCGGGCCGTTGGTCACCGGCGCGATTATGCAGCCGCTGGGCGGCAATATGCTTTACGTCTTCTTCTGCCTGTGTGGCTGTGTGATTGCGGTGATCAGCTGGCTGGCCAGCAGACAGCGTCAGATTATTACCGACGCGCCGATCCCACACGTGGTGTTGCCTGCCAGCCTGACCAGCTCACCGCTGGCGGCGGCACTTAACCCGACAATCGCCGAAGAAGACATCCAGACCGCGATGTTCGACACCGAAGAAACCGATGTTGAGCAGAATAGCGAAGAGGAAGGGGAGTTAGAAAATAGTGAAAGCGAAATCAGATAAGGTTTAAAAATGTGATTATTCCGTTAAGGATAATCCGAAAGTTGATCACCAGTGCTGATTGATTATACTGGCTACCAGTCTAAAACTGATTGCCAAGTATAAGGGATCCTAATGTCGACCAGAGGAAAGGTTTGGCTGGTGATTATCATCGGGTGTATTGCCTTCTGGGCACTCCTCCTGCTGTGGGGAATGGCGGCATGACTGCAGGGAAGGACGATGACAACCGGGAAGTTGAAGAAGATGGGCCGTTAGCCGGCTGGGCGTTAACCCGCAAGCAAAAATCCTTTTTACAGGCGCTCCTCCCGGACGATGTGCCGGAGGAGCCAGAGGCTACCCAGCCTCCTGACGAACCGTAAAAAATAAGCTGGGCTGAAAGCCCTCCACGTCGAGGATCATCCCGGTGCAGCGCATCCCGGCTTTGATCAGCACCTTTTGCGATGCCAGGTGATTCTCCCTGACGGTGGCGGAAATCTCGGTCATGCCGAGCTGCCGAAAGCCAAAATCAACAGCCCACCGGGCAAACTCCGTGGCCAGCCCTTTTCCCCACGCCACCGTGCTGAAGCGATAGCCCAAATTAATGAAATCCTGCTGATTCACCTGGCGCACCGTCAGGCCGCCAAAGCCAATCACCTCGTCACTGCCTGTCAGCGTCAGCGCCCAGTTACCAAAGCCAAATTGCTGCCAGTGTACAAGCCACTTATCCAGCACCTCATCGGCGACCAGTTGGCAGGAAAACGGGCCGGCAGGATTGAACAGGTTGGTCGCCGGATCGCCATAGATAGCAAACAGGGCCTGGGCATCTGCGGAGGTGACCGGGCGAAGCGTCAGTCGTGGGCTGCTGTGCATAATCGTTCGCAAGTAAGGGATTGATTGCAAGACGTTATCACGCAAGATCCGCCGCTGAAAAATGAATTTTCAGCAAAATGTTAACTTAAGGCTGTCTGTCATCTCCGCTCCACCAATCTGTCATCTGGCTGTGCCAGAGTAGCCTCTGCTGAAGTTAACCCGATGCAGGGCAGCTCCGCTTTTTGTGCGCGCTGCACTCATCCAGATATCCGACCAGATGAGGCTTTATGACCGTCATTGAATTGCATCAGCCTAAGTTAGCCGACACCTTTATCGATGAGAGCGTCACGCTGCGTGAAGTGGAGATTGGACGCTGCTGTGAAATCCTCGCCCATAGCCACCTGGAGTATGCCAGCCTCGGCGATTACAGCTATCTTGGCCCGTATTGTACGGTGGCTGACAGTGAGATTGGCAAATTCACCGCCATCGCCTCTAACGTCCGCTTAGGGGCACCCAACCATCCGATCGATCGGCCTTCACAGCATCGCTTTACCTACTGCGCGGAATATTACAGCGCCACCGCCGAGCGTGACCGTGACTTTTTCGCCGCCCGACGGGCGGACAAGGTGGTGATTGGCCACGATGTCTGGATCGGCCATGCGGTGACGGTATTGCCCGGCGTGACGGTGGGGGTTGGCGCGGTGCTTGCCGCGGGTGCGGTGGTGACCAAAGATGTCGCGCCCTACACCATTGTCGGCGGCGTGCCGGCCAGAGTGATCAAAGCGCGCTTTTCGCCCAAGGTGGCGGAACGGCTGGCGCGGATTGCCTGGTGGGACTGGCCGATGAGCGAGATCATGGCGCATCTGGCCGATTTTAAAGCCACCGACATCAACGCGTTTTGTGACCGTTGGGATCCGCTTTCCCGTTAGCGCTTACGGCTTTGACGATTTTCTGACGATCTGCCTGCGGGTAAACAGGCGGGTCATCAGGATGGCAAACAGCGCAAATGCGCCGCCCATGGCGGTGGCTTCCAGCCGGTGAGTGGCAACCGCATCGGTCTGCGTCACGCCCAGGCTTGAAATCATAAAGATCACCATCAGCGTCACAAAGAAGGTAAAGACGAAATAGGATTTGGAAATCAGTGAATAGGAGAAGGTGAAGGCGATATAGCCGCAAAGGATAAAGCTGCACACCAGGAACAACGGGCTGTGCCAATAGCGCACCAGGGTTGCGGCCAGAATGCTGGCCATCAGCGTGCCCAACACCCTGGCCTGAACGCGGGAAAAGGTATCCTTGTAGTTATTCCGCAGGCAGAACAGCAGCGTCATGCCCGCCCAGTAACCGTTCTTCATCTGGAAAATTTCCACCGTACTCAGCGCCAGACACATGGTGAGCAGCGCATAAAACACCGACCATTGCAGATGGATTTTGTGTTTGTATTTTCTCAGCGTGACGCGGAAGAACATCAGCCAGGAGCGCGGGCTGATGTCCTGTAAATGGAAGGGAAAGCGGCGGAACACCAGATAGAGAAAGGCCATTTGCAACAGGCCGCCCGCGCCGGTTAACGCCGCGCGCTCGGCGGCGTATGCCATGTTGCCGGCATAATAGCCGGAGACCAGATAGGCAATTGACCACTGCAACAGCATCCACCAGGCGCTGCTGTCGATATTCGCCATCGCGACATAGACGCCGGCATACAGCATCGCCACGGCGATATACAGCGGCATCACGTTGCCGGTCAGACAGCCCAGCCAGGAAGAGAAGGCGAGGCCAAGGCTGGTGGTCAGCAACAGTGAAAACGACGATCCTTCCCAGGTTTTATTGGCACCGAAGGCTAAGGTCAGCGCACCGCTGGCCATGATGCTGGCTGCAGGCACCTGCTGAAACAGGAAGCCGACCAGAAAAATTACCCCAATGGCGGGCAGGCAGCACAGGCCAAGCAGCATATCGTGTTTTAAAACGGCGGAAAGACGCATCGGGATTCGGGCTCTCTGGGCTGACAATAAGGTTAACGAAACGTTGAAGCTTAGCAGCCCACCGCCGGCAGATCATCACCGGCGCCGCTGACCTTTGCTTATTGCAAAAAATGAGCCTGCTCAGTAGGCTAACGTTCCGGGTGATGGGTCAACAATGAGAGAGTTATGCTTAAGACGTTAGTGGCAATTGCAGTGGGCGGTTCCGCAGGCAGTATCCTGCGATGGTTGCTGTCGGTGCGTCTGAACGCGATTTTTCCGTCTCTTCCGCCGGGAACGCTGACGGTCAATCTGGTGGGCGGTTTTATCATCGGCGGGGCAATGGCCTACTTCTTGCGTAATCCGGAACTCGATCCGGCGTGGAAATTGCTGATTATTACCGGGTTTTGCGGGGGCTTAACCACGTTCTCCACCTTCTCAATGGAGATCGTCGGATTGATGCAGGCCGGCAATTATCTGTGGGCGATGATTTCGGTCTTCACCCACGTCATTGGCTCATTGCTGATGACCTTTGCCGGCTTCTGGCTGATTTCACTGCTGTTCTGACCCGCAACTCACAGACCGGGCGGCAACGCGCTGCTGCTGCCCGCGATCCTCAGGCCGGTTCTTCGTCGCTCTTCATTGCCAATGCGCTGGCGCTGGCGGCATCAAACAACGACAGGCTTTCAATCTGATCAAGCATGATCACTTTACGGAACGCCATCGCGGATTTAGGTTCTGAATCCAGCGTGATCCCATGCTCGTCATACCATTTGCTGTAGTTGTGCTCGATGCACAGGCTGAGGGTTTTGCCATCGCGATAGCCGCTGAGCATCGGGATCAGCACGATATTGGCGGTGGTGGCATTGTCATAAGTGGCGGTGTGGATCATGCCGATATAGATGCGGCGGGATTTCAGCGTTACCCAGGCCAGCTCACCTTCTTCCATGCACTGGAACATCAGCCCTTCAACACCATTCGAACGCGACAGTTTCTTATAGAGTTTTTTACGGCCCGAGCTGTTCAGTTTGGCACTGCCAGACCAGCTGGAGCGATACAGACAGAACGCCACGGCAAAGGCCAGCATGATCACCACCGGTGCCTGAATACCGAGGAAGCTCCAGGTCATAAACTCGACCTGCCAGTGATGGTGTAAGCCTTCATTCAGCTGCGGTAAGGCGTTGAGCCCGGCGGAAACAATCAGCAGGATTAGCCAGATAATTCCGGTAGCGATCACCCCTTGCAGCACGAAAATACAGCCGTAAAGGGCCACCAGGAAGTAAACATCCCAGCCGAAAGAGCGTTTTACCTTAAACCGGGTGGAGAGGTCGCGACTGGTGTACCAGTAGCCGCACACCATCAGCACCATAAATATTGCCGTTCCCATGTTAAGCCCTCTTCAGCGCGTTGACGTGCCGGGCAAAATCCTCACGCACATCCGGGCTGAAGATATTCACGGTTGCGCTGCCATCCTCATCAATCAGGATGCGCTCACCTTCTTCAATGGATTCTTCAATATCTTGCTGGCTCATGACTTGCAGCAGCAATTCGGGGCTGGAAAACAGGGAACATAAAAACCTGAACATGACGATCCTTTCTTAAGAATAAGCACTAAGCCTGGTCGGCAAACCGACGTCTCTCCATAAGATTAGTATGAAATGCAACAATTAGACCTGATGTGCCGTCCCTGGCACGCATTATCAGCTACCGGTTTGCGGCGCCGGATCGTCCTGCAGGTGTTTTTTGAAGTGGACTTCAATCTGTTCCAGCGTTTTGCCCTGGGTTTCCGGCGCAAAAATCAGCGCGAAAATCCCGCCCGCGACGCCAATCACCGCAAAGGCAAAGAAGCAGGTGGTCAGACCGAAGGCTTCCAGCAGGATTGGGAACATAAAGGCGATGGAGAAGTTGGTCATCTGCATGGCAAATACCGAGATGCCGTTGGCCATACCACGGATGCGCATCGGGAAAATTTCCGACAGCAGCAGCCAGGTCACCGGAGAGAGCGCGCCCTGCTGGAAGCTGAGGAAAATCAACATGCCGCCCAGCACCAGGTAACTGCGCAGCACGTCAGGCTGCCCGTGCACCGTTTCCGGCATCAGCCAGGTCACCAGACCGATCGCCAGCAGTGAGCAGGTGCAGCCGATCTGACCCACCAGCAGCAGCGGACGGCGGCCAAAGCGGCTCAGTAACATGATGCCGACAAAGGTCATGATCACCGAAATCACGCCGTTGGCGATGGTTGCCAGCAGCGAGGCATTGGTACCGAGGCCGGTCGCCTGCAGCATCGTCGGCGCATAAAACATGATGGTGTTAACGCCGGATAGCTGTTGCAGCATCGCAATACCGATCCCCAGCGCCACCAGCCGCTTCATCCATACCGAGATGGTTTTCTGACGGCGGGCATTTTTCTGGCTTTTCGAATCCATCGATTTGCGGATTTCGCTCATCTCTTTTTCGACTCTGCCAGAATGGCGGGTGCGCTCCAGCACGTCACGCGCTTCGCGGTAGCGGCCATGCATCGCATACCAACGCGGCGTATCCGGCAGGAACAGCATGCCGACCCACAGGATCACCGCCGGCACGCAGGCCACGCCGAGCATCCAGCGCCAGGTGGTTTCGCCGCCCCAGACTTCATTGATTGCCGCGTTGCTGGTGTAGGCAATCAGCTGACCGGAAACAATCATCAGTTCCTGCAGGGTGACAAACTGCCAGCGGCGGTTAGCCGGGACAATTTCCGCAATATAGATTGGCACGATAGCCGCTGCGCCACCGACCGCCAGGCCGAGGATAAAGCGGAACAGGATCATCAGCACCACGTTCGGTGCCAGCGCACAGCCCAGCGAGCCGCACATAAAGATCACCGCCATCACCAGAATGACCTTTTTGCGGCCAAACCGATCGGCCACGCGGCCGGCACAGATCGCCCCAATCGCCGACCCGAGGATCAGGAAGCTGGTGACCATCCCGGTGGTCAGTGAGGTCAGATGCAGGTCGTGCTTCATAAACAGCAAAGCACCGGCAATCACGCCGGTATCGTAGCCAAAAAGCAGGCCGCCCAGCGTGGCAATAAACGCAATTACTTTTACCAGCGGTTCGGTCGGCTGCGGTGCTTTTGCCGCCGTCGTCCCACTGTTTGATGAGTCAGTCACAAGTCACTCCCTGGAAAAACGTTATTATTCTGTTTTTAGTAGTGTGATGCAGATCACACGACCCTTAAATTTAAGACAGATATGCGAATTTGCCAGCGAAATGACGATTTTTAATTTTTTGCGAGGTAATCAGGCGGGGCGGGAAGTGACAGACAGGCTACCGGGATAATGCCGGCAGCCTGATGCCTGCTAGGAAAGGCTGCGTGTCAGCCTTGAAGCGGGGGTAGTGGTATGCAGCCTGGGCTGGTGGTTGCCGGTCAGTGGCCGACAGCTTTCTTTGGTGATGCCACGCGCAACAACCGGCGTTTCCTGTGGTGCCGCCACGGCGATGTCGCTGCCGTTGTACTCCTGCAACAACTTCAGATATTCGCCCAACACCTGCGCAATATCCTCACCCGGCTGGGTGGTGCGGATGTAAAGCTGCGCGGATGTTTTGCTCTTGTCCTGAATATAAATCTCGTACTTCTTATTCCAGGCTTGTGTGTCGGGACGTTCACGCAGGGTGACGTCATTAAAGCGCAGATGCTGCCAGCGCGTCAGTCGCTCATAAAAATGATTTTTATCCATGACGGATTAACCTCTCCGTTTTTTCTCTGTGTGTGTAATCAAAAAAACGCCCTGGACAGAGGGCGGAATAACAGGGTTATTCGTGTAATTAGTAGAGGGAGTGCGCCAAACCCGGCGGGATAGCCGGTTGGCAGCTTAAATCTAGTCGAAATCGGCCTGTTCGCCACCGCATGAAGAGATTTTAGGAAAATTACGCATTCAGAAGCAGGGAAGCAGCGCGGCAAGCGTTTGATACAGCGGGTAATGCCGCCAGAAATATCCCAACAGTTCTGAATAAGAGTCAGCGAAATCCTGTTTACTCGTGACCAGAGGTGATGGTAATTTCGGGGGCATATTATTTCAGGAGCAGGCCATGAAACAGTTAGTTATTGATATCTTGATGAAGATTGCAAAAATCGATGTAGACGCGAAGGAACTGACCGCGCAAGTCGAAGCCCAATCTCTGCTGATTGCTGCTCTGTTGCTGACTGCAGGTAAAGAAGGGGCCAATAACATTTCTGAAAACATCCAGAATGCGATTGTCACCGCCTCAAGTTCAGGTCAGGGTTTTATGCAGTCGGATGTTGATTTGCTGTTGACCCACGTTAACCGCCTGCTGGCCGTTACCCGCTACGTTGACGAGAAATCCGATACCGAAGAGCAAAGCTAAGCGCCTGTGCCTGGGACAATGCACCGATGCATTCCCCCAGGCCGCATAAGCGCGACGATTATTTCACCGCCCCTTCCGTCACGCCGCTGATAAACTTACGCTGGAACACCAGGAATACTGCCACCAGCGGTAAAATTACGATCATCGCGCCGGCCATCAGCACCGGAATGTTGATGGTGTTTTTGTTCTGGAAGAACATCATGCCGATCGGCAGCGTCCTCAGTTCATCCTTGTTGACCAGAATCAGCGGGATCAGGAATTCATTCCACGTCCAGATAAACAGCAGCAGCGCCAGAGTGGTCAGCGTCGGCACGATTGCCGGCACCAGGATCCCCCATAATATGCGCGTGCGTTTCGAGCCATCCATCACCGCCGCCTCCACCAGCTCTTTCGGCACTTGCTGGAAAGCGGTGGCAATCATCAGCGTGGTAAACGGCAGCGACAGCGCCACCTGCGGCAGGATCAGCGCCAGATAGGTGTTGGTGAGTCCCATCCAGTGCAATTCGTGGTACAGCGGGATAATAAAGGCTTCGCTGGGCAGCACCATGCCTAACGCCATCAGCGCGGCAAACACCGTTTTACCCGGAATACGCAGGAAGGCGAATCCAAACCCGGACAGAATGCCGACCAGGATACTGATAATCACCACCGGAAACACCACCAGCACCGAGTTAAGGAAATAGGTGCTGAAATGGCCTTCCCGCCAGGCGGAAACGTAGTTAGCAAAACTGAAGTGCGAGGGCAGGGCAAACACCCCGGCAAACAGCTCGCTTTGCGTTTTGAACGAGGTCATCAACGCCATCAGGAAAGGCAGAATGGTGACAATGGCGATCAGCCAGATAACCGCACGTGAAACAACAGGCGTAGCGCGCATCAGTGACGCTCCCGGATGGCAAAATGAATAATACTGTTGATCGCAAACACAATGATCATCCCGACGATGGCCACCGCCGAAGCGTAACCGTAGTGGCGTAAATCAAAGCCCTGTTGATACATATACAGGTTGGTCACCAGCGTGGAGGTGCCTGGTCCGCCATGGGTCATCACGTACACCAGGTCAAAGGCTTTCAGGCTGGAGATCACCGTCAGCAGCAGCGCGACGCGAATTTCAGGCCGCAGGCCAGGCAAGGTAATGCGCATAAACTTCTGCCGGCGCGACGAGCCATCCAGATCGGCGGCTTCCAGCAATGACGGATCCATACGTTGCAGGCCGGACATAAACAGCACCAGACAGAAGCCGAAGAAGTACCAGGTGGCGACAAAGCCGACCGCCGGTAACGCCCAGTCAAAATCCCCCAGCCAGGACAGCGCCAGCTGCGGCAATCCAATCGCGCGGAAGAAGTGATCGATCGGCCCAAAGGCCGGGTTATATAACCAGCGCCAGACCACGCCGAGCACCGCCATCGGCATGATATAAGGCAGGAAGAACAGGATACGCAGCAGGCTGCGCTCTTTGTTATTGCGGGTATCGTTGAGGAAGCTGCACAACACCAGGCCAATACAGAGCGGGAACAGCGTGTAGAACAGCATCAGTACGGCGTTATTTTTTATCGCCACCCAGAACACCGGATCGCTAAACATCTGGATAAAGTTATTCAGCCCGATAAAAATCGGCCGGGTCGCACCGTCCCACGAGGTAAAACTGACGCCGACCGAGACCAGCAAAGGGAACAGCAAAAATAGCGAATAGATAAGCATTGAGGGCAAAATATACAGCGCATTTTGCAGTCGTGACTTATTAAGCATAACGGTGTTCTCGCGCGTCAAACTGAATAACGGCCCGGCCTGTCGCAGCGCCGGGCAGAGGGCTTACTTTTTCAGGCTGGAGAGGTACTGCTGGTAATTGGTATCCAGTTTGTCGGTCATCTGTTGCGGCGTAAGCTTGTCGGCCAGCAGCAGCTGCACATTTTCATTCAGCGCATTGCCCATGGTCGGTGTTGCCCAGTCCACGTAGTGGCCAAGGCCATCGTGGCCGTTAACCGTGGTCCAGACGTTATACACATCGGCCAGCAACGGGTTGTCCGCCGGAAGTTTGGCATCCTTGTTGGCGCTGGCGGGCAGGAAGCCAGCCTTCAGCCATTTCTCAGCCATCTTGTCGGAAACGATGTAATCAATGTATTTGGCCGCCGCATCCTGCTGTTCTTTGGTTTTCGCCGTCAGGGTAATGGAGAACGGCAAATCGGTTCCGCCGACCATCAGCGGTTTGCTGACGCCGTCGAACTGCGGGAACGCAGCGAAGTGAATATCTTTATTATCTTTGAACTGCCCCATATACCAGGTGCCGCTGACAAAGAACGCGGCCTGCCCACTCTGGAACAGCGTGGCCGCATCGTCTTTACCAATGCCCTGGAAGCCTGGGAAGAAGTAGCCTTTCTTATTCCACTCCTGCATCAGGGCGGCAGCTTTCTGCAATTTCGCATCTTTAAAGGTGCCGCCGACGTCGTAAATCAGGTCATCCATCGCTTTGCGATCGCTGCTGCTAATCTGATCCTGCCACAGCGTGGTCAGCATCTGCTGGCCGGCAGAGCCGTCGAGGATGCCTAACATCAGTGGCGCCGTGCCCTGTTCTTTCAGCTTCGCCATCGCGGCTTCAAACTCAGCCATGGTTTTCGGCACGGCAATCCCGGCCTTATCCAGCAGCTGCTTGTTGTAATAGAGCCCGACCATTTCACCGAGGCTGGCAACGCCATACAGACTTCCGCTACCGAACTGCTGGCTATCAGACCAGCGGTTGCGCTTCAGCATCGAATCCGGGAAGCGCGTGGTCCAGCCATACTGTTTGGCGTAGCCGTCCAGCGGGATCAGCAGCTTCTCTTTCACCAGCGCACCCATATCACCGCCGCCCTGATTCACCTGGGCAACCTGCGGGCCGTCACCGGAGTTCAGCGACAGTTTCAGCGGGATGCGGGTATCGTCAAAGGAGTGAACGGAACGGTCAATGCTGACGCCCGGATTCTGCGCGGTAAACTCTTTGATCGCTTCATCGATGGCCGAGGTCTGAGACGGATAGTTATAGATATCCCACTCGGACAGCTTGGTGTCCGCCTGCGCGGGCAGCTGGAACAGTGCGGTAAGCAAGCCAACCGCCAGCAACGACAGCGCCGGGCGGGCAGTGACAGTGCGGGAAGAACGGGTAACCCTGGAAGCAGTGAACATGGATCTGTTTCTCCAACATCAAGAGAGCATCCTTTCATGATGGCAACCGACTTTCCCGCTGGTTGCATGAGGGCGTTTATAGATGATCACGTAGCCTTAGTTCATACTTACTTTAATGATTAAATAAAGTCAAACATCCCCACCTCCGCATTGCTGAAAGGTGATGCAGAGCAGAAAAACTGATAATTTTTCATTTCTCAGGGTGAAAAACTGCAGAATCGCGCTTTTCCTGCTTAAACGCCGGGTTGCCTGGGGCGATCAGGTGTTCTGTATGGTGGGCGTTGGGGTGAGCTAATCCACTGAATGGTCATATGAAAATAGTATGTCGTCAGGGGCCATATTATCAGGGAAGGGCACTGCGCCTGCATTATGACGCGATTTTGCCGTCAGATTGCCGTTTGCGGGGGTTCTCACCCCAGACTAAAGTTCAAGACTGTGATCGACTGCATAATCTCAGCGGCTCAGGTGCGGCACAGGGGTATTATTTTTTCTTGAAAACAAAGTCGGCTTTATTTAAGTTGGTGATCTCTTCTTCACCGACTGTATGAGCGTGGACGATGACTTTGCTTGAAGGAAAGATCCGCCCGGCAACCGCCGATGATACTGACGCCCTTTATGAGATCTGCCTGAAAACCGCGGATGCAGGCAAAGATGCCAGCGATCTGTATGCCGATCCTCACTATCCGGGCACCCGCTTTGCCGTGCCCTATGCGCTGTTTGCCCCTGATTTCGCCTTTGTTCTGGAGAAAGCCGGCAAGGTGATCGGCTATGTGGTGGCAACGCCGGACACCGTGGCGTTTGAGCAGCAGTTGCTGAAAGAGTGGTGGCCACTGCAGGTGGAACGCTTTGCCGACCGTCAGCCGGTTAAACCGCTGGACAGTAAAATCCTCGACGCGGTTCGCCAGCCTGAAACCGCCTCTGAGACGCTGACCCGCCGCTATCCCGCGCATCTGCATATCAATATCTTGCCAGAAGGCCAGCGCGGCGGCTGGGGGAAACGGTTGATTGAACATGAACTTGCCGCATTAAAAGCCGCAGGTGTCAGCGGCGTTTATCTCGGTATTAGCCTGCAAAATGAAGCGGTTGCCTGTTTCTATCAGCAACTCGGTTTTCAGCCGCTCTTCCGCAGCAATGCCATTTATATGGGCCAGGATCTGAACTGAGGACGCTATGGCTACTCTGCACTTAAAAAACGTCAAAAAGTCTTACGAGCACGTCAATGTGATCCACGGCATCGATCTGAAAATCGATAACGGGGAATTTATCGTGTTCGTGGGCCCATCCGGCTGCGGCAAGTCCACGCTGCTGCGGATGATCGCCGGCCTGGAAGAGATCAGCAGCGGCGAACTGTTTATCGATGAACAGGATATGACCCACCAGTCGGCTACCGAACGCGGCATTGCGATGGTCTTCCAGTCATACGCGCTCTATCCCAATATGACGGTCAAAGGCAATCTGGCCTATCCGCTGGAAGTCGCAAAGCGGCCGAAGGCGGAAATTGCCGAACAGATTGCGATCACCGCCGAAAAACTGCACCTGACCGAACTGCTGGATCGCCATCCGCGCGCGCTTTCAGGCGGCCAGCGCCAGCGTGTGGCGATTGGCCGGGCGATCATTCGTCAGCCACGAATTTTCCTGTTTGATGAGCCGCTCTCCAACCTTGATGCCGAGCTGCGCTTACAGATGCGTATCGAGATTGCCAAACTGCATGAATCGCTAGGTAACACCATGATTTATGTCACCCATGATCAGCTGGAGGCGATGACGCTGGCGGATCGCATCGTGGTGCTGCGGCAGGGGAAAATTGAGCAGGTCGGCGCGCCGCTGGATCTCTATCACGACCCGGACAACCTGTTTGTCGCCGGATTTATCGGCTCACCGAAAATGAACTTCGTCAGCGCCCGCGTGCTGTCTGTCGAAGCGGGTAAGGTGCGGCTGGCGGTGCCGGAGCTGAAGCTGACGTCGATTGAATTGCCGGTGCACGCCGCGCTGGAGGAAGGGCAGAAGGTGACGCTGGGCATCCGACCTGAGCATTTCGTCAGCGCCGAACAGGATAACCGTGACTGGTCATTCCCCGGTACGCTGTCATTTGCCGAGCGGCTTGGCCACACCAACTATCTCTATCTGGATATTGGCCGCGAGAGTTTGCTGGTGATTGAAGCGCGGAAAATGGAGGAGGTTGAGTTGGGAGAAGAGGTGCAGCTGGCGCTTAATCCGCAGCACTGCATGCTGTTCAATGAGCAGGGCATGCGCATCCGCTAGATTTCAGCCTGGCGTCGGTTAATCCCGCCGCCAGAACCTGCCCGTAAACCCGTTACCCTTCTTCATCTGCCTGCGCCGACAGCACGTCAATCAGCCGGTTTACGGTGAATCCTGCTGCGCCCAGGGCCCACATGCGGCTGGATTCGGTGAGGAACTGCAGCGGCGTCAGCTGCGGTGTCAGCTTCAGGCGATACTCCTGGAAACTCTGGCTGATCTGATCGAGTAAAATGCGCGAAGCCATTTGTGGCTCCATCGCCAGGTAGATCACATCGGGATCGTAGGCCACGGCAAGGTTTGCCAGCGACAGGCCCAGATGCTGACCGGCCGTCGCCAGCGTTTGCAGCGCCAGCGGTGACGGGTGTTTATCCAGCGCCAGCAGATTGGCCGGCACCGCTTCACCGGCCTGCTGCAGGGTCTTCAGAATGGCTTTGGACGAGGCGATCTCTTCCAGCGTGCACTTTGAGCCATCGTTCAGCAGCGCATTACCAATCTCGCCTGCGGTGCCGGTGCGGCCGCGATACAGCGCCCGATCCAGAATAATCCCGGCACCAATCCCTTTACCGTAGGTGGCGATAATCGCCGTCTGCGCTGCGCCAAGCTGACCGAAGACCAGCGTGGCGAGGGCCAGCGCATTGGCATCGTTCTCGATATACACCGGAATGGCAAAGCGTTCTTCCAGCAATGAGGCAATCGCCACGTGGGTCCAGTCCAGCACCGTCGAACGGATGCAGTGGCCGCTGACCGGATCGACCAGCCCTGCCAGCGCCAGACCAATCGCCGCCACGCGCTTGTCCTCAACGGTTTTCAGGAACTTTGCCAGCGCATCGCTGAGCTGCTTGGGCGTCAGCTCGCCTGAGGGCATCTGCTGCTCGCCAATCAGGTTGCCGGTCAGATCGGTCAGCACAATCAGGTTACGTTCCGCATTGAGCTGGATGCCGACCACCGTGGCGTAATCCGGATTCAGGCCGAGCAGGGTTTTGGGTCTGCCCATCGAGACGCGGCGCAGGCCTTTTTCAATGATGATCCCCCGGCTCAGCAGGCGGTTTGCCGCCTGGGACACGGTCGACATGCTCAGCCCGCTGCGGACTTTCAGATCGGACTGGCTGATCGGGGAGTTCTCAACAATCAGCCGCAAAATGCGGGAGGTAACGTTCGGTGCGATCATAAAAGGTGCGGGTCTCAAAAAGTAAGTGGCTGGCTGTCAGCGGTTGACCGGCTCAACAGAGGCTGGCCAGACGCAAAGCACCTGACAGCGCATCTTCCTGTGCAGGCACAATCTTATTGCGCGTGGCTGCAGCCAGCCAGGGGAGAAGCGGGGCGGCCATTCCGCCCATCAACGCCAGCGGGCCGTGGCTGGCTTGCGCCAGCGCATCCAGCATCACCGTCACTTCTGCGGCGCTTTCGGCGATCAGCTCAGCGGCAAGTTCATCACCCTGCTGAGCGGCGTCAAACACCCAGGGCGAGAAATGTCCCCAGTCACCGGGCGTGGCGTGCCGGGTCCAGCTGAGTAGCGCATCCGGTGAGTGTGAAAAATGGCGCATCACGGCCTCAGTCAGCGGAGTGACGGCAATAATGCCATCATGAGCCTGTAAGGCTTTTCGCAGCGCGCGCTGGCCCAGCAATGCGCCAGAGCCGTGATCGGCAAGCGCAAATCCCCAGCCGCCGACCCGGTGAAAACGCGTGCCGTCCCAGGCCGCGCCCTGGCTGCCGGTACCGGCAATCAGCACCGCGCCCGGTTGCCCCTGATGGGCGCCCGCGCAGGCGATATCGACGTCAGAGAATAACGAAAGTCGGGCGAAAGAAGACGGATGTTGCTGCAAACGCTGGTCGACCGACGGCACATTCGCCCCTGCCAGTCCCCATACCGCGTGGGTGTTTTTACGCGCCGATAAAGGCAGGTCAGCGGCGATAAAGGTCTGTTCGATCAGCGTGTTGACGCGGTCCAGCGCGCCGGTGAAATCAGAATAGACGTTGGCCGATCCGCCGGTGCACTCCGCGAGGATCCTGCCGTCAGGCGTCGTGAGTCTGGTCCGGCAATGCGTGCCGCCGCCATCTACTCCGATCAAAAATTCTGATTGCATGATCCTCCCGTGACCGGCGTTGACCCACAGTGTGGCGAAAAACTACTGGCTATTTTGCTCGAAACGATAAAATAAAAAAACTTAAATCGCAATAACAAATAAATATGGATGGGTTTGTTAATATTATAATGATTTAAATCAAGTGTTTAATAAAAAATGTGTTTTTTGTTTGAGCTTTCATTGTTGACATTAGTTTTTCTGTCGTACTAAGTTGGTGTCCAACAATTGCGCGATTCCGGATGCCGATCACACCGCATCAGGGACGCTTTTCTTTTTCCGTGACCAAGATGGGCAGGGGTCAATATGAAAGTAGCGATCATCGGACTGGGCTTTCGGCTGTCGAACGTAGTAAATGAGTTCAACAAAGCTGACCCGGATTTCAGTATTGTCGGGTATGTCGATCCGGCACCTGCGGGCATACCTAACCTTGAGAAGTTTGGTATTCCTGCCGGAAAAGCGTTTGCCACGCTGGACGAAATGCTGGCAGCAGGCGGGTTTGATCTGCTGATGGTCGGCTCACCTAACTATCTGCACCTTGAGCATATTGAAGCCGGACTGAAGGCCGGCAAGCGGGTGTTCACGGAAAAACCGGTGGTGATCAACGAAGCGCAGACCATGGCGCTGGCAAAACTGATCAGCCAGTACGGTCAGGAGAATATTCTGGTTGGGCTGGTGCTGCGCTACTCACCGCTTTACCACGATCTGTTGCAGGCCAAGGCGGAAAACCGGCTGGGTGAAATTACCTCTATCGAAGCCACCGAGCACATCAAGCCGTATCACGGGGCGTTCTTTATGCGCGACTGGCGTCGCTACGAGCGCTATGCCGGTCCCTACATTCTGGAAAAATGCTGCCACGACATCGATCTTTATCAGGGATTAATGGGAGAACGACCGGTGCGGGTTGCCAGCTTCGGTGGCCGCAAATCCTTCACCCCGGAACATGCACCGCAGGGCGCGATTACCGCCGATTCCGAGCTGTACCATATCAAGCCCAGCGGCTGGTCGAGCACCGAAGCGGTGTTCGAAAGTGATGCGGATATTGTTGATTATCAGACGGCGATTGTGGAGTACGCCGGCGGTGCCACCATGGCATTTCACGCCAACCTCAACGTGCCGGATGAGTTCCGCCGTTTCTGCGTGATGGGCACCGATGGCATGGCCGAAGGTGACTTTGTACGCAACTACTTCCGCGTCCATGACGCGCGCACCGGCGAGAAAACCGTTGCAACAGAGTATGAAGGCAATGCTTACGATGGCCATTACGGCGCGGATGCGTTGATGGCTGCGGAGATTGTGAAGCACATTAAAACCGGTTCGCTGCTGAAGGTGTCGGTGATTGATGCGCTGGAGGCGGGACTGACGGCGATAAAAATCGATGAGGCGCGTAAGTCGCGGACGGTTATCGATCTGACGGACTGCTGGAACACCTTTGACGCCAATTTGGGTCGCTAATTAACTCCCTTCCTGACACTGTCAGCCTGGCATTTCCCCCGCAGGCTGGCCTTCTGATGGCACGCTGACTGACTGCTTGACCGCCGAACCCGACGGTCATTTTTCTCCGTTGACGCGGGTAATGGTCGTCCCTTCATTGCGGTGGACCTCACCACACAGCAACACCGCATCCGGCCGACGCTGGTGAATACGGCCGGCCATCTGTTCACAGGCGACCTGCGTGGGGAAAATGTGCTCAGAAACCGGCAATGCATCACAGGCATCATGGCCACAGGCGCTGACCAGTAAAACGAAGCCAATTAACATAGCTCACTCCTTTGATGAATCAGACCCAATGTTCAGTATAGTCCAGCAGCGAGACGGCTGTGGTATCACCCTGTGTGCTGAGGTGATATAAAAAAGGGCAACCATGCGTAATCCTTTCAGGGAGATTTCTGATGCAATTCACCGGTCTTTCCGCTTTCCCCATCACACCCGCCAGTGAACAGGGTGTGGTTGATGTTGTTGCACTGGAAAAGGTTCTGCTGCGCCTGAAGCAGGCGAAGGTCAATTCCGTTGGCCTGCTCGGCAGCACCGGGCTGTATGCGTTTCTGCGGCGGGAAGAGAAGCGCCGCGCGATTGAAGCCGCCGTTGACTGTCTGCAAGGCGAGATCCCGATTATCGTCAGCGCCGGTGCGCTGCGCACGGATGACGCCATCCAGCTGGCTGAGGATGCACAGGCGGCGGGCGCAAATGGGATCCTGCTGGCGCCGGTGTCCTATACGCCGCTGACGGAAGAGGAAGTGTTCCAGCACTACGCGGCGGTGGCGCAAAGCACATCGCTGCCGATCTGCATCTATAACAATCCGGGCACTACGCACTTCACCTTTACGCCGACCCTGCTGGCTCGCCTGGGCACGCTGCCGACGGTGAAAGCGCTGAAGCAGCCGTCATCCGACAAAACCGATAAGGATCTGGTGGCCGATCTGCGTGGGCGCTTCGCGGACGATTTTGCCCTTGGCTTCAGCGTCGACTGGCATGCGCCAGAAGCCCTGTACGCCGGTGGCGACGTCTGGTTCAGCGTGTTGGGCGGATTGCTGCCAAAACAGGCGATGGCGCTGACTGAGGCCGCATTACGCAAGGATGGCGAACAGCTGGCCCAGCTCAACGCTGAACTTCAGCCAATGTGGACCTTATTTAAGACCCTCACCAGCCTGCGCGTGATGGTCAGCGCGGCGGAAATTCTGGGGATTTGTCAGCCGGTATTGCCACGTCCGCTACTGCCGCTGCGGCCTGAGGATTATAAAAAAGTGGAAATGGTGCTGCGGGATTTACAGCTGGACTAGCCAATGAAAAAGGCCTTCCCGTGAGGAAAGGCCTCTGCAATCCGCATTACGCATCCTGCCAGTCAGTGCTGATAACGCGAATTAATGCGCCATGGTGCCGGTTGTGGTGGTGGTGGTGCCGGTGTTGGAGCCATCGCTACCACCACCGCCGCCGCCCATAGTCGCCAGGGCAACACCTAACAGCGCAGCGACAGCACCGATACCCACAGCATTTGAGTTGCCGTCAGACATCGCAGTGGCTTCACTTCCTGCTGCTGCTCCGGTAGTCGGTGCGGCATAGACGCTGGCGCTGGTAGCCAGAGTCAAAATCAGAGCAAGCGTCGTTATTTTTTTCATTTTTATCGTTCCTCAGGAAGGGGTAACCAGACAACGCTTGAGAGCATAATTTCAAAGTTCAGGGTTGAATAGTGGCCGCCCGGGAGGGAATTATTGTTATTCTGATTAAGGTGTTACCGGTTTAGCGCCAGTAATTTCCACAGTAAAAATAACCGATTAGGGTTGCTTGACTGGCGGAAGGACTGTCGGGATTGAGAACGAGGTGATTAAAGCCAGATTATCCTTAAAACGCTCGGGAATTTATCTCATAGGACAAATTGCTCATGCTGGCCATAAATATGAGCCAATCTGCGCTGTAGTTTACCCTGCGTTTTAAGAATAAATACCGGCGCCTTTTTTTCGCTTTTTCTCCCTAAAGCAAATTTCTCGGGAGCGAATTGAGTGTGAGGCTATATTGATATCTGTTGCGAAATATAAATGATTACCCCGAAATACGGCGGCATTTATGCGATTAATCCTGGTTTTAACCCAGGGCTGAAAGGTTTTAAGAAATTGTTAAGTGTCTTGTGGCTTACTGGGCGTAATCATTTTTGCCAGGGGCTCAACTATGTTGTTATCTGCGTTTTCCTATATCAAAGATAAAACCGGGTATTTACAGGAATTCATCTCCGATCCACGGAAAACAGGCACTATCGCTCCTTCCTCTTTGTCTCTGTGCAAAACCATGTCTGATGCCGTCGACTGGAACCAGTGTCAGCGTATTGCTGAGCTGGGGGCCGGTGACGGCGTGGTCACCCGCCATCTGCTGACGCGCATGCGGCCCGATGCCGAGCTGCTGGCCTTCGAGACCAACAGCCGCTTCCATCCCAAGCTGGCCACCATTGACGATCCCCGCCTGCGGGTCACCGGCGCATCCGCTGAAACCCTGAGCGGTGAATACGACGCGATCTTCTCAGGCTTGCCGTTGCTGTCGCTGCCGAAAGAGGTCCGTCACGGCATTCTGGAGCGCGCCGCGTCGCTGCTGAGCCCGCAGGGCGTCTTCGTGCAGTTCCAGTACACCTCGCTCTCTGAGCCGCTGCTATCCGAATACTTTGCGTGGAACCGCAGCCGCGTGCTGTGCAATCTGCCGCCAGCATGGGTGTATCGCTGCCATTCGCTGGATAATTTACCGCAGGAGAATGCGGGAGTTAGCACACCCTGATGAAGGGAATGTGACTTAGAGATGGCAATCTCCGTATGGTCTGCCAGGCTTAACCTTTACCCACAACAGGAGGAAATAATGAGTATTGAAAGTGACCTACCCACCTCAAGTGATGAAGAAGTCTGTACTATCATTGGCAAAGCAGTGGTTGACCTGAGTATCACCGGGCAACCTGTCAATAAGGCTACGCTGGCACACAAGCTGTTGGCGATGGCAGATCAGGATGGCGATGAAGAACGCATTTTACTGTACTGGATTGCCCGGAAGGCAATCAACCAGCCACACAGGTTTGCTGCTGCAGCCTTCTAATCTCGCGTGGCATACCGGCACACTGTCGGAAAGACGGCCGCTCCTCACAGAGTGGCCGTTTTTATTGCGCTCAGGTAATGCGGCGCACGAAGGGGATCAGTCTGATCAGCCAGACAATCAGCGCAGAGATGGCAAAGCAGGCGATCGCCACCAGCGGAATGGTCAGAATCGAATAGTAGCCTTCGAAATTAAGCTGCAGCAGGTTCAGCAGCACTTCCAGCACCATTGCATGCACAAAGAAGATGCCGAGGCTGAGATTGGACAGCGCGCGGATCACCCCGATAGCCGATTTGCCAAAGCGTAACGGGGCATTCAGCAGCATAAAGAAGAACGACAGGGACACCACAACCATGGTTGGCGCGGCGTAAAACAGGAAGATTTGGTTAGGCTTGAAAGTACTGATCGACAGGGAGTAAGTCATGACCGCCGTTAACACCACGGACAGAATAAAAATAACGCCCGCAATGATCACCTTCGGATTTATTTTAAAGCGGCGAACCACCCCACCGAGAATATAAAACCCGGACAAATACACCACCATATCGATATTACTCGGATCCGGCAGCGGACGGTTTTCCAGTAAATTGGCCTTCACGTTATCAAATAACATATACACCGAGGCCAGCACAAACCAGATGGTCAGCGTGTAGTTAACCCGCTGCTGGCTGCCATAGGTGATAAAGGTATTCAGCAGCGGCGTCACCAGATACAGCAGGATCATGGTGTAGATAAACCACATATGCGGCCACGCCGGGGTACTCAGCAGCTCCAGCACGCTGACCGACGAGTGGTTCATTTTCACCTGTTGCCCGTAGACAATATAAATCACCGACCAGGCAATCAGCGGGATCACTAAATCCAGCACGCGGGTTTTCAGCGTACTGAGTAGCGACTCATTTTTATTGAGGGAAACATAACCGGCGACCAGCAGGAACAGCGGAAATGCGATGCGCCCAAGCGCTTCGTACATTACCGAGACCGACCAGGCCAGATGGAAATAGCTAAAAGGGATAGCAGCCGTATGCAACAAAATAACTAAAAACGTTGCCACAAGTGTGAGCAGCTTTATATTAATCGTTTTCAATGCCAGGTTCCTTGTCATAAAGCACACTCTGCCGGAAAGGAACAGACTGTCGCCACCTGGCTAAAGGTATCATATTTCGCTGTTGCCGATGTAGCTTCTGCTAAGAAAAAGGCCGGGCGCTTTCAGCTCGAATGGCGCGTTGCGTCTACCGTCAGCGTGGCGGGACAGGCCTGCTGAGGCTGAACAACGCGGTATTCCGCTTTCCCCTGATGGATGTACATGCAGGCCCGGCCAGCGTCACCGCCATCCTGTTCCTGGGACAGCGTCAGGACCACTTGCTCAGCGGGCACAAAACAGGACCATAAGGTGCTAACGCCCAGCGTCACCACCAGTGAGATGACTTTCATTATTCCATTCATATCAGACAGCCAGAAAAAGTGAAAAGAAGGGTTCCGCTCTGGCAATCCCTCCGCAAAGGGTGTCAGAAAACATGACCCTC
Organism: Erwinia billingiae Eb661; assembly: GCF_000196615.1. Lineage (NCBI taxonomy): Bacteria > Pseudomonadati > Pseudomonadota > Gammaproteobacteria > Enterobacterales > Erwiniaceae > Erwinia > Erwinia billingiae. The sequence goes on from NC_014306.1 coordinate 1,095,168, forward strand.
GCATCAGTGCCTGGCCGACTGCAAGCGTCGGCATGCAATATCGGACGAAGCCTGGGGGTAAGCCAGCAGAGTTTTCTTATTTTACCTGGTCTATATTCCACGGCTGTGATCTGGCGACGGTTAAGCGGTCCTATTGGAGACAATTGAGTGAAAAGGGATTTATTTTTCCAGTTAACGTGGCGCGCCATAATTCAGGGCCAGTTCTTTTATCAAGTTTTTAACGCGCAGGATAATTTGGCTTAGGCGGAAAAAGGGCGGTTCGGTGGCGGTCGGGCGGCTTGGGAAAAAATTCACCACAGCGCGGGAAAGTTGTTAAAATTACTCTTTCGTCCTTTTTCATGGAAGCCAAGATGACTACTGAAATCTCCCATCCTGCCAGCAGCCCAAAGCAGGCCGCGTTACAACTGGTTATTGAACTGGTGCGTGCCGGTAAACTGAGCCCAATGCAGGGCGATGCCGCCAATATGATCTCCATCTACGAGCAGTTTAAAGATCACTTTGAAGCGGATAAGCACAAGCACTCCACGGACTCGGCTATCTCCTGATAGCAAAAAGGCGGCCTGAGGCCGCCCTTTAACCCTATTTGCTGACCTGATCGTAATACAGCATGCTGTTACCAATACCCTGATTGGCTCCGGTTATATTACTGCGTAATCCCACCAGTTTTTGTCCCTGCAACGTCACCACGTAAGGCGAATTTTGCTGAACCTCGGTCTGCAACTGCTGATACAGCGCGTTGCGCGTCTTCACGTTGCTCTCTGCGGCAGCCGCCTTGGTTTCTGCACTCAGTTTTGGAATTGACCAACCGACGCGCCACGCCAGGGTTTTCGGCCCGTTTGGCACGTTATAGGCAAAGGTGCTGGCATTAGTGTTGGGATCGACGTAATCAGCGCCCCAGTAAATAAAGATCGACTGGAAGTTTCTGCTGCGCATCTTGGCCCACAGCTCCGCCTCGGCAACCGGCTTGATGGCGATCTGAATATCGGCCTTGGCGAAGCTGGCCTGTAAAGCCTGCGCTACATCGGTATACGGCGGTTGATTAACGATGGTCAGCGAGAATTGCGTGCCCGGCTTGATGCCGCCTTTGCTTAAAATCTCCTTCGCCTTGGCCAGATCGTACTTAAACGGCTGGTTCTCCAGCGCGCCGTCAAATCCCTGCGGTAAAAAGGCCTGATGCACCTGATACTGATCTTTCAGCAGCTCATGCGAAATGCTCTGGTAGTCAACCAGCCAGCGGGCGGCCTGCCACAGTGCCGGGTTGCCTAACGCCGGCTGCGCTTTATCCTGAGTGTTAAAGCCGAGGTAATAAATCAGGCTGGAAGGGAAGCTGGCAACCCGCACCGAAGAGACTTTTTTCAGCGCATCAAACTGATCGGCGCCCAGCTCGTAAGCGACGTCGGCATCACCTTGCTCCAGCAGCAGACGGCGTGATCCGGGATCGGAGACCCCTTTCAGGATCACCCGCTTCAGTTTTGGCTGAGGTTGGGCATTGGGGTTTTGCTCAAGCACCAGCGCCTGCTGCGGCACATAGGTTTTGATGGCGTAAGCCGCGCTGCCTGCCGAATGGGTTTTCAGCCAGCCGTTGCCGAAGTCATGATTGACCGCGTGCTGCTCCGCCAGTTTGCTGTCGACGATGGAGGCCACCGGTGCGCTCAACAGCCGCAAGGCCAAATCCCGGCCGATGGCCGAGGTCCAGCGGATCTCCAGCTGGTTGTTGCCGTGACGGGTGAACTGCGCGTCAATATTGTCGGCTGACCAGCCAAATTCATTGAGGATAAATGCCGGCGTTTTGTTGAGCTTCACGCCGCGCGTCAGCGAGTAGATCACATCGTCCACCGTCAGCGGATTGCCGCTGGCAAACTTCGCCCCCGACTTCAGCGTAAACAGCAGGCTGTGTTCGCTACTTCCCGGCTGCCAGCTCGATGCCAGCTGCGGCACCAGCTTGCGCGGATCGGTACGGTCCGAATCAACCAGCTTTTGATAAACGTTCAGCAGGCTGCTGGTACTGACGGTTTCGAAGCTTTCGGCCGGATCAAAGCTGATGATACCGTCCAGCGGGATGGCGACAATCAGCGTATCGGCTGGGGTGGCAGCATGGGCAGCGGCCGTCAGGCTTAACGCGCAGGCAAGGGCTACGGGCAACAATTTACGCATCAACAGGTCCTGTAAAATGAGTGATTTCAGGACTATAGAGGGAAAGCGCAGGGGGGAGAAATGCCAATTCCGGCAAGCCTAATCTGATTAACAGCATAGCCGGAAAGGCAGATTGGGGCCGACCTGCAGGCCGGCCCCTGAGGTTCAGCTGACGATATAGCCACGTTCCATATGCACCGAGCGATCGCACATATGATCGATCACGTCAGGATCGTGACTGACCAGCACCATGGTCAGATTGTCCTGACGCTTCAGGCTGTTAAGCAGGTTGAGGATTTCAGCCTGCACCGACATATCCAGCGCCGAGGTCGGCTCATCCAGCAACAGGATTTTCGGCTCCAGCAGCAGGGCGCGCACGATCGCCACGCGCTGGCGCTGTCCGCCTGAAAGCTGGTGCGGATAGCGATCGGCCATCGCTGGATCTAATCCCACGTGACGGAAGCCGCGATCGATACGATCGTTGATGTCACTCTTCTTCAGCAACGCCAACGGCTCCGCCAGCGTGCGGCGCAGACGATGACGCGGATGCAGCGAGGCATAAGGATCCTGGAACACCATCTGCACATCCTGACGCAGCTGGCCGGTAAAGGATTTACCGGGCTTAACCTGATGCTGTGCCAGCGACATCTCGCCCTGCCAGTTGGGATTCAGTCCCGCCAGCACCCACAGCAGCGACGACTTACCGCAGCCGGACGGGCCAACCAGTCCGAAGCATTCACCGGCCTTCACCTGCAGGCTGACATCGTGCACCACGGTGCGCTGCTCATAACCCTGTCGATGGGAAACGCTTAATTTGTTCAGTTCAATCATGTTCACGCCAGGCCTCCAGCGCAGCACGATCCAGTACCGGCAGTGCCTGGCCCTGAGTGGCTTTACTCGGGCGACAGGACCACAGCGTGCGGGTATAAGGATGGGTGGCATTGGGCAGTTCTGCGGCGGGCAGCGTATCGAGAATGTTTCCCTGATACATCACCATCACCCGATCGCAATGCTCGGAAACCTGCTGTAAATCATGGCTGATCAGCAGCAGGCCCATATTACGTTCTTCCACCAGACGGCGGATTAATGCCAGCACCTGATCGCGCATCGCGTGATCCAGTGCGGACGTGGGCTCATCAGCAATCAGGCAGTGGGGATCGGCAATCAGCGCCATCGCCAGCATCACACGCTGGCCCATCCCGCCGGAAAGCTGATGCGGATAGCGCTGCATCAACTGCTTAGGATCGGGCAAGCCGACCGCATCCAGCATCTCACAGACTTTCTCGTTGATTTCCGCCCGGCCCAGCTTACTGTGCAGCTTCAGCGGCTCCGCCACCTGCCAGCCGATGGTGCGCATCGGGTTTAAGGCATATTTTGGATCCTGCATCACCATCGCCAGCTTGCTGCCGCGCAGCTGGCTCCAGCGGCGCTCGCTTAGCGTCAGGGCGTTTTCTCCGGCCACCTGCAGCGTTTTCGCCTGCAGCTGCAAACCCGGTGCCAGCAGGCCCATCAGGCTGCGGGCAGTCAGTGACTTACCGCAGCCGGACTCACCCACCAGCGCCAGACGTTCGCGGCCCAGGGTAAAGCTGATTTCTTTCACCAGCGGCGTGCCGTCCGGACTGGCGATTTTCAGCTTATCCGCGACGATCAGGTCAGAGGTTTCAATTGCCATTTCGGGTATCCAGTCGGTCACGCAGGCCATCGCCCGTCAGGTTAAACGCCAGGCTGGCAAACAAAATCGCCCCGCCTGGTGCGGCGGCTACCCACCACTGATCGAATATCACTTTACTGCCTTCGGCCACCATCGATCCCCATTCCGCGGTCGGTGGCTGAACGCCCATTCCGAGGAAGCCGAGGCCGGCCGCAGACAGAATGATGCCGCCGAGGCTCAGCGCGGCACGCACCACGGCACTCGGCATACACAGCGGCAGAATATGGCCAAACATCAGGCGTAAGCCGTTGATGCCCTGCATCCGCGCCGCCGCCAGATAATCACTGCGACGCAGCGCCAGGGTTTCAGCACGCGCCTGACGGGCGAACGGCGGCCAGCTGGTCAGCGCCAGCGCCAGCGCACCGTTCATCAGGCCGGGGCCGAGCATGGCGACCAGCGCCAGCGCGATCACCAGATTCGGCAGGGACAGGAAAATATCGGTGATGCGCATCAGCACGCGCTCCGTCCAGCCACCGAGGTAGCCGGCACAGATGCCGATCAGCATGCCCACCGGAATGGTCAGCACCAGGATCAGCGACACCAGCAGCAGGGTCGGGCGCGAGCCATAAATCACCCGTGAAAGCAGGTCGCGGCCAAAGCCATCGGTTCCCAGCCAGTGCAGGGAGGAAGGCGGCAGCAGGCGCGCGGACATCTCCTGCGCATTCGGGTCGAATGGCGCCAGTAACGGCGCAAATAGCGCCGCCAGCAGCAGGATCGCCACCAGCGTGCCGCCAATCACCAGCGACGTCAGGCGGGGACGGCGACGGCGCGACGGTGCCACGTGGTCGAGGTCGGTAAGATTTTGCGTCATCGGGTTCTCGGGTCGGTTAGCCAGGTTAACGCATCTGCCAGCGCATTGAGGATGATAAAGCAGCTGCCGATCAGCAGCGTCGAGCCCAGAATCGCCGGGGTATCGGAGGCGAACAGCGCGGTGGTCATATAGCGTCCCACGCCGGGCCAGGCAAACACCGTTTCGGTCAGAACCGATCCTTCCAGCAGCGTGGCGTAGGAGAGGGCCAGCACGGTAATCAGCGTGCCACGAACGTTAGGGAACACGTGCAGCAGTAAAATCCGCCCACGGCTGGCCCCTTTGGCCCGCGCCAGCGTGACGTATTCTTTGCTGCTCTCTTCCAGCAGCGCCGCGCGCAGCAAGCGGGTAATACCGGCCATCGCCAGCAGGCCCAGTACCACCACCGGTAACCATAAATGCGCGACAGCATTGCGGAACATCTCGGGATCGCCGGAAAGCCAGCTATCAACCAGCACCAGCCCGGTTTTTGGCTCCAGCGTGTAAATCCAGATATCATCCAGGCGTCCGGGACCGGCCGACCAGTGCAGCACCGCATAAAACAGCAGCAGACCCAGCAGGCCCAGCCAGAATACCGGCACCGAGTAACCAAGCAGGGAAATCATCCGCGCAAGGTTATCGAGCAGGCTACCGGGCTTCCACGCGGCCAGCAGCGCCAGCACAATGCCGAAGAACGCACCAAAGATCATCGCGCAGGTCGCCAGTTCAATGGTGGCCGGGAAGGTGCGCAAGAGATCGCTGGATACGGCCTGATTGGTCAGGCTGGAAATGCCCAAATCGCCATGGGCGAGGTGCGTCAGATAGTGCCAGAACTGCACCGGCAGCGGCTTATCCAGCCCTAAATCGTGACGAACCTGGGCGTAGGTCGATTCACTGGCGTGATCGCCGGCGATCTGCAACGCCGGATCGACCGGCGACAGATGAGAAAGCATAAAGGTGAAGGCCAGCAGACCGAGCAGCGTCACCAGCAGTGAGGCTAACCCGGTCAGCAGGCGTCCGCTCTTTAACCAGAAAAGCCGGGAGGACCCGGCTTGTGCAACAGTGACCGTCATTACTTGGTGACCTGGCTGTAGTAAACCATATCCGGGTTAATGCCCTGGACGTAGCCTTTAAGATTATCGCGCAGGGCGATCAGGTTACGCGCCTGCAGACCCACCACGTACGGGGAGTTCTTCTGGATTTCGCGCTGCATATTCTGGTACAGCTCGACGCGCTTAGCCTTATCGCTTTCCGCGGTGGCGGCCAGCGTCTGCTTGTTCAGCTCCGGGATATGCCAGTTTGAACGCCAGGCCAGCGTTTTGCTGCCATCTTCCGGGTTATAGGCGAAGGCGGCGGCGTTGGTGTTCGGGTCAAAGTAATCCGCGCCCCAGGCGTTCAGGGTGGCTTCATATTTGTGGGCTTTAACCGAGGTGGCGATCTCGCTGCTCAGGCCTGGGATCAGCTCAACCTTAATACCCCCTTTGGCAAAGCTGGCCTGCAGGGCCTGGGCAATGTCCAGATACGGCGGCTGGTTGCTGACGCTCAGCTTAAAGCTGACGTTGTTCAGACCGGCTTTCTTCAGGATGGCTTTCGCCTTCTCCGGATCGTAGCTGAAAGGATTGTCGTTCAGCGCGCCGAGGAAGCCTTCCGGCAGGAACGACTGATGCACCTGGAACTGGCCTTTCAGCAGATCGTCGGCAATGCCTTTGTAGTCAAACAGGTAGCGCGAGGCTTCCCACAAGGCCGGGTTTTTCAACGCCGGATTGGCATCAATGTTGAACTGCATGTAGTACAGCGACGCCATCGGGATCGCCATTGGCTTCACGCCCGGTTTGCCCTTCAGCCCGGCCATCTGATCGGCGCCCAGATTACGGGCAATATCCACATCGCCCTGCTCAAGCAGCAGGCGGCGGGTTGCCGGTTCCGGGACGTTTTTGATCAGCACGTTTTTCAGCTTCGGCGCGCCACCCGGTGAGGTTGGGTTGGCGGACAGCAGCACCACTTCATGCGGGATGTATTTGCGGATCTGGAACGGGCCGCTGCCGGCAGAATGCACCGCCAGCCACTTGTTGCCGAAATCGTTGTTTTTGGCATTGGCCATCGCGGTTTTTTCATCAACGATGGATGAAACCGGGGCGGCCAGCAGGCTCAGCACGTAAGTCGGGCTGACGTCAGCGGTCCAGCTAATCTGCACATGCGTTGCATCGACCTTCTTCAGCTGCGCATCCACATTGTCTTTGGTCCAGCCCAGTTGGGTCAGGATGAAAGAGGGATCGAGGTTCAGCTTAACTACACGACCCAGCGAGAAGATCACATCTTCCGGACGCACCGGATTGCCGGAGGCAAATTTCGCGCCATCGCGCAGGGCAAAGGTCAGGCTGCGGTTATCGCTGCCCGGCTGCCAGGATGTGGCCAGCGTCGGTTTCAGATCGGTCGGATTCTGCGGATCGGATTGCACCAGGCGCTGATACAGGTTGGTAAACGCCTGGACCGACGTCAGCTCAAATCCTTCGGCCGGATCGAAGCTGCTGGCATCATCAATGGACTGAGCAATCACCAGCGTATCTGGCGGGGTTGCAGCGTGAGCAGCCCATGAGGCGGTCAGTGCAAGGGCAATAATTGACGGGTAAAACGATTTCATGACGTTTCCTTACCTGTGAGTTGCTGGCGAGTGTAAGGTACCCGCCGGTAAGACAAATAGTAGATTATCGGCTATCGATAGATGAAATTGTTATAACGCGCGGGAATTGGTTATAAACCGTCAGCAGGTTATCCCGCCAGAGCCAGCCACAGCCACGGCGACACGCCAATCAGGTTGTTGAGCATATGCAGAAAAATCGGCAGTTTTAAACCACCCGAGATTAAGCGCGCACAGCACAGCAGCAGCGAGAGGGCGATCAACGCAATCATCGTTTGCGGATGGGTGTACTGCGTGTGCATGGCGGCAAAACCGATCGAGGTCAGCAGGGCGCACGCCAGCCGTTGCCGGGGAGCCCACAGCAGCAAACCTTGCAGCACAAACCCCCGAAACAGGATCTCTTCAAACACCGGTGCCAGCAGCACCACCGCCAGCGAGAACAGCAGGATTTTGCTTTTCCCTTCGCCAAACTGCCCGCCGGTCCAGCTCTCCTGCTGCAGATATAACGACTGAGACAGGATCAGGCACAGCAGCAGTCCGCTGAATATCAGCCCCTGACGGACGGTGATTTTACCGAACGGGATATTGCTGTAGTGCCTGGCATACCAGCGATAGAGCGGCACCAGCGCGGAAAACTCCAGTGCACAGAGCACCGGCATCAACAGGCCCGTTTCCCTTAACGCCGGATAGGCCGGCAGCGCGCTGATCATCACGGTGATCGAATACCAGACCAGGCACATCCCCATGCACAGCAGCGTACAGGTCACTCTGTCGGCATGATTGTTCATTGCAAGGTCTCTCGGTCCGGGGTGAAAGGATGGTAGCAAGCGGTTTGGGGGCTGTCGAGGCGCCCGCATTTCTGGAAAAACCCGCTAAACAGTTTGCCCGCCAGGCCGATAGTGCATTAACGATCGCGTCTTGAGGACGAGAGGACCAGCGATTCAACTACGCCATGCAGGCAATAAACGACAGGCGAAGTAAGTCAGCCTGCTTGAAAAGGTCCGAGTACATGAAATTTCCACCGACCCTGAATCTACACCTTACCGCCGAGGGTCATAAAACGACGTTTTTCACCCGGCGCTTACTGATGTCGCTGTCCCTGTTGCTCAGTATCGTGATGCTGCTGGCGATGCTGTTGGTGGTCGGCATTGCCTGGCGACAGAATGCCGACGCGGTCAAGCAAGAGACGTTCTTGCTGCACAACGCCTGGAAGGAAAACCGCCAGAACATTCTGACCGATATCCGTGACTATGCCTTTTGGGGCGAAGCCTGGAACCATCTGCATCTGATGGTGGATCCGGTCTGGGCTTACGATCAGCAGAACTTTGGTCCGGGGCTTTTCACCGAATATCACTACGAAGGGGTCTTTGTGGTGGACGGCAACGGGCGGACAAGTTATGCGGTGATCAACGGCAAGCTGTCCGACCTGAAGCTGGAAAGCTGGCTGGGCATTCATGCGGCGCCGCTGATCAAAAGTGCCCGCGCGCTCGCCGCCGAGGATAATGCGCTGACCATCAATGCGATGATTGGCACCACACCGGCAATTGTCGCCGCTGCGCCGATCACCACCGGCAAAGTCCCTGGCCTGAAAACGATGCCCGGCCCGCCGTCGGTGATGGTGTTTGTGAATCGCTTCACCCCGGAAAAACTGAAAGCGTTTGGCGACAGTATAGGCGTCATCAACACCCGGGTCCCTGACAGCGCCCACGACAGCTTTGTCCCGCCGCTGCTCAATGAAGAGATTGCTGATGAACCGCCGATTGTGATCCGCTGGGATTCGTTAGCACCTGGCGGCACCCTGCTGTTTATCGTGTTGCCGATGCTGCTGATCACCGCGCTGATCCTGGCGCTGGTGGCCCGCAGAGTGATTAATCACGCCATGCATAACGCCGCGCTGTCCGACGATCGCTTCACCCAGCTAATGCACAGCCAACGCGAACTGGCGGACAGTGAATCCCGTTTTCGCGACGTGGCAGAAACCGCCTCGGACTGGATTTGGGAAACCAATGCCCAGGGCGCGCTGACCTATCTGTCCAAACGGTTTGCCGCCGTGACCCACTACGACGTGGCGAAGATGCTGGGACGTTCGCTGGATGACGTATTGCAGCACGACGAGCATCTGGTTTCTGACTGGATCATCCAGCAGCGTGCCGACGGTCTGCGCCATGCCTTGCGCTGCTACTCGGTGACGGCGTTGGGGGCAAAACGTATCTGTAGCCTGATCGCCAATCCGGTGACGGTGAATGGGCAGATCGCCGGTTATCGCGGCACGGTGTCGGATATCACCCAGGAAGTGGAAGCCCAGGCGCGCATCCATTATTTATCTCAACACGATGCGCTGACCGGCCTGCCAAATCGCGTCTATATGAGCGAGTTTCTGCTCGGTCGCCTGCAGGCGCAACCGACGCTGGAGCGGCCGCTGGTGCTGATCAGCCTGGATCTGGATAACTTCAAACCGATCAATGATACCTGGGGACATGCGGCCGGGGATTGTGTGCTGAATGAGGTGTCTCACCGACTGCGCAGCGTGTTGAAGGCGGGCGATCTGGTGTCACGGCAGGGCGGCGATGAGTTTGTGCTGATCGTCTCTAATCTGGCCGATGAAGCGGAAATTGCCGCCTGCTGTAAATCGCTGATCGATGAACTCCGTCGTCCGTTTATGCTCGGCCAGCATGAAGTTTTCCTTGGGGCAAGCCTGGGGATTGCGCTGGCACCGCGCGATGCGATGCAGGCCGAAGAACTGCTGCGGCTGGCGGATATTGCCCTGTATAAATCGAAGCAGGAAGGGCGCAATCGCTGGACCTGGTACACGCCAGAAATGGCCGAACTGTTGGTCAAACGCCGTGAGATGGAGCGCAACCTGCGTAAAGCCATCGGCGGTGATGAACTGCGGTTGTACTATCAGCCACGCTATGACCTGAAAAAAGGGCGGCTGGAAGGGGCGGAAGCGCTGATCCGCTGGCAGCATCCGGCCAGCGGGATGATCATGCCGGACAGCTTTATCCCGCTGGCGGAAGAAACCGGTTTAATCATCGATATCAGTACCTGGGTGTTGCACCGCGCCTGCACCGACGCGATGAGCTGGCCGTCGCCGATGTACGTCTCGGTGAATATTTCTCCGGTTGAGTTTCGCAGCGGCCATCTGGCGAAGCGCGTGGCGAATGCCCTGCACAGCAGCGGGCTGCCGCCGGAGCGCCTTGAACTGGAAATCACCGAAAATATCACGCTGGAGAATCCCCAAAGCGCGCTGGAAGTGATGCAGGCGCTGAAGACCCTTGGCGTACGGTTAACGGTGGATGACTTCGGCGCAGGCTATGCCTCACTGGGGTATTTGAAGACCTTCCCGTTCGATGGCATGAAGATGGACCGTTCCTATATGAATGACTTCCCGAACTCGCCACAGGCGCTGTCGATCGTCGAAGGCATCATTGGCCTCGGCAGGGCATTTGCTCTGACGGTGACGGCAGAAGGGATTGAAACCCGCGAGCAGCTGCAGGAGTTGCAGGCGATTGCCTGTCAGGAAGGCCAGGGTTATTACCTCGGCCGGCCGATGCCGCTGGACCGGTTCCGCCTGCTGCTGGACACGGAGGTTTCACCGGTAGCATGATGATCGCCGACACAAAAAAGCCCGCTTAAGCGGGCTTTTTACGTTAGCGGACACGAACCGCAACAAACGTCATGATGACGGCGAACAACACAAACACAACCAGTTCCATAAGAACCTCCTATCTCAGATAATTCTTAAATTATAGCGCTGGCTACGGCATCCCGCTGAGGCATTTTGTGCCGCGTTATCCCGGATCACAGAAACAAACAGCGTTACGAAAAGCGATTATCATCACGGCGTCGGGTCTGGTAGGCTTCCTGTTGATTGCCGAAGATAAAAGCACAGGAGAGAAGTTATGAAGTTTTATGGAAAAATTGCCGCTATCGCAGCGCTGCTGGCGTTATCCGGTTGCCAGACGGCGACGAAGAATGGGAACAGTTCCGCTGCGGTCGATCCGGAAATGGATCGTTGTGGTGCCTCTGAATATCAGCAGTACGTGGGCAAACCCTTGTCAGCCATAGATGGATTGCGTTTCGAACATCCTGTTCGCGCGATTCCGTATAATTCTGCGGTGACAATGGACTTCAACCTCAATCGTCTGAACTTTATGGGCGATGCCAAAAGCAACATCAGCCGGGTTTATTGCGGCTAAAAAAAAGGGCCGAATTTCCGGCCCGTTCAGTATTAATGTTTTTTTTGCGCCCACCAGAGGCGCAACTTCATTCCCCAGTAGCTGGTCCAGCCGGTAGTGCTTTGCACCACCTGACCTTTCGAGACGACCAGCAGCGTCGGCGTTACGCTGACATCCCAGTTAGCCGCCATGCTTCCCTGCGGATCGTTGACCACCGGCAGCGTCAGATGTTTGCCATTCAAATAGCGCACCACGCGACTGTCGTCACCCGAGCGAATGGCCACGGTCAGCACGTTGCTGCCGTTATCGCTGAGTTTCACCACGTCCGGCGTGGTGTAACGGCAGATGCCACACCAGCTCGCCCAGAAGTAAACCAGCAGCGGTTTTTTCATGCTCAGCTCGGCCAGCGTCACGTCCCGGCCATCAATGGTGTGAAGCGGGATGTCTGCAAAACCTGTCGGCGCCTGCGGGGCACGGAAGAAATCAATCACCGTAAACAGCACCGCCATCATCATCAGCAGCAGCAGCAGATCGCGAAGAATGCGTCGCCCCTTAGCCATTATTTCACCTGCTCAAGCTGCACTTTCACCAGCGCTTCCAGCTGTTCATAAGGGATCGCGCCTGAAACCATCTGCTCGCCAATCAGCGTGGCGGGCGTGCCGGAAACGCCGAGATGCTGAGCCAGTTGCAGGTTGCTGTTGATGGTTTCCGTGCTGCGCCGATCGGGTTCGATGAAGCTCAGCCCCACTTTTTTCTCCGCCGCTTTGATGCTGGCCTCATCGTGATAGCCTTTTTTAGCCATCAGCCGCTGGTGGAGTGCCCAAAACTGCGCCGGCTTTTCACGCCAGAACATCAGTGCCTGGCGTGCGGCGGTCAGGGAGGTTTCCGAGCGGTACGGCAACGGTTTGATCACCACCGCAACATCCGGGTAGTTTTTGACTAATTTCTCCAGCTCGGGATCGAACTGTTTGCAGTAAACGCAGTTGTAATCGGTAAAGTTAACCAGCGTCACTTTGGCCTGTTTCGATCCCAGCCGTGGGCTGCTCTCATCCTCGAACAACGCCGCTTTATTTTGTTCAATCACCTGAGCAATCACCGCGCCTTGCTCTTTTTGCGCCTGCTTATCATAAGCATCTGCCGCTTCCGCCAGAATTTTAGGGTTCTCAACCAGCGTTTCGCGGATCAGTTCCCGGATACGCACTTCCTGCTCGGGCGTAAACGGTGGCGCAGCCAGTACCGGAGAACTGGCCAGCAGCAGAGTTATCAGTAACTTTTTCATTTCGCCTTTCCTTTTGCGTCAGATAACGCGGTTAATAATTGTTGACGATCAAGCAGCGGTGACAGCACGGTTCCCTGTGGATTGCCTGGGCCATAAACCTGATTGAACGGGACAGCCACGCTGCCGCGACGTTTCAGAAAGGTGTTGATGACCGCAGAAGGACGGCTCCAGTCGCCGCGAAGTGCCACCACGTCCCCGGACTGTAAGGCCTGCTGGACGTCTGGCCGCATCAGCACGTTGAATTTGTTGGCCTTGCAGGTAATGCACCAGTCGGCCGTGACATCGATGAACACCCGTTTGTCGGTGGCGAGGGCATTAGTAATGGCTTGCTCGCTCAGCGGTTGCCAGTTGATGTGGTCATCCATCAGCGTGAAGCTGACGCCCTGATGACTGAACAGCAGGCTGACCAGCCACAGGCAGGAAGCCAGCATCATCACGCCCATGGCAATACGCACGCCGTTCATCCAGCGACCGGCTTTTGGTAACTTCAGCGCCAGTGCGGGGAACAGGGCGATTAACAACCACGGCAGGCTCATACCGATCCCCAGCGCGATGAAAATTCCCCATAACATCGGCAGGGAAGCCGCCAGCGCAAAGGCCACCGCCGTACCGAGGAACGGCGCAGAGCACGGCGTTGCCAGCAACGTGGCAAAGGCGCCCTGCCAGAAATGCCCGGCGATGCCGTCGCCGTTGTGCGTGGCCAGACGCGTGGAGAGAGAAGAGGGCAGACGGAAATAGAACAGGCCGAACAGATTGGCGCTGAACAGCAGCGTAATCAGCACCATAAAGCCGATAAACCACGGATTCTGGAACTGAATTCCCCAGCCTAACGCGTGGTTGCTCAGACGAAGGACGGTCATCAGCAGCGCCAGCGCCATAAAGGACGCGATAATACCGGCGCTGGAAGCGATAAATTGCAGCCTCACCGTGCGTTTATTGCGCTGTTCTACCTGCAGGATCGAACCTAACTTCATGCCCAGCACCGGCAGCACGCAGGGCATCAGATTGAGGATAAAGCCGCCCGCCAGCGCCATTAACACCACTTGCCACAGCGCAATGCCGCCGCCGATTGACGCCACGGGCGGGCCAATTTTTAATTCGCTCTGCTGGGCCAGACCGCCGTCGGCAAGCACCAGAGAGACCGTTTCGCCCTGCAAATCCGGCGCACCTTCGCCCCATTGATCGCTGACGGGCACCACTGCCTGCAGGGTGTCACCCTTGATGGTCAGCGCCGGTTTGCCAAAGCTGGCGTCACTGCGATCGTCAATAAACAGGTCCGGCTGGCGCCAGCCGCCGGCACGCGTCGCGGTGATCTGCAGCTTGCCGGACTGATAGCCCGCCTGCAGCGTATCGGTCAGCACGTTGGCTACCGGAACCTGGCCCATCGCCTCGGCAAAATCATGCGCAAAGCGTTTGTCTGAGGGACGCTGCATAGCCAGACTGAACGGATAATCGGTCAGAATACAGACGTTGCTACAGGTTGAAAGCGTCAGCGTACCGCTCAGGCGATCGCGCACCTTGCCCGCCATCGTAATGGGCAGCGCGACCTGGTGGTGATAACCCTGGGTAGTCAGGCCCGCAACGTCAAAGCGTTGCGGCACCGGCCAGAACCATCTGGCTGCTGGAGGCGAACCGTCCCAGCGGATTTCGGGCGCAATTCCGCCTTCGCCAGGCGATCGCCAGTAGGTCTTCCAGCCGTCCTGCAGTTTGATATCCAGCAGCACGCGGGTGGATCCTTCGCTGGCATTATCGGCACGAACGCGAACCTGGGCATGATCGTTCTGAGGGGTGGTCAGCCAGCCGCTGTCTGCTGCCTGCAACGCAGGCAGCCACAGGCTGAGCAGGACAACCAGTAAGGTCCTGAAAAGATATTGCATTGTTTCTCCGTAAATAAGTAAAAGACACCAATCCGATCGGGCGGTGACTTATTCACGGAAGACGCAGTGGCAGAGATGGAGCCTTCGTTCAGGCGGGGCCAGTGGCGGACGCAGGTAGCGGACGGGCAGGCGCATCAGCAATGGCATAAACAGCAGGATCACCACCGCTAATGCCAGCAACGCCATCGCGGCAATTTCGGGCAAGGCAGAGAGCAGGGACTTCACGCTCAGTTCACAAGGGGTAGGAGACAGGTCAGAGTCAGCCGCGTCACTGAGTGTTGAAACGGAGGTTAACGCAGGTGTAGACGCAGGCGCGCCAACCATCCGCACGCCCAGACAGAGCAGGATAACCAGACAGGCCAGACTTAATAATCCCGTTGCGCGCCGTCGCTGAGCGTTCATGCCGAATCCTTTGAAAAGAGTGCGCCAATGATAACGGGGTGGTCAGGGTTAGCAATCTGGTCGCGTGTAAACATACGTAATATCAGGAAAAGGAAGTTCAGCATGTCACAGAATTGCAACCTGGGCGCGGTAGGGTATCGGGCTAACAAAGGTGATCTGCTGGTCACTGCGAAACATGCAATGCTCGTCTTATTCCCGCCTCGTGCGGGATTTTTTTTGCATCAGGCAGGCGAAATTAAGGCAGCGACACGCAGGTGGGCACCTTTCATTAAGCAGGAGGGCGGGCCGGAAATTACTCTTCTTTCTCTTCCAATAGCTGCGTCAGTAAATTGCGATACCCTTGCAGCAGCGCCTCATCGACTTCCCCTTCCAGCTTGGCAATCACCGTGGCGATAATCACTTTGCTGTGGGTAGGCCGTCCCCGGCGCATCAGTTCGGTCAGGATTGCCGCCAGCAGTTCACTCTCTTTCGGCGCATGAAAAGCCGGACTGTTAAAATATTCCGTTATTGCGCGGCCAGCGCCAGGCGTTGAATGTCTCATGATTAACCTCCAGAAAGGCACCACCGATCGCCCAGCGGCGAACCGATGAGATCAGGATTATCATTTTTAAATACGCGTCGATTCACCAGGACGGTCAATCGATACTGAGCCTGCGAATAATCAGGCGGAGATTTTAATTACTCTAGATGGCAGCCGCAGGAAAGCCAGTAACAATCAGAAATATTTTTCATTATGCTTTTTACCCTGGCGCAGAGGAGAGCGGACCCACAGGCCGGTTTTGACTGGGGTTTGCCACGGTAAATGAGAAGGTAAAGTGGATGATTTCGGCGCTTAACGAAAAAAACTAAACTATTTTTAGTTATTTTACAGTGAGTTGATGGTGGTTTTGGTTTTTTTTAATCATCAGGTATTGAACTGCATCCTGCGTTATGAGTAAATGCATCGTCGGTTTTGAAACAGACAACGTATGCGAGCAAATTTATTAAAGCAGTTTTCAGTTAAAGGTTATCTCTGATATCTCTTCCTGACTTCCTTCTTAAGTGCCTCATAAGTCCACCCTGTTGAAAAACCCGTGCCCTTTGCGGCTTAATACTTATTGAAGGAAAGACAAATGTCTAACAAAATGACTGGTTTAGTAAAATGGTTCAACGCTGAGAAAGGTTTCGGCTTCATCTCCCCAACCGACGGCAGCAAAGACGTATTCGTTCACTTCTCTGCAATCCAGAACGGCGGCTTCAAGACGCTGGAAGAAGGTCAGAAAGTTGAGTTCTCTATCGAAAACGGCCAGAAAGGCCCAGCAGCTGCTAACGTAACTGCTCTGTAATTAGAGAACTTTTCGCAGGCGAACCGGAGTTTACTCCGTGTAGAGCTAGCGAGAATACGAAAACCCGCTTAACGGCGGGTTTGTTGCGTCTGGGGCTTTTAAATCCTGGCTGCGACATGCTGCACTTTCCCGCCACGTTTTCACCAGTCAGAAATACTGCACATCCGGCATGAAATGCCAGCGCCAGCGCCATTTTGCGGCTGGAGACGCTATGCCAACAGGGTAAAACTTCAAAGTTAACCCCATCCCGTTATTTGCCACTCATTGCTAAAATGTCCTTGTTACACTGCCAACTCGCTCTTCTGCTATAAGGCCCTCAGCACAGCAAGATGGAATCCTGGAAGGTTAACCTCATCTCAGTCTGGTTCGGCTGCCTCTTTACCGGCCTCGCGATCAGTCAAATCATCCCTTTTTTGCCGCTCTACGTTGAGCAACTGGGCGTTACCGATCCCAGCTCGCTGACCCTCTGGTCCGGACTTATCTTTAGCGTAACCTTTATGGTCTCGGCCATCGTCTCGCCGATGTGGGGCAGCCTTGCCGATCGTAAAGGCCGCAAGCTGATGCTGCTCCGTGCTTCTCTGGGCATGGGGATAGTGATTTTTCTGCAAGCATTTGTCACCGATGTCTGGCAGCTGTTTTTGCTGCGTGCGTTGATGGGGCTGACGTCCGGCTATATTCCCAATGCCATGGCGCTGGTGGCAACCCAGGTGCCGCGTGAGCGCAGCGGTTGGGCGATGAGTATGGTGACCACCGCCCAAATTTGCGGCGTGATCATGGGGCCGATGATGGGCGGTTTCCTGGCGGACTGGGTTGGGCTACGCGCGGTGTTCCTGATTACCTCGGGCTTACTGCTGACCAGTTTTCTGATCACGCTGTTCCTGATCAAAGAGGGCGGCCAGCCGAGGGTGAAAAAAGAGGATAAGCTTTCCGGCACCATGGTCTTCCGGTCACTCGGCAATCCCGGCCTGATTATCAGCCTGTTTCTGACCACCCTCACCATCCAGCTGTGCAATGGCTCGATCAGCCCGATCCTGACGCTGTTTGTGCGGGAACTTGAGCCGAACGTGCAGAATATTGCCTTTATCAGCGGGGTGGTAGCGGCCATTCCCGGCGTGTCTGCGCTGTTTTCGGCGCCGACGTTGGGGAAACTGGGCGATCGGATTGGCGCCCAGCGCATCCTGTTTTCCGCGCTGATCCTGACCTTCGTGCTGTTTGTGACCATGTCATGGGCGGGAAGTGCATTCCAGCTGGGTGCTCTGCGTTTCCTGCTGGGGTTTGCGGAAGGGGCGATGATGCCCGCGGTGCAAACCATGCTGCTGCGCTATTCCAGCGATCGGGTTACCGGACGCATTTTTGGCTACAACCAGTCATTTATGTACCTGGGCAACGTCGTCGGGCCGCTGATTGGTTCCGGCGTGTCGGCCATTGGCGGATTCCGCTGGGTATTTGCGGCAACGGCGGTGGTGGTCCTGGCCAATACGGTTCAGCTGATCGTCACCTGGCGTAACCGCAAAGTGGTGACGGCGGCTCAGGCCTGACGCTGCTGCCGTCAGGCCTGAACACGCATTTACTCTGCTTTCAGCGTCAGCGCATAACGATAGCGTGAGGCTGACAGCAGAAATTCAGGGCTGACGCTGGGGCTCCACGAGTCATCGCCGCCGACGCCCATATGATACCCATCCAGCACCAGCCAGCAGCCTTCCTCTTCCTGCAGCAGATGACGGTGGGTCACCTCGCGAAGCTGTTGCTGGCTGTAGCGACTGACCGAGAAATGAAACTCCCCGTCGACCTTCATCCTGCCCACGCTTAACGATTTTGTGCCGCAGCGCAGACCGTTTTCGCTGGGAAACACATACGGCGTAGTGAGCGCGTCCAGTGGCTGCGTCCAGCGTGAGAACTGCGCGGACAGCAGGCGGTCCGGATAGTTTTCGTGCGGGCCCAGGCCCAGCCAGCTGACGTTTTCTGCCGGCTGACTTAACTGGCAGCTGAGACCGATGCGGGCCGGTGCCGGTAAGCCTGCAGCCACATCTACCTCTACCTGAATATGTAATTCTCCCGCGCTATCAATCAGGTAGCTTTTACGGCTGATAAACAGCCGTTCGCCCTGATGCAACCAGGCATGGGTGGCGGTCAGCTGCACGCTGCGGCTGAGGGCATCGGCCTGGAAATCTGTCAGCTCGCTTTCCAGATGATTGAAACCGGCGCGCTGCCAGCGTTCAACCCAGGCATTCGGATCGACTTTAGTCACTTCGCTGATGCCGATATCGTTATCCAGCGGCGCGCGGGTGAAGTTATCGCGTAATGGCGTCAGTAGTTGAGGCTGCCCATCAATCAGCCACTGCACCAGTTCGCCACTGTGTTTTGAGAACTGCCAGCGCTGGTTCTGCTGACGGATTTCGATCAGTTGTTCGGTCTCCACCATTTCGGGGATGAACAACGACTTAAGCGGTGAAGGCATTGGCAGGCGAGAAGGGAGTTGCCATTGATCCCAGGCCACGCGGTGATTTGCCGGCGACCACGCTGTCGCCTCTGGCTGGATAACCTCAACGTTCAGCCACAGCTGATCATCAAGATCGGCAAACGGTGGCAGTTCGATATCCACCCGACCTTCCGCAGCGATGGCCAGCGGTTGTTCACCTGCCGCTATCTCCACGCCATTATGCTCAATGCACCAGCGCAGGATTTCATTGTCGCTGTGGCGGAAAAGATATTCGCTCTCAATGCGCAGGATTAACGGCCGGGTGCTGAGCAGCGAAAACTGGAAGAATTGCTGCGCACGCTGCGCTTCAAACAGGGAAGGATGCGGCGTACGGTCGGCAAAAACCAGACCGTTCATGCAGAACTGACGATCGTTGGGCGTGTCAGCAAAGTCGCCACCGTAAGCCTGCCAGGCATTGCCCTGCGCATCGTAACGGGTCAGGCTTTGATCGACCCAGTCCCAGACAAAGCCGCCCTGCAACCGTGGAAACGCTCTGAAGGCCTGCCAGTATTTTGCAAAGCCGCCAAAGCTGTTGCCCATCGCATGCGCGTATTCACAGAGGATCAGCGGACGGGTTTCTTCCGGCAGACCGATCCACTTCTTCAGTGACCATTTCGGCACCGCGTCGAACGGTTGATCCTGATCGACGCGGGCATACATCGGGCAGATGATATCGGTGGCGGCGGTATCGGCACCGCCGCCTTCATACTGCACCGGCCGCGTCGGATCGTTACTTTTGATCCAGCGCCAGAGCGCGTCATGCGTGCTGCCATGTCCCGATTCGTTGCCCAGCGACCAGATGATGATGCAGGCGTGATTGCGATCGCGCTGTACCATTCGGGTCACGCGTTCGCTAAAGGCATTGAACCATACCGGATCGTCCGACAGACGGTTCATCGGCTGCATTCCGTGCGTTTCGATATTGGCTTCGTCCACCACATACAGTCCGAAGCGGTCGCAGAGGCGATACCACAGCGGATGGTTGGGATAATGCGAGCAGCGCACGGCATTGAAGTTATGCTGCTTCATCAGCGTGATGTCGCGGATCATCGTCGCTTCATCCATCACCTGGCCATGTTCCGGATGATGTTCATGGCGATTGGTGCCGCGAATCAGCAGCGGTTTGCCATTCAGCTTCAGCAAGCCCTGATGGATTTCGATTTTGCGGAAACCAACATCATAGGCTTCCACTTCCAGCAGGTTCCCCTGCAGATCGCGCAGCGCCACGGTCGCCCGATATAGATGCGGCGTTTCCGCACTCCATAACGCTGGATTTTCCACGCGCAGCGTCAGCGTGGTGCGATCGCTGTAGCGGCCTCGCTCATCCACGATCGCGCTGCCAAACGGTTGGTGAACGCTGCCAACCAGCGCGTTATGCCGCCACAGCTGAACCTCAACCTGATACTGCCCGGCATGCTCCAGTGAGCAGACCGCCAGAATTTTCAGCTGGGCGGAGTGAAACTCAGGGCTGAGATGCGTTTCAATCTGGATATCGCTCAGCTGCACGGCGGGTTTATGCAGCAGGCTGACATCGCGGAAAATCCCGCTCATGCGCCACATGTCCTGGTCTTCCAGATAGCTGCCGTCACTCCAGCGCAGCACCATTACCGCCAAACGGTTCTCGCCGTGGGTCAGCACCGGTGAGAGATCGAATTCTGCCGGCAGGCGGCTGTCCTGCGAATAGCCAATAAACTGGCCGTTGCACCATAAGTAAAAGGCCGAGTTCACGCCGTCGAACTGGATCCGCGTCTGTCCTGACGTCAGCCAGTCCGGATCGCAGCTGAAGGTCAGTGAATAACAACCGGTCGGGTTTTCATTCGGCACAAAAGGTGGCGTGACCGGAATAGGGTACTGCACGTTGGTGTAGATCGGGGCGTCATAACCAGCCAGCTGCCAGTTTGACGGCACCGGCTGGGGATCCGCCTCCGGCAGATCCTGCGCTAACCAACTGTCCGGAACCAGTTCTGGCTGGCTGAAATAGCTGAAGTTCCAGACGCCATTCAGGGACTGGCGACGCTCGCTCGTTCTGTCTTCTCTGGCCGCAGCAACCGAACGCCAGCTGGAGAAAGGCGGATGCGCAGGCAGGCGATTCAATTGCGTTACGGCCGGATTTTCCCAATCACGGCGGATCAGTTGCTGTTGCAAAGAGAGAGAAGGAGCGGGTTTCATCAACAATACCTCATAAATGTTATGCGCTCACATTGCGCCGGTTTGGCGTCGTTGTAAAGCAGATCCCTGCGATCCTGCGAGCACGATCGCAGGTAAACCAGCCTGCGGATAATCCGCAATTTACCGGGTTAACCCAGCATTGTTACGGGGTTCTGACAGGAAAGTGTTAAGCGTAGTGACTGGCGGTAAAAATGGCCCTGAACCGGACTATTCTGCATTGCTGGGCCAGTAACGGACGCTTACTATCAGCGCCACTGTTCCGTGGAGGTCTGTACAATGAACCGATTAATGAAAGTAGTAAGTGTGATTGCGCTGGTAACAGCCTTAAGTGGTTGCCTGTTCCCACCTCCAGGTGGTGGCGGCGGCGGCGGTCACGGCGGCGGTTGGGGCGGCGGTGGCCCACGCGGTGGCTTCTCTCAGGGCCCAGGCTGATAAAACCTTAAATCAGAGGCAAATTGCCTCTGATTTTAATTGCTGACGATTATTTTGTGACATTAACAGGCAGCAAAACGTTTCGCTCGCAATAAAAATTTGCTGCGCTTCGCAAAAGTGAATAATGAAATCAATACCGTGTTTAAGTAACGAAAAAATATAGCGATTATCTATTTTCTTTTTTTTTTGCTGGTGTTAACGTCTTGCTTTAACTCGCTGAGACGTCCGCATGAAAAACCTCATTGCAGAACTGCTGGTCAGGCTGGCGGAGAAAGAAGAAGAGTCCAAGGAATTAGTGGCTCAGGTTGAGGCGTTAGAAATCGTGGTGACCGCATTACTGCGTAAGCTGGACAGTCATCAATTCCAGCAGATCTCAGACAGCATCACTACCGCGATGGACACGGCGACACGTTCGGAGACCATCAATCCCGAAGACTCGTCATTGCTGGAAGGTTACATTCAGCGCCTTTTGCTTCATCCCCGCCAGTAATCTGCTTTATCAAATCCGTCGCTCGCATGTATGCGGTGACGAGTTGACCCCGTTCATTATTCCCTTATGTTTATTTCTGCTTTTCTTTCTCGCTCCCGTCTGAATTTCTGCCAAACTTTGAGTGTTCGTTAATCAAATAGGGATGGAAAACATGAAGCTGAAATATCTGATGGTTGCGGCAATGCTTTCGTTAATGGCCGGTGGTTATGCCAGCGCGGCAGAAAAGACCGCCCAACAACAAAAAATGACCGTGTGTAATCAGCAGGCCGGTGAAAAGACCTTAAAAGGCGATGAACGAAAAACCTTTATGAGCAATTGCCTGAAGAAAGACAGCAAAATGGACTCGATGACGCCACAGCAGATGAAAATGAAAACCTGTAATACCCAGGCCGGTGAAAAAATGCTGAAAGGGGATGAACGTAAAACCTATATGAGCAGCTGCCTGAAAAAAAGTTAACCTGAGGTGGGCCTGCTCAGGCCCCTCTTTTCGCACTCCCCTCCGTCCCACCGTTCATTCATATTTCCTTAAATATTAATAATCAATGATAAACAATGGCTTAACCGTAATTATCCTCGCTTCGCCTGCCCCTTTTCGATCCTTTCCCCTGTAAATGCCAGGCTTATTACTGTTGATTTGAAAACAGATAATAAAAAGGAGCCTTGTCGTGAGCTATCAAAATGCCATCGTTTTACAGGATCTCCCTGAGCGAAAACCCGTCAGAGTGCCGGTAGGTGAAACCGGTATAATTCTGATCCGCGAGCAGCAGGAAGTGAAAGCCTTCCAAAGCAAATGCCCCCACTCTGGCGCGCCGTTAGAGCAGGGCGCAATCTATGGCGACAGGCTGGTTTGCCCGTGGCATAAAGCCAACTTCAGCTTGAATGACGGCAGTCTGTGCGAGCCCTTAGCGCTGAGCGATCTAAAGCGCTATCCGGTCAGAGTAGAAAACGGCATGGTGCAGGTGGATCCCGAGCCGCTGCCGCCGCTGGCCACTTTCCAGGCCGATCGCCAGGATCCGGTCTTTGTGATCCTGGGCACCGGCGCGGCAGGAGCGGCTGCGGCATGGACGCTGCGCAGGGAAGGCTTTACCGGCAAGCTGATCCTGGTCGATCGTGAAAGTGAGGCGCCCTACGATCGTACCGTGCTGACCAAATTTGTCCCTTCCGGCAACATGAAGATTGATGAGGTTCCTCCGCTGTTAAAAGAGGATTTCTCCGCCTATGCCGAACATAAGCTGGCGGACGTCGAACGGCTTGAAAGCCGTAATCAGACCCTGCATTTCGCCGATGGCACAAGCTTGCAGTATGACAAGTTGCTGATTGCCAGCGGCGGCATTCCGCAGCGGCCAGATCTGGAAGGTAAGGCGCTGCAGGGCGTGCATGTGCTGCGCAGCCTTGAGCAGGCTGACAAGCTGCTGCAGGCGGTCGATGCCACCAAGCAGCTGGTGATTATTGGTAACAGTTTTATCGGCATGGAGCTGGCGTCTGCGCTACGTGCGCAGGATGTGAAGGTACAGGTGGTAGCACCGGAACCGTTGCCGTTTAAAAACACCTTCGGTGAGGAGATTGCCGGTTATTTCCGCAAGCTGCATGAAGATAAAGGCGTGGAGTTTATCGACGGCGAGGTGGCCGAGCTGAAGGAAGATAACGGTCACGTCAGTGCGATTGCGTTAAAAAGCGGTAAAATCGTGCCGGCTGATATCGTTCTGTTGGCTACGGGCGTCGCGCCGGGCACCTCGTTTATTCATGACATTCCGCTCAATGACGATGCCAGCCTGACCACCAGTGAGACGTTAGAAGTGGCCAGCCAGGTGTGGAGCGCAGGCGATATCGCCACCTTCCCGGCGGCGTCAGGCCCGCTGCGGATTGAGCACTATCGGGTCGCGCAACAGCAGGGTCGGGTTGCCGCTAAGAACATGTTGGAGCAAAACGAAGCGTTCGATCGCGTGCCGTTCTTCTGGACCGCGCAGTTTGGGACGCGCTACGAATATCTGGGTCATGCGGAAGAGTGGGATGACTATCAGCTGTTTGGGTCGCTGGCAGATAAGAAATTTGTCGCGCTCTATGGGCAGAAAGGCCAGCTGGCGGCGGTAGCCTCCTGCGGGCTGTATACCTTCACCGCCGAGTTGGTCTTGCGGATGCAGGAGCCGATGACGATGGCTGAAACCGCTGCGCTGGTCAAAGAAGCGCTGAAGTGATCGACAGGGGCGAACGCCGTTCGCCCCTTAAGGTCAGGCCTTGCTCATCCGCTCGGATTTGGCCATGCACTGCTGCATCGCTTCCATCACCGCCGCGCGGAAGCCTTTCTCTTCCAATACTTTCACCGCTTCAATGGTGGTGCCGCCAGGCGAGCACACCATATCCTTCAGTTCAGCAGGATGTTTGCCGGTTTCCAGCACCATCTGCGCTGCGCCTTTAACCGCCTGCGCGGCAAACTGATACGCCTGCGCGCGTGGCATCCCGCCCAGCACCGCTGCATCCGCCATCGCTTCGATAAACATAAACACATACGCCGGGGAAGAACCGCTTACGCCGACCACCGCATGGATCATGTATTCCGGCACCAGCGCGGCTTTACCGAAACCCTTAAAGATATCAACAATCTCATCGGCTTCTTCTTTGGTGACCAGCACGTTTGGCGTCACTGAGGTCATCCCTTCATTCACCAGTGCCGGCGTGTTCGGCATGACGCGAACCAGCTTACGGTCGTGGCCCAGTACGTTCGCCAGTGAATCCAGCGTGATGCCCGCCGCAATTGACACCACCACGGTATCTTTATTCAGGCTGTTGGCGATCTCTTTCAGCACGTTCAAAATGACATTGGGTTTCACCGCACCAAACAGGATATCGGCCTGTTTGGCCACTTCTTCCGCGCTGGACGCCGGCGTAATGCCGTATTGCTGCTGCATCGCTTCATTGGTGGCCGGTTTACGGTCAAATACCCAGATGTTCTCAGGTGCGATCTGACCCGACGAAACCAGACCACCGATAATGGCTTTCGACATATTGCCGCAGCCAATAAAACCAATTTTCTTATCCACCGTTGTGCTCCCTGTTTCAGTCAGTATTTGATACGGCTCTAGCTTACGTCATTCCCGGCCTTTATCCAGTTTCCGCTTCGTTTAGCCGTTACCGGCAGATTAGATTTGCCATTCCTGAAAAGCACGGCATGATCTCCCTGTTTATCGTAATAACAAAAAGGAAAGGGGTCATATGCCAATCTGGGTGGATGCCGATGCGTGCCCGAAAGTGATCAAAGAGGTGCTTTACCGGGCTGCCGAACGCGAGCAGATGAAGGTCACGTTGGTGGCGAATCAGCCGCTGAGCGTGCCGCCATCGCGTTTTATTACCACGCTGCGCGTGCCGGCGGGTTTTGATGTGGCCGATAACGAAATTGTGCGCCGGGCTGAAGCGGGCGATCTGGTGATCACCGCGGATATTCCGCTGGCGGCAGAAGTGATGGAGAAGGGGGCGATTGCGCTGAATCCACGGGGTGAACGCTACAGCGACGCCACGATTCGCGAACGGCTGACCATGCGTGATTTTATGGATACGATGCGGGCCAGTGGCGTGCAGACCGGCGGACCGGCGACGCTGAACCAGCGCGATCGCCAGCAGTTTGCCAATGAACTGGATAAGTGGCTGCTCAGCCAGAAAAAAAAATAATCAAGAAGCGGGTGGAGAACTCCACCCGCTGCGTTAATCAGACAAAGCTGTCGTCGTCGCCAAAATCATCGCCGCTGAAGTCATCACCACCGAAATCAGCAAAATCATTGCTGTTATCCTGCTGATAGCCCGAATCCTGACTGGCGAACTGATTGTCATTGCCGGTGCCGTTAAAGGTATCGAGATTATTATCAAAGTTTTCCTGCGGCATCGCCGGCTCGTTGATAATGTTCACAATTTCCTCTGGCTGCGAATGATGGAACATGCTGGTCAGCATATCTGCCATCACCACGCCACCGGCAACACCGACCGCCGTCTGCAATGCGCCGCCTAAAAAGCCGCGCGTCGCGGAAGGGGCCGCAGCCTGAGCGGGCGCAGGCGCATAAGCAGGCTGTTGTTGCTGTTGCGGAGGCGGCGCGCTGTTCCACGGGTTCTGCTGCTGGGCCTGTGGCTGTGCCGGCTGCTGCTGGCGCTGACTGCCGCCGCCAAACAGGCCGGCCAGGAAACCGCCGCTGCTCTGCTGGGGCTGTTGCTGCTGGGCCTGAGCCAGCCTGGCTTCCAGCTCACTGACACGGTTGTTCAGCTGTTTCAGTGCCGCTTCCTGAATCAGAATCGACTGCGCCATATAGTAAGGTGCACCTGGCTGTTGCTGAACCTGCTGCTGGATTAATTTCTCCGCTTCGGCGTCACGCTGGCCGGACTGAGTTTCAGCCTGTTTTAAACGGCCAAACAGGCTCTCTATTAACTGTTGTTCTTCGCTCTGCATAGGTCTAACTCCGTAACGGGTGATGCTGACTATATTGGGGCTACGCGTGGGAAAGTAAACGTGCATCGGGTAAGGAAATGTTGCTGTTATCGCGCGGTTATTTTGTGATTGTAAAGTTAAAATTACACCCTGTTAATTGTTATAATTCAGTCTGTTAATCGACCTGGGTCACACGGCGGGTGTAAAGAAAAAGTGACTACTGGTCGCACAGGGAAATTATCGGTATGATGCGACGCAAAGTTCATCATTATCTGCCTTTCGGCGTGGGCGTTGACCCTGACGAGCAGGCTGAGGAAGTGCCAGTTATGTCGTTACCCCTTTATCTGATCGGCGCGCGCGGCTGCGGAAAAACTACCGTAGGTCAGGCGCTGGCGAACGCTTTAGGCTATGCCTTCAGTGATACCGATCGCTACCTCCAGCAAACCACGCAGCGTACCGTTGCTGATATTGTGTCCGCAGAAGGGTGGGAAGGGTTTCGTCAGCGTGAAACGCTGTCCTTAAAAGCGGTGACGGCGCCGGCCACGGTCATTGCCACGGGCGGCGGCATGGTTCTGGCGGCGGAGAACGGCAAATTTATGCGTGAACAGGGCCGGGTTATCTACCTGAAAGCGGACGCCAACGTGCTGGCCGCGCGGCTTGAAGCCTACCCGGAGCAGGATCAGCGTCCGACGCTCACCGGCCGCCCGATAGCCGATGAAATGGTGGAAGTGCTGGCTGCCCGGGATGCGCTGTATCAGCAGACCGCGCATTACGTGATTAATGCCATGCAGTGCCCGGACAAGGTGGTAGAGGACATCATTACGATGCTCTCTCTGGCCCGCGCCAGCTAAATACTGCGGAAAAATACCAGTCTTTGTCTATACTTAGTCAGATACGCGATTGTCGGGCCTTTATTGCCGACAGAGGTTTTTATTCTGACAAGAGGGAAATTATATGGCTGGTAAACCCCCGTATCCACGTGAAGCAAAAATTGTCCCGGTTAAAAAAGGCACCACCGAGAAAACCGTCACCTGGTACGAACTGCGCGCCGATCATCCTAAGCCTGACACGCTGATCAGTGAGCATGAAACAGAGCAAGAGGCGCAGGACGCCAAAATCCGTTACGAAGATAAAGACAAAGAGTGATGGCGGCCGGCAAGGATGCCAGCGATCTCCCCGCGAGATTATGACTTGACCCCGCCAGACCCTCCCCGTATTTTTCTGTGGCACCCTGATTTACCTAAAATAAAAACCGATCATCCCTTAGCCCGAGCTGGACTGACTCTTGAAAGATTTTCTGAAAAACACCGCCACGCCTGCTGACCCTCACGCTGTTTCAGAGGCAGCTGCTATGCTTTCTGTATCTGTGGTTCCCGGTACTGACACCACTGAGGATCTGGCGGTTACGTTCGCTGACAGGGCGAACTTTGCGGAAAGTAAAACGATGAAACACTCACTTGCAACACTTACACTAGGCCAGGCTGCCCGTAGCGATCTCCATCCCCTGCTACTGGAAAATCTCCCTGAAGAACAAATCGCCCACGTTGGATTGCTTGACGATCTGACCCATGACGAAATACAGCAAAAATACGCCACGGCTGGCAATGAAAAGGTGGTGATGACCCGCCTGGAAGACGGCACTCACGTGGTGCTTTCGGCCGCGAAAGTGGAAGCGGCGCTGCAAAACAAGATCCTTGAACTTGAACAGCAGGGCTTTGAGACTATCCTGATGCTGTGTAGCGGGCAGTACAAAAACCTGTTTACTGACAGCGCCATTCTGCTTGAACCTTACCGTATCCTGCCGCCGCTGGTGGACGCGATCACCGGTGGGCATCAGGTCGGTATTGTGGTGGCGCGGGAAGAGTATATCGCGGAGCAGGCGTACAAATGGCAGAGCCTGGGACAGAAGCCCCACTTTGCAGTAGCCAGCCCGTGGGAAACCAGCGATGATGATCTGATTACCGCTGCGCTGCACTTACAGGAGCAGGGCGCGGATGTGGTGGTGCTGGATTGTCTGGGCTACCACCAGCGGCATCGGGATTTCCTGCAGAAACTGTTAGGCATTCCGGTATTGTTGTCCAATGTGTTAATAGCCAAACTGGCAGCAGAACTGCTTGTGTAAACGAGAACTTCTCGGCACTTTTACACTGTTATCTTTTTCTCTGATTTTAAGGATGTTTATATGCTCAACGTCAGTGAGTACTTCGACGGAAAAGTGAAATCAATTGGTTTCGACAGTGCCAGTACCGGGCGCGCCAGTGTGGGCGTGATGGCGGAAGGCGAATATACGTTTGGCACCGGCCAGGCGGAAGAGATGACGGTAGTCAGCGGATCGTTGAAGGTGTTGTTACCAGGTGAAGCCGAGTGGAAGCACTTTGAGCCAGGCCAGGTGTTTAACGTCCCGGGTCACAGCGAGTTTCATCTGCAGGTGGCAGAGCCTTCTTCCTATCTGTGCCGCTATCTGAAAGATTAAACCTGAAGGGCCGACGCCGTTCGGCGCCAAAAGAAGCTCAGCCGTCTCGCGCTGAGCTTCTTTAATGCATCCGCTTAACGCTGCGCTTCGCCACCCAAAGCTTCAATCGTATTGCTCACCAACGCCGCCAGCTCGCTGGTCATCAGAATAAAGTCGGCATCAAATCGCGCCTGAACATCATCCCGATCGATATCATCATTCTGTTCACGCAGGGTGTCTGAAAACTTCAGACGCTTCAGCGAGCCATCATCGGAGAGGATCAGCTGCACACGCTCCTGCCAGTCCAGTGCCAGTTTGGTCACCAGTTTGCCGGCTTCGATATGGTTAGCAATCTCATCGCACACCAGATCCTGCTTCTTACAGCGGATCACGCCGCCATCTTCCAGCAAGGCTTTCAGCTCGGCTTCGTCCATCAGTGCGAACCCGGCCGGCGTTTCACCTGAACGCACCCATTCGGTCATGGTCAGCTCAATCGGGCTTTCCAGCGTCAGTGGCACCACCGGCAGCGAACCGAGGCTCTTGCGCAGCAGCGCCAGCGTATCTTCAGCTTTTTTGGCACTGGCACAGTCAACCATGATCAGGTTGTTAACGGTATCAATCCACAGGAAGGTCTGGCTGAAACGGCTAAAGGCGCGTGGCAGCAGGCTATGCAGCACTTCATCTTTCAGCGAATCTTTTTCGGTCTTTTTCAGTTTGCGCTGCTGTTCGGCTTCAAGCTTGCCGATCTTGGCTTCCAGCGCCTGTTTGATCACTGTAGAAGGCAGGATTTTCTCTTCTTTGCGCGCGCAAATCAGGATCTGGCCATTATTGACGTGGGTAAATGCATCATGGCGCGGGCCCATTGGCGAAACCCAACCGGTTTTTGCCATATCCTGGCTGCCACAAGGAGCGAAAGAGAATGCCTCAAGCTGTTTTTCCATCTCGTCAACCGCCAGTGGGATCTCGCGATTCAGACGATATACCATTAAATTCTTAAACCACAGCATTATGCTTTCCCTCTCGGGCGCGCATCAGGCGCGCTAATTCAAAGTCAGCGCGCATGATAGCGAATCGGCGGCGGGGTTTCATTGCCTTTCCGCCTCCGGCCTTCTAAGGTAAGACGATGACCGTCAAATAATGAGGAATAACAAGTGCGTATCGGGATAGATTTAGGTGGAACTAAAGTTGAGGTGATAGCACTTGCTGAATCCGGCGAGACGCTGTTCCGTCACCGCGTGCCCACGCCGCGTGATGATTATCAGCAGACGCTGGACGCCATTGTCGGCCTCGTCAGGCTGGCCGAAGAGAAAACCGGTGAGCAGGGCACGGTCGGCATCGGCATTCCAGGGACGCTATCGCCTTACACGCGGCTGGTGAAGAATGCCAACTCGACCTGGCTCAACGGGCAGCCGCTGGATAAAGACCTGCAAAAAATGCTTAACCGTGAGGTGCGTATCGCCAATGACGCTAACTGCCTGGCCGTGTCCGAAGCGGTGGATGGCGCGGCGGCAGGGAAGCAGACGGTGTTTGCGGTGATTATCGGCACCGGCTGTGGTGCGGGTGTGGCGCTGAACGGTCAGGCGCACATTGGCGGCAACGGTAATGCGGGCGAGTGGGGGCATAATCCGCTGCCGTGGATGGATGAAGATGAGCTGCGTTACCGCGAAGAAGTGCCGTGCTACTGCGGTAAACAGGGCTGCATTGAAACCTTTATCTCCGGCACCGGCTTCGCCACGGACTATCACCGCCTGAGCGGCGTGGAGCTGAAAGGCGCGGAGATTATCACGCTGCTGGAGCAGCAGGATCCGGTTGCGGAGCTGGCGATGAGCCGTTATGAGCTGCGGCTGGCAAAATCGCTGGCGCACATTGTCAATATTTTCGATCCGGAAATGATTGTGATGGGCGGCGGCATGAGCAATAACGACCGTCTGTATCAGACCGTGCCGCAGTTGATGAAGAAGTGGGTGTTTGGCGGAGAGTGTGAAACCCCGCTGCGTAAAGCGGTTCACGGCGATTCAAGTGGCGTACGTGGCGCCGCCTGGCTCTGGCCGCAGTAAAAAATCAGGGCCGAGGGTCGGCCCTTTTTCTTGCTTACTCGCCTGCCAGCATCGCATCACGCGGCGCGTTGGCACGCTGGTTTTTGGTCATCAGGAAGTAGATATAGCCTGCCACCATAAAGGCCACGAACAGGGCCCCAATCAGCGCATTAAACCACAGCATGGCAATCAGACAGACCACGGCCAGTACCAGCGCAATGCCCGGAACGATTGGGTAGCCTGGCGCACGGAAGCTACGCTCCAGCTCTGGCGCAGTGCGGCGCAGTCGGAACAGGCTCAGCATGCTCATGATGTACATCACGATGGCACCGAACACCGCCATGGTGATCATCGCGGCGGTCAGCGTCATGCCCTGCAGGTTAATCCAGCTGTCGCTGAAGATCGCGGCAATGCCAATCAAACCACCGGCAATGATGGCGCGGTGTGGCGTCTGGAAGCGGGACAGCTTAGCCAGTCCGGCAGGCAGATAGCCAGCGCGGGACAAGGCGAAGAACTGGCGGGAATAGCCCAGAATAATACCGTGGAAGCTCGCCACCAGGCCAAACAACCCAATCCACACCAGCATATGCATCCAGCCGGAGTTTTCGCCCACCACCATTTTCATCGCCTGCGGCAATGGATCGTTGATGTCCGACAGCTTACGCCAGTCACCCGCACCGCCGGCCAGCAGCATCACGCCAATGGCCAGGATCACCAGCGTCAGAATACCGCTGATATAAGCCTTCGGAATGGTGCGTTTCGGATCCCTGGCTTCTTCAGCGGCCATCGCGGCCCCTTCAATGGCGAGGAAGAACCAGATAGCGAACGGGATAGCGGCAAAAATCCCGGAAAGCGCAGGCAGTCCGAAGTGCTCGCCACCCGACCAGCCATTGGCGGCGAAGTTTGCCACGCTGAAGCCCGGCGCGACTACGCCCATAAACACCAGCAGCTCAAGCACCGCTAACACCGTCACCACCAGCTCAAACATCGCCGCCAGCTTAACGCCGAGGATATTCAGCGTCATAAAGATGATATAGGCGCCCACTGCGGCATATTTCGGATTCAGATCGGGGAACTGCACGTTGAGATAGGCGCCGATAGCCATCGCAATGGCCGGCGGGGCAAAGACGAACTCAATCAGGGTTGCCATACCGGCAATCAGGCCACCGGTTTCGCCAAAGGCGCGACGGCTGTAAGCAAAAGGGCCACCGGCATGCGGGATCGCCGTGGTCAGTTCGGTAAAGCTAAAAATAAAACAGGTATACATAAGGGCGATCAGCGCGGTGGTGACCAGGAATCCTAAGGTTCCCGCCACACCCCAGCCGTAACTCCAGCCAAAATATTCGCCGGAAATCACCAGACCTACCGCAATGCCCCACAGATGTATTGTGCCCAGAGTGGGCTTCAGTTTGCCTGTCATAACGCATTCCCCGTGATGAGTTTTATTGTCAGTCGATAATGCAGCCGTGGCCCGCCGGAAAACTTGACGCTGGCGTAAGGAATTTTGTGCTCTGCTGTCAACTCAGAAGCAAAAAAAGCGCCAGATGCACGCTAAAGTCAAAAGAGGGTCATCTGCGGTCAAGCGGGTCAGAGGCAGGTGACGCCATGCTGGTATCACACGGCGGGTAACCGACAGCCAACCATTACGGAGCCAGACTATGACTGCCACGCAATATGACAACCTGGATACAGCCGCGCTGCTAAACCTTGCTCAGCGCACGCTCACCCGTTATCCCGCAGCCTTGCAGGGAACGCTGAGCCTGCTTTGCCGCTCAGAGAACGCCACGTTTTTACTGCAAGCCGGTGGCAAACGCTACGCGCTGCGCCTGCATCGCGGCAATTATCATCAGCGTGCGGATATTGAAAGTGAACTGCACTGGCTCGATGCGCTGCGGGAAACCGGCATCGTGGTGCCGCAGGCGGTGCCGGATAAAGAGGGTCAGACCGTGCAGACGCTGCAACTGGAAGACGGTAGCGAGCGCCATGTGGTGCTGTTTGACTGGATTGAAGGCGAGATGCCGACCACCGAGGTCGATCCGCGTGCCTTCCAGCAGTTAGGCCATATCACCGCCCGCCTGCATCAGCACAGCAAAAGCTGGCAGAAGCCGGCGGGATTCCAGCGCATCATCTGGGATCACCAGACGATGGTCAGCCCGCAGAGTCACTGGGGCGACTGGCGCGATGTGCCGAATCTGCGTCTGCAGGATCGTCCGGTGGTGGAAGAAGCGATTGCCCGGGTCGGTAGCGATCTGACGATCTTTGGCAAAGACGCCTCGCGTTACGGCTTGATCCATGCGGATCTGCGGCTGACCAACCTGCTGCTGCACAAAGGCGAGACGCGGGTGATCGACTTCGACGACTGCGGCATGGGTTGGTATCTGCACGATCTTGCGGCAGCGATCAGTTTTGTCGAGCACCATCCTCGTGCAGCAGAGTGGGTGGATCACTGGATCAAAGGCTACGAGCAGATTGCCCATATCAGTGATGAAGAGATGGCGATGCTGCCAACCCTGCTGATCCAGCGCCGTATCCAGCTGATGGCGTGGGCCGGATCCCATGCCGAAACCGAGATGGCACACAGTCTTGGCCCGCAGTGGGCGGATCATTCTGTGCGGCTGTGCCGCCGCTACCTGGAGACCTGCGAGCTTCCGGTTGGCGCCTGAGTTGCACCCAGAACGGGCAGGCACGCGGCGGGTACCGCATCTGCCCGTGATTGTCCTGTCATAACACCTTGTTTTTAAACGTCACCGACGAGGTTGGTATGAAAATTGCTGCATTAGCAGCATATTTTCTACGCCGAGGCGACGATGATGGAAACCGATCTTATCAGACAGCCTGACATGGCAACGGCGCTGAATGCCAGCGCCGTCAGTAATCGTGGGGTTCTGGCGGCGGCAGCCAGCGGCCTGAGCAGTTTTATCAGTGAGAAGGGCGGCGATGTCGATCGCATTTTTGGCGTCAGCGGCATCGATCCCGAACTGCTTTCCAGCCCGACCTTGAGCCTTGGGCTGATCAACTACTGTCGCGTGATGGAAGAAGCGGCGCGTTATTCAGGTTTTGATAACTTCGGTTTGCACTACGGCAAGCAGTTTAAACCGCAGTCATTAGGTCTGATTGGTTATGTCGGCCTGTGTTCGGCGACGCTGGAACAGGCGTTGCAGAACGTGGTGAATGCCTTTCCGTATCATCAGCACGACACGCTCACCCGGCTGGTTGATAAAGGGGATTGCTGGCGGCTGGATTACCAGGTGCGCCACGGCGCGATCCTCTGTCGCCGTCAGGATGCTGAACTGACGCTGGGGATGTTTATGAACCTTATTCGCCACGTGGCGGGTAAAAACTGGGCACCCAGAGAAGTCCATTTCGAGCATCCACGGCCTTCACAATGGCATGAGCACTGCAAAGTGTTCGATGCGCCGGTCTATTTTGATCAACCCTTCAACTCATTACTGATCCCGAAACGCGATCTGGCGCGATCGATGCCGGACAGCGATCCGATGCTGTTAATGGTGATGCAGGATGCGATCCGCCGCCTGAACAGCGCCACGCCTCAACAAAATATTGTCGATCAGGCCCGTGCGCAGGTGCATCTGGTGTTGCTGAAAGGTGAGCCGGTGCTGGAAGAGGTGGCTGAAAAAATGGGGCTGTCGAGCTGGTCGCTGCAACGGCGGCTACGCGATGAAAACCTGAGCTTCACCGCGCTGGTGGACAAGGTGCGTTGCGAAATGGCCAAGCACTACCTGCAACAGCGCCAGCTGCCAATTTCGGAGATGGCGCTGCTGTTGGGCTATTCCGAAGTCAGCGCCTTTTCCCGCGCCTTCCGCCGCTGGTTTGGCATCAGCCCACGTCAGTGGCGGCAGGACGAGTTGGCGGGTTAACCGGCCGGCTTAAAGTCGAGAATAATTTCGCTGGGGAATTTTTTCGGTGGCGCGGGCAGATTTTCCGCGCTGCTGACCACGCCCCAGGCTTTCTTACACAGTTGCTCATCGCCCGACGTACTCAACACGCTATACCGCCCATTCTGTTTCCAGCTAATGGTCAGCACGCATTCGCGTCCAACATAACGCGCGTGGTCATAAAAATTGCGCTGAATACCGTACTGCATTTTCGCGTAGTAGCGGCAGTCTTCCTCAGACATTTCTGCGGTGGCGGCTGTGCACTGCTGGTCAGCAAACGCCTGCATTTCCTGCGCCGTCGCCGGGGCATTTTGCTGAGTATTTTTGGCTGACTGACAGCCGGCCAGCAGCGTCGTCATCACCGTTGCCGCCAACGCCCATGCCATTTTGTGCCGATTCATTTTCATTTATTCATCACTATTTCTAAAGAATCCTGACGTCCAGCCGATAGTTTATCCTGTTAGCTTCTTGCTGGCTGACTCTTTTTTCGCCGTCAGACTCTTTACAGATAAATCTCTACTTCAGCGAATATATTCGCTCAGATTAAAACAAACTGGCAGGGAATTTACTTAATAACGGAAATAAATTATTTTTCAATTCTCCTTTTCCAGCGTAAATTATGCCTGTTTTTATTAAGTGCTTCGGGAAGTAGGGCAACAGGTTTGCCGTAAATAAAGCCGTCAGACGGGTTTTCACCTTAATTCATGGAACAGAAATGAAACCTTATATTAACGTCCTCGCATTGACCTTATTAAGTAGCGCCATGCTCAGCGGTTGCGCGACTGAATCCTCGCGTGCCATTGAAGCGCCTCAGGTGACTGCTGCCACGCAACCGGCCTGGCAGGGCGCTAAAAGCCCCATCGCGGTCGGTAAGTTCGATAACCGCTCTGCGTATATGAACGGCATCTTCTCGGATGGCGTCGATCGTCTGGGCAATCAGTCCAAAACGATTCTGATCACCCACCTGCAGCAAACCGGCCGCTTTAACGTGCTGGATCGCGCCAACCTGGATGAGCTGAAGGCTGAAGCGGGCTACAAGCGCAGCGCGCAGACCATCAAGGGTGCGGACTATGTGGTGACCGGTGATATCACCGAGTTCGGACGCAAGGAAGTCGGCGATCAGCAGCTTTGGGGCATTCTGGGCCGGGGGAAAACGCAGGTTGCTTACGCGAAAGTGAACCTGAACATCGTTGATGTTGCCACCTCTGAAGTGGTTTATTCCGTGCAGGGCGCGGGCGAATATCAGCTTTCAAATCGTGAAGTGATTGGCTTTGGCGGCACCGCCAGCTATGACTCGACGTTGAATGGCAAGGTGATCGATCTGGCGATGCGTGAAGCGGTAAATCATCTGGTCAGCGGACTGGAGTCCGGCGCATGGCGCGCAGCTAAATAACTCAGGGAAGGGAATACAATGCGAATTAATAAGACACTGCTAATCGCGACAACCGCGCTGTTATTGACGGCCTGCGCCGAAAAAAGTAGCAATATCTATTATTGGGGTGACTATCAGCCCTCGCTTTACAGCTATTACCAGAAAAGTGCGGCACCTGAAAAAGAAATTGAGACGCTTAATGCGGTTATTCAGCAAGCCCATGCCAAAAATAAACCGGTAGCGCCAGGCCTGCGCGCACAATTGGGATTGTTGTATGTCGATACCGGTCATCCGGATCTGGCATTCGAGCAATTTAACGCCGAGAAAACCGCGTTTCCAGAATCCGCTCACTATATGGACTTTCTGATGCGTAATAAGCAGGGAGCAAATTAATGAAGAAAATTGTAGTTATTTCCGCCGTCCTGGCGGTGCTGGCCCTGACCGGCTGCGCCAAAAAAACGCCTTATGATTACACCGCGTTCCGTGCCAGCAAGCCGGCCTCGATTCTGGTGCTGCCTGCGGAAAATCGCACCACGGATATCAATGCCGCCCACAGCTTTGCCTCGCTGGTAACACAGCCGCTGGCGGAATCGGGCTACTACGTCTTCCCGGTCGCCGTGGTGGAAGAGACCTTTAATCAGAACGGCCTGACCAATGCCACCGACATTCGTGGCGTCAGCGCGGCTAAGTTGCGCAGTATCTTCAATGCGGATGCGGCGCTGTACATCGATATCACTTCGTACGGCACCAAGTACATTGTGGTAGACAGCGTGACCCAGGTGACGGCCACTGCCAAACTGGTGGATTTGCGCACCGGCACGCAGATCTGGAGTGGACTGGCCACCGCGGCGAACAACGAAAACAACAATAACCAGGGACTGGTGGGGATGCTGGTTGCGGCGGCGGTGAAGCAGATCGTCAACAACGTCAGCGATGAGGCGCATACCGTGGCCTCTGTCACCAGTGCCCGTTTGCTGAGCGCCAATGACAATGGCGGCATTTTAAAAGGGCCGCGCGCGAAATCACCGACCCTGTAAGTCATCATCGGGCGCCTTCCAGGCGCCCGATTTACGCCGAGGGCGTTTCCAGCTTGCTGTAACCCAATCCGTTGACTTTTCTGACCTTGATCTGCACCGGGATGCGTTCTTTCATCGCTTCCACGTGGCTGATCACGCCAATCGTTTTGCCACTGGCATTCAGGGCATCCAGCGCGTCCAACGCACTGTCCAGCGTTTCCGCATCCAGCGTGCCAAAACCTTCGTCGAGGAACAGGGATTCAATCCGGGTTTTATGGCTGACCAGGTCCGACAGCGCCAATGCCAGCGCAAGGCTGACGAGGAAGCTTTCGCCGCCGGACAGGGTGCGGGTATCGCGCAGTGAATCTGCCTGCCAGGTATCCACCACCTGCAACTCCAGCGCCTCTTTCGATTTACGCTGCAACAGATAGCGTCCGTGCAGCCGGTTCAGCTGGTTGTTCGCCAGCCATACCAGGTGATCAAGGGTCAGTCCCTGGGCGAACTTACGGAATTTATCCCCTTCGCGGGAACCGATCAGCTGGTTGAGATAGCCCCAGTCTTCCACTTCCTGTTCGTTCTGCCGGATTTGTTCCAGTAACGATTGCTGCTGCTGGCGACGCGCGGCATCGCTGGTCAGCTGCTGGCGGGTTTCCCCTTGCTGGCGATTATTCTCTTTCAGCAGGTTAGCCAGCCGGCTGACCGCTTCACTTAACGCCTCAGTCTGCTCCGTGAGTTCGGCGGGTTTCTGCTCAAGATGCCGATCCCGGATTTTTTGCGCCTGTTGCAGCAATACGCTGGCTTGCTGGCGACGCTGGTCGTGCTGCTTTTGCAATGCACGCAGTTTCAGCGTCTGCTCTTCATCCAGCAATGCGGCAGTGAAGGCCGCTTCATCACTGAAGTGACTGGCGGCCAGTGCGGTATTCAACGCTTGCTGAGCATCTTCAAGCCGTCGTGCCAGCGTAACCGACTGCTCAGATAGTGAGTTATGCTGTCCGGTCAGTGTATTTAACTGGTTCTGCTCTGTCTGCCACTGCTGCAGGCAGGCTTGGCTGCTTTCGGCGTGACGCTGAGAATCCAGACGCAGCTGCTGTTGTACCGCTGAAGTTGCCTGCTCGCCAAACAGCTGCAGGCGTTGGGCTCGCAATTCGCTCAGCGATTCAGCTTCGGTGTTAAGGCGCAGTGCCAGTTCCGCAAGGCGCGATTTTTCGCGGCCGATTTCATCGCTCAATGCCTGCTGCTGAGTGGCAAGGGTCGTCAGCTGTGGCAACAGGTCAGTTAGCGCCTGCTCCGCTTTCAGCCACTGCTGCCACTCATCTTGTCTGCTGGCCAGCCAGCTTTCATGGCTGCCCGGCTCGGGTGGCGTCAGCGCAGATTCGGCCAGCGAGGCCTGCAGGTCGTCGCGCTGCTGCTGCACGGCGGCCTGCTGCTGTTTATGCTGCTGCTCCAGCTCGCTCAGCGCCTGTCGGGTAGTAAGCAGTTGCTGACCTGCCAGCTGTTGCTGCTGCAGCAATGCTGCCAGCTCATTCTGCCGCTGGTTCAGCGCATCTTTCTGCTGTTGCAGTTCTCGCGCGCTTTGCTGCAGGCTGAGTAAGTTAGCCTGACCCTCAGCTTCTGACTGATCCTGAGCGGCCAGCCATTGCTGCGTTTCTTCCCGGTCTGCCAGCGTCAGGGTTAACGCCAGGCCATCGACTGCGGTCTGCCACTGGCTTTGTAACTGTGCGGCTTCACGATCGTTCTCTTCCCGCAGCTGCTGCTCTTTCTCCGCCTGCTGCTGCAGGTTTTTCAACTGTTCCCGCGTCGCCGTGCCCTGATCTTTCAGGCTATCGACCTCGGCTTTCAGTTTGACCAGCCGCTGCTGATTTTCTGACGGCTCAAGGGCCTGATAGTCGGCAATTGCAGGATGCTCGCACGCGCCACACAGCGGACAAGGCTGACCGGCTTCCAGTAAGGCCCGCTGCTGCTCCAGCCCGGCAATGCGCCTCTCAAGCTCGCAGCGCTTCTCCAGATCCTGCCAGTGCTGATGCTTCTCTTTCCAGTTCGCGCGCAGCACCTCGAGTTGCTGTTCGGTCAGCTTCAGCTGTTTCTGACCCTCTGACTGACTGGTTTGCTGTCGCTGCATGCGGGTCTGCAACTGCTGCCACTGCGGGATCAGCAGCGCCAGCGTTTGTCGGAGTGGACGTTGCTGGCTGAGCTGGGCCAGCGAGGCCTGCAGCCGATCTTCCGGATGCTGCAGCTGACGCTGGTGATGCAATTTTTCAGCTTCATCACAGCGGGTTTTGGCCTGTTCCAGCTGCTGTTGCTGAGGCTGTATCTGCCGATCGAGCGCGGTGTAATGCTGTTCCTGCTGAACCACCTGAGCGGCCTGTTGTGCACTGCGTGCCTGCAGTGCAGTCAGCGCCAGTTCGCTCTGATGCTGCTGCTCAAAGCGCACGCGCCACAGGGGAAGGGAGGCACCCCAGCCGGAAAAGTGCGGATGTGCCTGCTGCCATTGGCGGGTTTGCTGCTGCTGAAGTTGCTTCTCAGCCTGGGATTTCTGGTTCTGCTGCAGGGCATCCTGCCGACGATTAAGAGATTGTTGGTACTCACTGACCTCTTTTTCGAGCAGCTGGTTTTGCTGGTCCAGCGTGGCGATGCGGTTATCCAGCGGCAGCACCCTGTCGGTAATCACCGTTTCCTGCTGCTGGCGATGCGCTTCATGCTGTTGCCGTGCCTCATCGGCCGCTTTCAGCTGCTGGGTTAAGCCGGTCAGCTGCTGCTGAGCCCGATCCTTTTGCTGGGACAGGTTCTGCAGCTGGATGCTGAGCTGATGCGCATCCTGCTGATACTGTTCGCGTTGTTGCCAGAGCGGGCGCAGTTTTTCTGCCGGTTCGGCCTGAACCAGACGCGCCAGCTCGCCGCTGTCATGTTGCCAGGCGCTTTCGGCCTGCTGATGATCGTCTTCGGCCGCTTTCAGCGCCTGCAAGGCCGCGTGATATTGCTGCTGCCATTGCCATAAAAGGCTGTGCTGCTGATGTTGCGAAGTGAGTACCTGCTCATCCGACACCAACTGCTCTAACTGGGTTGTTAGCAGCTGCAGTTGCTCTTCGTCGAGCAGCGCCATGCCGCTGGCCTGCGCACGCAGCGTATCCAGCGCCACTTTGGCGTTTTTATGCCGTTCAAAGACGTTGGCGGACAGGCGACCGTAGATTTCGGTGCCGGTCAGCTCTTCCAGCAGCTCTGCCCGGCTGTTGGCATCGGCATTCAGAAAGGCGGCAAACTGCCCTTGCGACAGCATCATCGATTTGGTGAAACGCTCGAAATCCAGCCCGGTCAGCGCGGTCAGCATATCCAGCTTGTCTTTCACCTTATCGGCAACGATTTTGTTGTCATCACAGCGGGCCAGCTCGACGCGCGGGGCCTGCAGATTGCCATCCACCGCGCCGCGTGCGCGGTTCTGGCTCCAGAATGCCCGCCAGGCCACGCCTTTCACTTCAAATTCAACCTCGGCCAGACATTCTGAGGTGTCGCGGGTCATCAAATCGTTCTGCGTCTGCGAGAGTTTCCCCAGCCGCGACGTCTCGTGGTACAGCGCCAGGCAGATGGCATCCAGCAGGGTGGTTTTTCCCGCGCCGGTCGGGCCGGTAATGGCAAACAAACCGTTGCTGGCAAAGGGCTCGGCGGTAAAATCTATCTTCCATTCGCCTTTCAGCGAGTTGAGGTTTTTGAACCGCAGCGTCAGGATTTTCACGGTTGCACCTCATCATCAATTTCTGCCAGCGTCAGGGTGAACAGCGCCGTCGCCCGCGCCAGCCGTTCAGGCTGTTCATTTTCTTCCAGCGCCAGACGGCGGCTAAACACCTCCTGCGCGCTGAGTTCGCTGAGGGTTTCATTGTTTTGCCGGTCGATAACCTGTTCCCGTTGCTCGCGGCTGCGGCGCAACAGCACCACCTCTACCGGCATTTCCTGGGTCAGTTCCTGAATACGCCGCTGAAGGTCGTTCAGCCACGCCTGGGTGGAAATCTCGATATCCAGCCACACCGGCTTGCCATCTTCACGCG
Source organism: Erwinia billingiae Eb661 (assembly GCF_000196615.1). Lineage (NCBI taxonomy): Bacteria > Pseudomonadati > Pseudomonadota > Gammaproteobacteria > Enterobacterales > Erwiniaceae > Erwinia > Erwinia billingiae. The sequence goes on from NC_014306.1 coordinate 1,136,285, forward strand.
GCGCAATCGCGGCCAGCTGCTGCTCAATCTCTTCCAGCGAGCCTTTGATCATCTGCATCGGCTGAAACAGCGGGACAGAGAGCGTTTCAACCTGGCTCAGCTTGCCGTCGGCAAAGTCGACCAGAAACACGCTTTTGTCTTTGCCCAACTCGTCAAAACTGAGCGGAATAGGGGAGCCGCTGTAGCGAATATGCTCCGTGTTGGCGATGCGCTGCGCGCGGTGGATATGGCCGAGCGCGATGTAATCCGCCGGGGGAAATGCCTGGGCCGGAAAAGCATCCAGCGTGCCGATATAGATATCGCGTACCGCATCACTTTTGGTCACGCCGACGGTGGTCAGATGGCCGGTAGCAATAATCGGCAACGGTAAATCCAGCCTTTGCCGCTCGGCCTGCGCCGCCTGCCAGCAGCGATCGTAATGCTGGGTGATGGCCTCCAGCAGGGTCTGATGCTTCTCATGGCCAGACTGACCGGCCTGGCTGACGGTGATGTCACGCGGGCGAAGGAAGGGAATGGCGCACAGGACCGCGCCAGGTTCGCCATTGCGCTTATTCAGGATCACCACCTGCTGGGCGATATCGTCACTGGCCGCGGCGATCACCCGGGTGTTGAGACAGGCCAGCAGCTCACGCGATTCATTCAGCGTGGCGACGGAATCATGATTGCCACCCAGCACCACCAGCTGACAGCCGGTTTGCTGGAGGTTGACCACGAAACGGTTATACAGCTCGCGCGCATAGCTGGGCGGCGAACCGGTGTCGAAAATATCCCCCGCGATGATAATGGCATCCACCTGATGTTCCACCGCCTGAGCCAGCAGCCAGTCTGTAAAAGCCTGATGTTCCGGGGCGCGGCTTTTGGTGTAAAAAAATTGGCCCAGATGCCAGTCTGACGTGTGGATAATTCGCATGAGATCCCTTTAAGGCGCAAGGCAGAGTCGACGATTATAAACAGCAACGCGTAAAACCCCAGTCTGAATGACTGTAACCTTCACAAAAGTGTTATAAAACGGCGGCCCGGGCCGTGCTTTTTTCATAAAACTGTCATAAAACTGACGCATAATGACGCCGCAAATCCAGTGACATTCCGTCACAGTAGCAGGAGCAATAATGGCTAAGCGTATTCTGGTAGTCGAAGATGAAGCCCCAATCCGTGAGATGTTGTGTTTCGTGCTGGAGCAAAATGACTATCAACCGATAGAAGCGGAAGATTATGACAGTGCGGTCAATTTGCTTATCGAACCCTGGCCTGATTTGATCCTGTTGGACTGGATGCTCCCGGGTGGTTCAGGCATTCAGTTTATCAAGCATTTAAAGCGTGAAGCGATGACCCGCGACATTCCGGTGATGATGCTGACGGCGCGCGGTGAAGAAGAAGATCGCGTTCGCGGTCTGGAAGTGGGGGCTGACGACTATATTACCAAGCCGTTTTCGCCGAAAGAGTTGGTGGCGCGGATTAAAGCGGTAATGCGCAGGATCTCGCCAATGGCGGTGGAAGAAGTGATTGAGATGCAGGGACTGAGCCTGGATCCTTCGTCTCATCGCGTGATGTCAGACACCCAGCCGCTGGAAATGGGGCCGACGGAATACAAGCTGCTGCATTTCTTTATGACCCATCCTGAGCGGGTTTACAGCCGTGAGCAGTTGCTTAATCATGTCTGGGGCACTAACGTGTACGTCGAAGATCGTACCGTTGACGTTCATATTCGCCGCTTGCGTAAAGCGCTGGAACTGACCGGGCACGATCGCATGGTGCAGACGGTTCGCGGAACAGGTTACCGTTTCTCTGCACGTTACTGATCGTTCGCACTGGAGTCTTCACCGTGTTGGAACGCCTCTCCTGGAAGAGATTGTTGCTGGAAGTGGTGCTCGCCTGCCTTCCGGCCCTGATTTTGGGGCTGCTGGTGGGCTACCTGCCCTGGCTGCTACTGGTATCGGTGTTAGCCGTTTTGGGCTGGCATTTCGCTAATTTACTTCGTTTATCCCACTGGCTGTGGATTGACCGCAGCATGACGCCACCGGCGGGGCGCGGCAGTTGGGAACCTCTCTTTTATGGCCTTTACCAGATGCAGGCGAGAAATCGCCGGCGTCGGCGTGAGCTGGGCCATCTGATCAAACGCTTTCGCAGTGGCGCCGAATCCTTACCTGATGCGGTGGTATTGACCACCGAAGAGGGCACCATTTTCTGGTGTAACGGCCTGGCGCAACAGATGCTGGGACTGCGCTGGCCGGAAGACAATGGTCAGAACATCCTTAACCTGCTGCGCTATCCCGAGTTTACCCGCTATGTGCGGAAGCGCGATTTTACCCGACCGTTGACGCTGGTGCTGAACAGCAATCGTCAGCTGGAATTCCGCGTAATGCCCTATTCGGAAGGGCAATGGCTGCTGGTAGCCCGTGACGTCACGCAGATGCATCAGCTTGAGGGCGCCCGGCGCAACTTCTTTGCTAACGTCAGCCATGAGCTACGCACGCCGTTAACGGTGCTGCAGGGCTATCTGGAGATGATGAACGATTCGGTGATGGAAGGCCCGCTGCGTGACAAGGCCCTGCACACCATGCAGGAGCAGACCCGCCGCATGGACGGCCTGGTGAAACAGTTGCTGACCCTGTCGCGGATTGAAGCCGCACCGGCGCTGGATCTGCAGGAAAAAGTCGACGTGCCGATGATGCTGCGTCTGCTGCAGCGTGAAGCGGAAACCCTGAGCCAGGGCCGGCACGAGATTCACTTCACGATGGACGCGGATTTGCGGGTGTATGGCAATGATGAACAGCTGCGCAGCGCCATCTCAAACCTGGTGTACAACTCGGTTAACCACACGCCGGCCGGCACGCGCATCGATATCAGCTGGCTGAGAACTCCACAGGGCGCGCAATTTAAGGTGAAGGATAACGGTCCGGGCATTGCACAAGAGCATATTCCCCGGCTGACCGAGCGCTTTTACCGCGTCGATAAGGCCCGTTCGCGGCAAACCGGCGGCAGCGGGCTTGGCCTGGCGATCGTCAAGCATGCGCTCAGCCACCACAACACCCGGCTGGACATCACCAGCCAGCCTGGCAAAGAGACCTGTTTCAGCTTCTCCTTACCACCAAGGTTGATTGTCAGCAGCGAGTTGGCACAGAATGCGGTTCGATGATCGTAGCGGAACCCTGTGATGAAAAAGCTGTTTCTGATGCTGCTGGCCTGTTTCAGCCTGACCACCCAGGCACAAGAGGGGATGCTGGCCGGTAACCTGACCAGCGTTGGCTCGGATACCCTCGGCAGCTTAATGACGCTGTGGGGCGATAGCTTCAACCGGCAGTTTCCGGGCGTAAATGTGCAGGTGCAGGCCGCTGGTTCCTCTACCGCACCCACCTCGCTGGCGGCCGGCGCGGCGCAGATTGGCGCAATGAGTCGCCCGATGCAGGCGGTTGAGCGCCAGCTGTTCGAGGACCGCTATGGCTATCCACCGCTGGCCGTGCCGGTGGCGATGGATGCGCTGGTGGTGGTGGTCAATCAGGACAACCCGATCAAGGGTCTGAATACGCAGCAGCTCGATGCGATCTTTTCCGTTACCCGGCGCTGTGGCGCGCTCTCCGCGGTGCATCGCTGGGGCGATGTGCAGTTAACTCAACCAAGCTGGGTGTCCCGTCCTTTGCAGCGTTTTGGCCGCAATTCCGCTTCCGGCACCTGGGGCTTTTTCAAGCAGCAGGCGTTGTGCAATGGCGATTTCCGCAATGATGTCGGGGAATATCCCGGCTCTGCGGCGGTGGTGCAGGCCGTGGCGGGCACGCTGAATGCCATTGGCTATGCCAGCATGGGCATTCATCTCAGCGGTGTGAAGACATTACCGGTGTCCCGCGATGGCCAGAACTGGGTGGCGCCGGATGCGGCCAATATTCGCAGCGGCCGTTATCCTTACGCCCGCAAGCTGTACCTGTACGTCAATAAACCACCCGGCAAGCCGCTGGAACCTCTTACCGCCGCGTTTCTTCATCACGTGTTATCCGCTGACGGCCAGGCGCTGGTCACCCAGGCGGGATATCTGCCGTTATCGCCAGAGCAGGTCAGTCAGGCGCGTGCGCTGATTGAGGATCGTTAACACCGGCCAAGATGAATTTTTTTCATGTCTGATGAATTATCCTCGTTTGCGCCAGCGTCGCTCTCATGACACTCTTGCGTCTGGACATATAGACATCCAGAAGTCTAAGAATAACGATTCGTGATAATTTCACCGGTAAATTATGCGCGTGTGCGCAGGTCAGGAGTGACACAACATGCAAAGAGATTCAGCTCAGTATCGTGCCGAAGTGGTAGGCAGCTTCCTTCGTCCCGCCGCCATCAAACAGGCGCGCGAGCAGTTCCAGAAGGGTGAGATTGATGCCGTTGCCCTGCGTCGTATTGAAGATGAAGCCATTCGTGATGTGGTCACTCATCAGCGCGCCTGTGGACTGAAGGTGGTCACCGACGGTGAATTCCGCCGCGCGTGGTGGCACTTTGACTTCTTCGATGGCCTGGAAGGCGTTGAGCGCTATGAGTCTGAGCAGGGCATCCAGTTCAACGGCGTGCAGACCAAAGCCCACGGTATCCGTGTCACCGGCAAGATCGCCTTCGGTAACCATCCGATGCTGGAAGACTTCCGCTACCTGAAAAGTATCAGCGGCGACGCGGTGGCGAAAATGACCATTCCTAGCCCAAGCGTGATGCACTTCCGCGGTGGCCGTAAGGCGATCGACGCCAACGTTTACCCGGATCTTAACGACTACTTCGACGATCTGGCCACCGTCTACCGTGACGCGATTAGCGCATTTTATGCGGCCGGCTGCCGTTACCTGCAGCTCGACGACACCGTCTGGGCTTACCTCTGTTCTGAAGATCAGAAAAGCCAGATCCGCGAGCGCGGCGACGATCCAGAACAGCTGGCGCGCATTTATGCGCAGGTGCTGAATAAAGCCATCGAAGGCAAGCCGGACGATCTGACCATTGGTCTGCATGTCTGTCGCGGCAACTTCCGTTCAACCTGGATCTCCGAAGGCGGCTATGAGCCGGTGGCAGAAATTCTGTTCGGCACCGTGAATATTGATGCCTTCTTCCTGGAATATGATAACGAGCGTTCCGGCGGCTTCGAGCCTCTGCGCTTTATCAAACCCGGCAAGCAGCAGGTGGTGCTGGGCCTGATCACCACTAAAAACGGTGAGCTGGAAAATCCGCAAACGGTGAAAGCGCGGATTGCCGAAGCGGCGCAGTTTGTCAGCCTCGATCAAATCTGCCTGAGCCCGCAGTGTGGCTTTGCCTCCACTGAAGAGGGCAACAGCCTGACCGAAGAGCAGCAGTGGGCGAAGCTGCGTCTGGTGGTCGATATCGCCAAAGACGTCTGGTAACCCTGCATCAACCTGTGTAAAAGGCGCGGAATTCCGCGCCTTTTGTGCATCATCCGGCCATTCCCTGCAGAAATTAACCCCGCGTTGCACAAATAAAATACAAATCATGTAAGGCATCCAGCCGATAACCTGAAGCGATACACTGGCTGGTTCTTTTTTTGCAACATATCGCTCTGCTTTTCCGATCCCGCCTTGCCTTTCTGCCCTATAAACGGTTTACTTAGCGCCGTTTTTACGTTATCCCCCTGTAAACAGATTAAAATCAGCGCAAATCCGCTACCAGAGTGACCACAGGACAGACAATCGCCCTGTATCGGTCTGAAATTCTGGCGTTTTTAGTGCAGGCAGGGTGATGAAGCTGACATCGCGACTTCACTTAACACCAGTACGGGCTAATTTTCTGCTTATGACGAATCGTTTAACTTCCAAAGACATCCTGGCACTGGGGTTTATGACCTTTGCGCTGTTTGTGGGTGCAGGTAACATTATTTTCCCGCCTATGGTCGGCATCCAGTCTGGTGAACATGTCTGGATTGCGGCCCTCGGCTTCCTGCTCACTGCCGTAGGTCTGCCGGTGATCACCGTCATTGCGTTGGCCCGTGTCGGCGGCGGCGTGGATGCGCTGAGTACGCCAATCGGTAAAGCGGCCGGTCTGGTGCTGGCCACCGTTTGCTATCTTGCCGTTGGCCCGCTGTTCGCCACGCCGCGTACCGCAACCGTCTCGTTTGAAGTCGGCATCGCGCCACTGACCGGTGACGGCTGGCTGCCGCTGTTTATCTACAGCCTGATTTACTTCTCGCTGGTGATCGGCATTTCCCTGTATCCCGGCAAACTGCTGGATACCGTTGGCCACTTCCTGGCGCCGCTGAAAATTGTGGCGCTGGCGATATTGGGCATTGCGGCGCTGATATGGCCTGCTGGCGGCCTGGCCCCGGCGACCGAGGCGTATCAACATGCGGCGTTCTCCAGCGGCTTCGTCAATGGTTACCTGACCATGGATACGCTGGGGGCGATGGTGTTCGGCATCGTGATTGTCAACGCAGCGCGTTCGCGTGGCGTCAGTGACGCGAAATTGCTGACGCGTTATACCGTGCTGGCCGGTTTGATTGCCGGTGTTGGCCTGACGCTGGTGTATCTGGCGCTGTTCAAGCTGGGTTCCAACAGTTCAGCTATCGTTGATCAGGGTGCCAACGGCGCAGCTATCCTGCACGCCTATGTTCAGCAGACCTTCGGTGGCATGGGCAGCGTGTTTCTTGCCGCGCTGATCTTTGTGGCCTGCATGGTGACGGCAGTTGGCCTGACCTGTGCCTGTGCCGAGTTCTTTGAGCAGTACCTGCCGCTGAGCTATCGCCAGCTGGTGTTTGTACTGGGTCTGTTCTCAATGGTGGTGTCTAACCTCGGCCTGAGCCATTTGATTGCCATCTCCATTCCGGTGCTGACCGCGATTTATCCGCCGTGCATCGTGCTGGTGCTGCTGAGCTTTACCCTGAGCTGGTGGAACAAAAACACCCGCATTATTGCGCCAACCATGCTGGTCAGCCTGCTGTTCGGCATTGTTGATGCGATCAAAACCACCGGCTGGAAAGATTTGCTGCCGGCGTTCGCCCAGCATCTGCCGCTGGCAGAACAAGGTCTGGCCTGGTTGCCGCCATCGCTGGCCATGCTGGTACTGGTGGCCGTGTATGACCGCGTCTCCGGCAGTCGTGAGCAGGTCAGCGCGCAGCAGAAATAGTCTTAACCCCCGCGTCTTCTGTTGCCCGTGCGGCAGAAGACGCAGTCAGAGTGAAAGCAGAACCCGAAACATGACAAAAAATACGCTCAAAAAGGGACTGAGTACCCGCCACATTCGTTTTATGGCATTGGGATCGGCAATCGGCACCGGGCTGTTCTATGGCTCGGCAGACGCGATGAAAATGGCCGGTCCGAGCGTGATTCTCGCGTATATTATCGGCGGCGCGATTGCGTATATCATCATGCGCGCGCTCGGCGAAATGTCCGTCAACAATCCTCAGGCCAGCTCCTTTTCGCGCTATGCGCAGGACTACCTTGGCCCGCTGGCCGGGTATATCACCGGCTGGACCTACTGTTTTGAAATCCTGATTGTCGCCATCGCCGATGTCACCGCCTTTGGTATCTATATGGGCGTCTGGTTCCCGGACGTTCCGCACTGGATCTGGGTGCTGAGCGTGGTGCTGATTATCGGCGCCATTAACATGGCCACGGTGAAAGTGTTCGGGGAAGTGGAGTTCTGGCTGTCGCTGTTCAAGGTCGCGACCATCATTATTATGATTGTCGCCGGTATCGGCATCATCTTCTGGGGTATCGGCAATGGCGGTCAGCCGACCGGCATCCATAATCTGTGGACCAACGGCGGCTTCTTCGCCCACGGGGTGATTGGCATGGTGCTGTCACTGCAGATTGTGATGTTTGCCTATGGCGGCATTGAGATCATCGGCATCACCGCAGGTGAAGCGAAAGATCCTGAAACCTCGATCCCGAAAGCGATCAATACCGTTCCGCTGCGTATTCTGGTGTTCTACGTCGGCACGCTGTTCGTGATTATGTCGATTTTCCCGTGGAACCAGGTCGGCACCAACGGCAGCCCGTTCGTGCTGACCTTCCAGCATATGGGCATTGCGGCCGCGGCGGCAATCCTGAACTTTGTGGTGATCACCGCCTCACTGTCGGCGATTAACAGCGATGTGTTTGGCGTCGGACGTATGCTGCACGGTATGGCCGAGCAGGGCCACGCGCCGAAAATGTTCGCTACGGTTTCCCGTCGCGGCATTCCGTGGGTGACGGTGCTGGTGATGATGGCGGCGATGCTGGTGGCGGTCTATCTGAACTACCTGATGCCGGAAAAAGTGTTCCTGGTGATCGCCTCACTGGCGACCTTTGCCACCGTTTGGGTGTGGATTATGATCCTCTTCGCCCAGATTGGTTTCCGCCGCTCGCTGACCAAAGAGCAGGCGAAAGCGTTGAAGTTTGCCGTGCCAGGCGGCATCTTTACCGCCATCGTAGGCATCCTGTTCCTCGTCTTTATCATCGGCCTGATTGGCTACTTCCCGGATACGCGAATTTCGCTGTATGTCGGTGTCGCCTGGCTGGTGGTGCTGCTGGTGAGCTGGCAGTTTGTGAAGAAAACGCTGAACAAGAACGCCAACGCTTAACCGCGCTAACCGTTTAAGAACCGCCCCAACGTGGGCGGTTTTTTTATGGCTGCGATGCGGATTGAGGGTAGCTGACCGGCACCTGACTTGAGCGATCTGTCGCCTGCCCGATACGCTGTAAGGCAGCGTCATAAGGGCACAGCGTGCCCACCTCGGTGCGTTGGCAGCCGTCGGGGTGCCATTCCGTGGTCAGCAACGGATCGCTGGCGCTGATGGGCGTTAGCTGGCGCAGTTGATCCAGGCTTTGCGACTGGAAGTAGACCCGGAGAAAACGCTTACCGAGATTATCGCGCCAGCGTTCAAACACCAGGCTGCCGCCGGGCGGCAGATTGCCTCGTGGATAATCGCCCTGTTGCCAGCTGAAGTGCAGCAGCGTGCGCAGGTAGGAGAGGTTGATATCGCTGGCGACGAACAATAACCAGCGCACGTCGGGTGGTGCATCCTGCGACTGAGAGGTTTGCAACGCTTTGGCAATCTGATCCAGCAACACCGAGCCGCCCCGGCGTGCGGCGGAAGGCAAATCGTTGGTGAAATCATATTTCGCCGTCAGCAAAGGCAGTAATGCGCTGACCCTGGCCGCGCTATCCGCCTGGCCAAACGCCACCTTGCTCAACGGCTGATTCTCACTCCAGGCTAAGCGGATGCTTTCTGCCATTGCCGCCAGGGTATCCAGCCCCTGGATAGCGATGCCGCCATTCGACCAGACGTTCAGAGTCCAGGGCCGATCGAATGCCGGGCAGGGCTGGTGATGCTGGCAAACGGCGTGTTTAAGGGCGTCAATTTGCGGTTGCAGACGCTGCTGCGCCTGTTCGGGGGTGCCGCCCAGTGCGTCCAGCGCTTCCTGCTTATAGCGGGCCTTTTGCGACTCACTGACTTTATCCGAGGGGAAGGCAAACAGCGCATCGTCTTTGTCCAGCGCATGCACCGGAACGCCGCAGCCAGGGAACGCGGCCGCAGACCAGGCTTCTGCACTGGCCTGGGTGCGCTGCAACGGACTGGAACGGATATAGACGTCGCCAGGGGATGGGCAACCGGCTTTTAGTACGCCCAGCTGGCGATAGCGCCCGGCTTCATAGCGGGCCTTCAACCAGACGGCGGTGTAACCGTGGCCGGTCAGATTGCCGTCGGCCGTTAACCAGCGCGGCCAACTGCGCTGCGTGCCCGCTTCAATGGACTGACGATCGCCCGGGGTGGGCGGCCGCACGCCATGGCGGCTGACTTCGACCACTTTTTCCAGCGTGTAGTCTTCTGCTTTCGCCGCGACGCACGGGCTGAAGACCCCGTACAGGACAGAAACCATCAGGGTGGTCACAAGGGAGAGTTTAGCGTCCATGTTTTCCTTTGCTTAGCGTTGAGTCAGGGGCGTGCCAGGCCCCTGACAGTAACGCAATCGTCAAGGCATTGAAACCGTGACGCTGCGGGCAAGGCTACAAATTGTTGCCCAGTGCAATGCTGCTGCCCAGATCGGTAAGATGGTGGGTGTCGTAGTAAAGCGGCAAGCCTTTACTGGCAATCAGACAGCCTTTTTGCGAGCATAAATTCTCTTTCAAATTGAGCACTTTCACCCCCGGCTGCGCATAGGCGCCGAGGATTTTATTGACTTTATCTTCCGTCAGATGAAAACGCAGCGTGCGGTCGGCAGCCGTATTTACGCCAGAGCCGTTGCTCAGCCACGCGTTAATTTTCGCCCGCAGCGGGATATTCTGGGTAATGCTGTAACGCAGCGGATCGATATCCAGACTCGGCACATCTTCCACTATTGTCACTTTCTTATTCGCCGCGCGTAATAGTTTTACCGCATTACCCAGGCCCTGATCGAGCGCCAGATAATTATCCTGTTGTTTTCCATCGATTGAGCGATAGCCATAGCCGGGAATTAATGAAAAGCCGGATGACCAGAATGCGGTAATCACCACTTCGTCGACCTTGTCACTGAGTAACGTTTTCATCACTTCTTTATTAAAGGCGGTACATTGGTCGCCCTGTTCAGGATGATCCAGCATATAGCGGCTGCTGCCAATCAAAAATGGACAGGAGGATTTGGTCATCTGGAATAAGGGCTTTTTATTTTTTAAGGCATATTGCGCGACGGCCGAGCGCAGCGCCGCAGCATGGCTGTCGCCCACCAGTGCCACAGCCGGCACCGCTATCGCCGGCATACACAGACTGTTGGTTGACGGCAGGTTGGCACCATAGGTTAACAGGCAGGGATTGGTTTCCGCCTCGACCTTAAACAGCTCACCGTTGTTCACCAAATCGTTAACGCGATATTTCAGCCCGCCGGTCATATAGATAGAAACGAATGACAGAATACCGACCACGCATAATATGGCGTAGGACGTTATAATACGCTGTTGCGGCTGAGCCGGACGCCGGAACGGCTTCTCGACAAAGTACCAGGAAAAGGTGGCAATCAGCAGTGCGCCAGCGCTGATGGATAATCCCTGCACCACGCTTAAAGGATCGTTCGCGCTGATACGGGCCAGGCTCAGTAACGGCCAGTGCCACAAATACCATGAGTAAGAAACCTTGCCGATAAATACCATCAGCGGGTTTTCCAGCAGAGTTTGATGCAGGCGGTTATGGGTAAGAATAATCAGCACCGCGCCGACCACCGGCATCAGCGCGAGGAAGCCGGGAAAAGCACTCTCTTTATCGAGGAAAAATACCGGCAGCAGGATTAACAGCAGGCCCGCCAGCGTCAACGGCACGCCTTTGCTGCCGGTCACCGGCTGGTTGCGCCACAGAGCCAACAGCACCCCTGCGCCAAGCTCCCACGCCCGGGTATGCAACAGGTAAAACGCGCTATTGCCGTTGATTGGGGTGATGATAATGCCCGCGATCAGCGAGGCCAGACTGAGGGTAACAATGACCGCCTTCAATGAAAATCGTAACCGGTGGGCAATAATCATCAACGCCGGCAGCACAAAATAAAATTGCTCTTCAATGCCCAGCGACCAGGTCATCAGCATCGGATTGAGGTCAGCGTCAGGATTAAAGTAATCAATGCCTTTCAACAGCATGACGTTGGGAACAAACAGCAATACGGCGGTGACATACTTTGCCAGATCGCGGAATTCCAGCGGTGACAAAATGCTGTAACTTAATGCGGTGATGCAAAACAACATAAAGAACAGGGCGGGGGCAATACGGCGGATGCGTCGAACGTAAAATTGATAAAAAGTGAAGGTATTATTGCTTATTTCTCTGGAGATAATGCTGCCAATTAAAAATCCAGAAATAACAAAAAATACGTCAACGCCAATAAATCCGCCCGATAACGCGCCAACGCCAGAGTGGAACAGAACCACCAGCAGGATCGCAAGGGCCCGCAGCCCGTCAATGTCTTTACGATAGGAAAATAGATGCACACTCTTCATGGTCACAGATCCCAAAAATACGCAGTATTGCCGTTAATAAAAAAACGAAAATAACCACTGATTACCCCACACGCGGTACTGACGTCTGTCAGGCCACCTGAGGAGCAAGCCGCGATGAATAATTGGACTAATTTTCATATCAGGCTATGGCAATACGCAGGGATTTCCAATACGGAGAAACAAATATAGATATTCCTGAGGGAATTATCTCAAAACGACCGGTGTTAATTTCGGCTAAGCAGAGGGGAACTAACAATTAAGTGAAAAAAATGGTGGGGCGCAGAAATGAAAAAGGCCCGCCGAAGCGAGCCTTTTCGACAGCGGACGCTATTACAGCTTAGCTGCGTTCGCAGACAGGTATTTAGCAACGCCGTCTGGAGACGCGCCCATACCTTCTTTTCCTTTTTCCCACTGAGCCGGGCACACTTCGCCGTGCTCTTCGTGGAACTGCAGCGCGTCAACCATGCGCAGCATTTCGTCAACGTTACGGCCCAGTGGCAGATCGTTAACAACCTGGTGGCGAACCACACCGGCTTTGTCGATCAGGAATGAACCGCGCAGTGCAACGCCAGCGTCCGGGTGTTCGATACCGTACGCTTTCTGCACTTCACGTTTGATGTCAGCAACCATGGCGTATTTCACTTCGCCGATGCCGCCTTTTTCGATTGGGGTTTTGCGCCATGCGTTATGCACAAACTCAGAATCGAAAGACACGCCGACAACTTCAACGCCGCGCTTCTGGAATTCTTCGTAACGCTTGTCAAAAGCAATCAGTTCAGAAGGACAAACGAAGGTGAAATCCATTGGCCAAAAGAACACAACGGTGGCTTTACCAGCGGTGTGTTTTTTAAAGTTGAAGTTCTCAACGATTTCACCGTTGCCCAGCACAGCTGCGGCAGTAAAATCTGGGGCTTGACGAGTTACCAGGACCATGTTCACTCCTGTAGAGAGAGGTGGGTTAATGAGACGAATCGCCTGCAGTATAAGAGCGATGTCGGGACAGGTGCCAGCGTAAAACGCTGATTGTTCAGATAGGTAAAACCTATCAAAAAATTAAAATGCTTAAAGCAGCCTCATACAATAACCGTTTTCGCCAAAAGGGCAAGCGGCAAACGTCTCACCCGGCTTTTACAGCGCTTTATGCACGGCTTTATCCATCATACGCGGATAAAACTGCCAAAAAAAATCTTCAAATATTTGATAATTATCAATAAAGTCGTCGAACGAATCTTCCAGCGCGGCCAGGCGTGGGCGACGACTGGCCATGCCCCGCAGTACCGGCTGCAGGTAATCGGCGTCGGCGTACTTCTCCATCCAGCGATCGGACCATAAATAACGGTTAAGATTCTGGAATCGCTCGGGTGTCGAGGCTAATTCGGGCGCGATCACAGATTTTGCCTGAGCCAAAAAAGCTGGCAAGGAAATTTCCGGAACGATTTTATCCCAGTTTCGTGACAGAAAATGATCCCAGATCACGTCGAGGGTGATGGGGGAAACGCGACGGGTTTCGGCACGGAAAAAGTCACGCGCAGCGCGCACTTCGGGCAGCGCGTCGGTCATCACATCAATGCGACGATGATGCAAAATGCCCTCGGCAACCGGCGTCGGCCAGTCGTTATGCGGATTACCCCGCACAAAATCGGCCATCAGATTGCCCAACAGGGAGCTTTCGGCCAGCGAGGCCAGGTGGAGGTGCGCAAGAAAGTTCATCCGGGGAGTATATCGCCTAATCCGCTGGTGGTGTAGTTGCGTTAGCCGGTGCAGGAACGCTGGATGAATGCGGCTCTGGCAGGACTCCGGAGGTGTTCCCGGCGCGTGCGGCATTAGATTGTTTAGAAATGGCGGGATTTCAGCTAGAATGTGCGCCCTGATTTCCCAACAGTGAATGACCATGCGCGTTGCCGATTTTTCGTTTGAGTTGCCCGAATCTTTGATTGCCCATTATCCGCAGGCCCAGCGCAGCGGATGTCGTCTCCTTTCCCTTAACGGGCCGGACGGCGAGTTGTCTCATGGCATCTTTACGGATTTGCTGGATAAGCTCACCCCTGGCGACCTGCTGGTGTTCAACAACACCCGCGTTATCCCTGCGCGCGTGTTTGGTCGTAAAGTCAGCGGCGGCAAAATTGAAGTGCTGGTTGAGCGCATGCTCGATGACCATCGCGTGCTGGCCCATGTGCGGGCGTCGAAAGCGCCTAAGCCGGGTGCAGAGTTACTGCTCGGCGATGATGAAAGCGTCAAAGCGACGATGGTTGCCCGCCACGATGCGCTTTTTGAACTGCAGTTTGACGATGAGCGCGCGGTGCTCGATATCCTCAATGCGGTGGGGCATATGCCGCTGCCGCCTTATATTGACCGTCCTGATGAAGACGCTGACCGTGAGCTGTATCAGACCGTCTACAGCCAGCGGCCAGGTGCTGTCGCTGCGCCAACGGCCGGCCTGCATTTCGATCAGCCCATGCTCGACGCGCTGCGTGAAAAGGGCATCGAAACGGCCTTTGTCACCCTTCACGTTGGGGCAGGGACCTTCCAGCCCGTGCGGGTTGACAGCATTGAAGACCACATTATGCACGCGGAGTATGCCGAAGTGCCGCAGGATGTGGTGGATGCGGTGCTGGCCTGTAAAGCCCGTGGCAACCGCGTGGTGGCCGTAGGCACCACTTCCGTACGTTCGCTGGAAAGCGCCGCGCAGGCGGCTCAGGATGCGCTGATCGCGCCGTTCTTCGACGATACCAAAATCTTTATTTTCCCCGGCTACCAGTATCAGGTGATTGATGCGCTGGTGACCAATTTCCACCTGCCGGAGTCCACGCTGATTATGCTGGTCTCGGCGTTTGCGGGTTACCGCAATACGATGCACGCCTACCAGCAGGCGGTGGCAGAGCAGTACCGATTCTTCAGCTACGGCGATGCGATGTTTATCACCCGCAATCCCGAGGCTGTTACCGAGCAGGTTGGCGAATAACACCCAACCGGCAGTATCCTCAGCCGTGCACCCTGTGCGGCTGATAACACTTAACATCAGACTGTATCTCTGGTGGAGGCAACGTGAAGTTCGAATTAGATAAAACTGACGGGCGCGCGCGCCGTGGCCGTCTGATCTTCGATCGCGGCGTGGTGGAAACCCCGGCATTTATGCCCGTGGGCACTTACGGCACGGTAAAAGGCATGACGCCGGAAGAAGTGATTGATACCGGTGCACAGATCATCCTCGGCAACACCTTCCACCTGTGGCTGCGTCCTGGCCAGGAAGTGATGAAGCTGCACGGCGATCTGCATGACTTTATGAACTGGAAAGGCCCGATCCTTACCGATTCCGGCGGCTTCCAGGTGTTCAGCCTCGGCGACATCCGTAAAATCACCGAAGCCGGCGTGCACTTCCGCAATCCGATCAACGGCGATGCGATCTTCCTCGACCCGGAAAAGTCGATGGAGATCCAGTACGATCTCGGTTCTGACATCGTGATGATCTTCGATGAATGTACCCCCTATCCTGCTGACTGGGATTACGCCAAGCGCTCGATGGAGATGTCACTGCGCTGGGCGCAGCGTAGCCGCGATCGCTTTGATTCTCTTGAGAATAAAAATGCGCTTTTCGGCATAATCCAGGGTGGGGTTTACGAAGATTTACGAGATGTCTCGGTAAAAGGGCTGGTAGAGATTGGCTTTGATGGTTACGCTGTGGGCGGCCTGGCGGTCGGTGAGCCAAAAGAAGATATGCACCGTATTCTGGAGCATGTCTGCCCGCAGATCCCGGAAGACAAACCCCGTTACCTGATGGGCGTCGGTAAACCTCAGGATCTGGTGGAAGGCGTACGTCGCGGAATCGATATGTTCGACTGCGTGATGCCTACCCGCAACGCGCGCAACGGCCACCTTTTTGTGACCGACGGCATCGTAAAAATCCGTAATGCGAAGTATAAAGATGACACCGCAACGCTGGATGCGGAGTGTGATTGCTACACCTGTCGCAATTACAGCCGTGCCTACTTGCATCATCTTGATCGTTGTAACGAAATACTGGGTGCGCGTCTGAACACCATTCACAACCTGCGCTATTACCAGCGTTTAATGGCTGGTTTACGTCAGGCGATTGAAGACGGTAAGTTAGAGCACTTTGTGACTGAATTCTACGACCGGACGGGTAACACGGCTCCGCCACTATCCGTTTGATAATTAAACAATGAGGGAAATTTAATGAGCTTGTTCATTTCTGACGCAGTGGCAGCAGCTGGCGCGCCGTCTCAGGGAAGTCCTTATTCACTGGTTATTATGCTGGTGGTTTTTGGTCTGATTTTCTACTTCATGATCCTGCGCCCGCAGCAAAAACGCGGTAAAGAGCACAAGAAGCTGATGGACTCCATCTCTAAAGGTGATGAAGTGCTGACCACCGGTGGCCTGGTTGGCCGCGTCACCAAAGTGGCTGACACCGGTTATGTTGCTATCGCGCTGAACGAAACTACTGAAGTGGTAGTTAAACGTGACTTCGTGGCTGCCGTTCTGCCGAAAGGTACGATGAAGGCGCTTTAATTTTTTGTTTTCCCTAAGGGAACTGCCGTGTTAAACCGTTATCCTTTGTGGAAGTACATCATGCTGATCGTCGTGTTACTCGGCGGCCTGCTGTACGCACTTCCCAACCTGTATGGTGAGGATCCGGCCGTTCAGATCACTGGTGCGCGCGGAAGCGCCGCCAGTGAGCAGACGCTGGTTCAGATCCAAGATGCCTTGAAGCAAGATAATATCCAGAGCAAATCCATTGCACTGGAAAATGGCGCAATTCTGGCGCGTTTCGCAAACGGTGACGTGCAGCTGCGTGCCCGTGATGCCATTACCAAAGTGTTGGGTGAAGACTTCGTTGTCGCGCTTAACCTTGCTCCCGCAACGCCAACCTGGCTGACCTTGCTGGCCGCAGAGCCGATGAAACTCGGTCTCGATCTGCGCGGCGGCGTACACTTCCTGATGGAAGTCGATATGGATACCGCTCTGGGTAAACTCCAGGAGCAGAACATCGATAACCTCAGAAGCGATCTGCGTGACAAAAACATTCCTTATACCAACGTTCGCAAAACCGACAATTACGGTCTGGAAATTCGTTTCCGTGATGCCGCGTCGCGTGATGCTGCCGTCAGCTATCTGTCGGACCGCCATCGTGACCTGGTGATCAGCGGAACCAGCGGTAATACCCTGCGAGCGGTGATGACTGACGATCGTCTGCGTGAAGCCCGTGAATATGCGGTTCAGCAGAACATCAATATCCTGCGTAACCGTGTTAACCAGCTTGGCGTAGCCGAACCGCTGGTTCAGCGTCAGGGTTCCGATCGTATTGTGGTTGAGCTGCCTGGTATCCAGGACACGGCCCGTGCGAAAGAAATTCTGGGCGCGACCGCCACGCTGGAATTCCGTCTGGTGAACACCACTGTTGATCCAACCGCTGCGGCTAACGGCCGTGTACCGGGTGATTCAGAAGTGAAAAACACCCGTGACGGTCAGCCAGTGACCCTGTACAAGCGCGTGATCCTGACCGGTGACCACATTACTGACTCCACGTCGAGCCAGGATGAGTACAACCAGGCACAGGTGAACATCTCGCTGGACAGCGCAGGCGGTAACATCATGTCCAACTTCACCAAGGATAATATCGGTAAGCCGATGGCAACGCTGTTTGTGGAATACAAAGACAGCGGTAAGAAAGATGCCAACGGCCGTGCGATCCTGGCGAAGCAGGAAGAGGTGATCAACGTTGCGAACATCCAGTCCCGGCTGGGTAACAGCTTCCGTATTACCGGCATCAGCAACCCGAACGAAGCCCGCCAGCTGTCACTGCTGCTGCGTGCCGGTGCGTTGATTGCGCCAATCCAGATTGTTGAAGAACGTACCATTGGTCCAACCATGGGTGCGCAGAACATCACTCAGGGTCTGGAAGCCTGTCTGTGGGGCCTGATCGCCTCTATCGTGTTTATGGTGGTTTACTACCGTAAGTTCGGTGTGATTGCCACCTCGGCGCTGGTGGCTAACCTGGTGCTGATTGTCGGCATCATGTCGCTGCTGCCGGGTGCAACGCTGACCATGCCGGGTATTGCCGGTATCGTATTGACGCTGGCGGTTGCGGTGGATGCGAACGTACTGATTAACGAGCGTATCAAGGAAGAGATCAAGAATGGACGTTCCATTCAGCAAGCTATCCATGAAGGCTATAAAGGCGCGTTCTCCAGTATTGTCGATGCCAACGTCACCACGCTGATCACTGCAATTATTCTGTATGCGGTGGGCACCGGGTCAATCAAAGGCTTTGCAATTACGACCGCGATTGGCGTCGTGACCTCGATGTTTACCGCCATTGTCGGTACCCGTGCCCTCGTCAACCTGTTGTACGGCGGCAAACGCATCACCAAGCTGTCTATCTGAGGAGTGCGTTGTGGCACAGGACTATACCGTTGAACAACTGAACTACGGGCGTAAAGTTCATGACTTTATGCGCTGGGATAAAGTGGCCTTTACCATTTCAGCTCTGCTGCTGATCGCGTCCTTTGCGATCATGGGACTGAAAGGGTTTAACTGGGGCCTGGATTTTACCGGCGGAACCGTTATTGAAATCACCCTGGAGAAACCAGCGGATATTGACAGCCTGCGCGGTGCGCTGGAGAAGTCAGGATTCGTCGATCCTCAGGTACAGAACTTCGGCAGCAGCCGTGACGTGCTGGTGCGTATGTCCCCTAACGAGGGCAATGCGGGCCAGGAGCTGGGTAACAAGGTGGTGAGCATCATCAACCAGGCCAGCGAGCAGAACGCCACGGTTAAGCGTATCGAATTTGTTGGGCCAAGCGTGGGTAGCGATTTGGCGCAGGCTGGCGGCATGGCGCTGCTGGTGGCGCTGATTGCCATCCTGATCTACGTCGGTTTCCGCTTTGAGTGGCGACTGGCGTTAGGTGCGGTGCTGGCACTGGCGCATGACGTGATCATCACCATGGGTATCCTCTCTCTGTTCCATATTGAGATTGATTTAACCATCGTGGCGTCACTGATGTCGGTTATCGGTTACTCGCTGAACGACAGTATCGTGGTATCGGACCGTATTCGTGAGAACTTCCGCAAGATCCGTCGCGGCACGCCTTACGATATCGTTAACGTCTCGCTGACGCAGACGTTAAGCCGTACCATCATGACCTCGGCGACCACGCTGATGGTGGTGCTGATGCTGTTTATCTTCGGCGGCGCGCTGCTGGAAGGCTTCTCGCTGACGATGCTGATCGGGGTTTCTATCGGGACCGTTTCCTCTATCTACGTGGCTTCAGCGCTGGCGCTGAAACTCGGCATGAAGCGTGAGCACATGCTGCAGACCAAAGTAGAAAAAGAGGGTGCCGATCAACCTTCGATTATGCCGTAAGCTGTGACGTTACGATGAGAAAGGGCCGCGAAAGCGGCCCTTTTTTTATGGCGCGGTGGCCGGTTTTGGCGGGTCTTGCAACACGATATCGTGAACCCTGATATAGCCCAACTGCTCAGGGGTGATATTGCTCAGGCGTAAGGGCACGGTAACTTCACTGCGCGCCAGCAGCGAGTCTTTCACCGTCAGTGACTGACTCTGGCTGTCTACCTGCAGCGGTTTACCGGTAGTGGGGTCCATTTCGCCCCATTCAACCTGCGCGGTAAAGGCCGGTATGGTGTTATCCGCTGCCGAGCGGATATGCAGAATGGCACGGGTGCCGTTAGCATCACCTTCAATCTGGCTGAGGGAAAGGCGGACTTCGCCAGCCTGGCTCTTCAATGCCACTGCCGTTTTAGTGGCGGGCAGCAACCAGGCACCCTGGTTTAAGGTACTGTTCAGCATGTTTTGCTGTTCAAGGCTGGCAGCCTGTTGAGTGAGCTGCTGCATTTCAATATTGAGTTTACCGACCTGATTATGCAGTTTGTTCAGCTCTGGCTGCTGCTTGGGTGCTGCACAACCCGCCAGCATCAATGCTGCGACCAGCAGCAGAGGTTTTTTCTTTAAGTCTTTCGCCATACCCGCTCAGAGCTCCTTGCCGTCAATTTATTCTGGAATGCGCAATGTCTGCCCGGGATAAATTTTATTCACATCAGACAGCATCGGCTTGTTAGCTTCAAATATCTTATTGTATTTATTAGCATCGCCATAGACTTCTTTCGAAATGGCGCTCAGCGTGTCGCCTTTTTTCACCGTGTAGAAACGGGCTTCCGTGGCGGGTTGCTCCACGTTTACGTTGTCTTCCACTGCGGTGATGCCGGCGACGTTACCGACAGCAATCAGCACTTTCTCTTTCAACTCCTGTGAAATGGCATCGCCACTGATGCTGGCTTTGCCGTCGGCAACCTTCACGTCAATCTTGTCGCTGCCGGGCAGGTTGAGCTTGGTGATGTGCTCCTGCAGCTTTTTGTTCTGGTCATCGCCTCCGGTGACGGAGTCCCACAATTTCTCACCTGCTTCTTTTACGAAGTTAAACAATCCCATATATCCTCCGGTTTATCCTTGGTTAGAGAAGAAATAACGCTATACAACCTGCTTATTATAGCGGGTAAAGCGTTAAGCCACGTCAGGACACGCGCAGGTTCTGAGCGGCGAGGCAACATTCGCCAAAGGCACGGAAAGGGCGATGACGTTATTTTGTTAGTAGCCACTTCGCGCTACACTGTGGGCCAATTTCCAGGATTATCAGGAATTATCATGCATTGCCCGTTCTGTTCTGCTGTGGATACCAAAGTGATCGACTCCCGTTTGGTTGGGGAAGGCACTTCGGTGCGCCGTCGTCGCCAGTGTCTGGTGTGCCATGAACGTTTTACCACCTTTGAGGTGGCCGAACTGGTGATGCCTCGGGTCGTTAAAAGCAATGATGTCCGCGAACCCTTCAATGAAGACAAGCTGGCCAGCGGCCTGATGAAAGCGCTGGAGAAGCGTCCGGTCAGCTCTGACGATGTGGAAAATGCCATCAGTCATATCAAAAGCCAGCTGCGCTCCACCGGCGAGCGTGAAGTGCCGAGCAAAATGATCGGCAATCTGGTGATGGATGAGCTGAAAAAACTGGATAAGGTGGCCTATATCCGCTTTGCCTCCGTCTACCGCAGCTTCGAAGATATTCGCGAGTTTGGCGAAGAGATTGCCCGTTTACAGGATTAAACCATGAGCGATGAAATCTGGATGGCGCGCGCCCTTGAGCTCGCCCGCCGTGGCCGGTTTACCACCACGCCCAATCCGAATGTCGGCTGCGTGATTGTCCGCGATGGCGTGATGGTCGGCGAAGGCTACCATTTTCGCGCCGGTGAACCGCATGCTGAAGTCCACGCGCTGCGGATGGCTGGCGATAAGGCGCAAGGGGCAACGGCCTATGTCACCCTTGAACCCTGTAGCCACCACGGCCGGACGCCACCTTGCTGTGATGCGCTGATTGCCGCGGGCGTCAGCCGGGTTATTGCAGCGATGCAGGATCCCAATCCGGAAGTGGCCGGTCGCGGGCTATATCGCCTGCAGCAGGCGGGCATTGAGGTCAGCCATGGGCTGATGATGCAGGAAGCAGAAGCACTTAATCGCGGCTTCCTGAAGCGGATGCGAACCGGTTTCCCATGGGTGCAGTTGAAGCTCGGCGCCTCTCTCGATGGCCGCACGGCGATGGCCAATGGCGAAAGCCAGTGGATCACCTCAGCAGAAGCCCGCCGCGACGTTCAACGCCTGCGCGCCCAGAGTTCGGCTATCCTCAGCACCAGCGCCACCGTATTGGCCGATAATCCGTCGTTAACCGTGCGCTGGCAGGATTTAGCCGCGGATACCCAGGCCGCGTATGCCGAAGCGGATCTGCGCCAGCCGGTACGGGTGGTGATTGACAGTCAAAATCAGGTGACGCCTGAGCACCGTTTGATTTCCCAGTCCGGTGAGACCTGGCTGGCACGCCAGCAGGCAGATAACCTGAACTGGCCGGAGAACGTGGAGCAGTTCCTCGTTCCGCGCCATAATGACCATACCGATTTAGTGTCGCTGATGATGCTGCTGGGTCGCCGACAGATCAATACGGTCTGGGTGGAAGCCGGCGCAAAACTGGCCGGCGCACTGCTTACCGCGGGCGTCGTGGACGAGTTGATTGTCTATATGGCACCGAAATTACTGGGAGATAATGCACGCGGTCTGTGCCATTTACCGGGCATAGCACATCTTGCTGACGCTCCCGCCTTCACCTTCAGCGATAGTCGCCAGGTTGGGCCCGACATTCGCCTGACGCTGACGCCTGACTCTTAGCTTTTAAAAGCGGAGCAGAGCGGTGAAGAGTATGATAGAATCCGCCCCCCTGCGGGGCCATAACTGAACCCTGAAAGGAAGATTATGAACGTTATTGAAGCTGCTGTTGCTACTCCTGACGCGCGCGTTGCCATCGTCATTGCGCGTTTCAACAACTTTATCAACGACAGCCTGCTGAGCGGTGCCCTTGATGCGTTAAAGCGCATCGGCCAGGTGAAAGATGAAAATATCACCGTGGTGTGGGTGCCAGGCGCCTATGAAATGCCAATGACCGCACGTGCGCTGGCTAAAGCCGGTAAGTACGACGCTGTTGTCGCCCTCGGAACCGTTATTCGTGGCGGGACTGCCCACTTCGAATATGTCGCTGGTGAAGCCAGTTCTGGCCTGGCCAGCGTCGCGATGAACAGCGATATTCCGGTCGCATTTGGTGTCCTGACGACTGAAAACATCGAACAGGCCATTGAACGTGCCGGAACCAAAGCGGGTAATAAAGGCGCAGAAGCTGCCCTGACCGCACTAGAAATGATTAACGTATTGAAAGCCATCAAAGCCTGATTTTAAGGGGAATTTCGTGAAACCTGCTGCTCGTCGCCGCGCCCGTGAATGTGCTGTCCAGGCGCTTTACTCCTGGCAGTTGTCTAAAAACGACATCTCTGATGTCGAATATCAGTTTCTGGCGGAGCAAGACGTCAAAGACGTTGATATCAGCTACTTCCGCGAGTTGCTGGTAGGCGTTGCAACCAACAGCGCATACCTGGATGGCCTGATGAAGCCGTACCTGTCGCGTCAGCTCGAAGAGCTGGGCCAGGTAGAAAAAGCCATCCTGCGTATCTCGCTGTTTGAGCTGAGCAAGCGTGCCGATGTTCCCTACAAGGTGGCCATCAATGAGGGCATTGAGCTGGCGAAAGTGTTCGGCGCCGAAGACAGCCATAAGTTTGTCAATGGCGTGCTGGATAAAGCCGCTCCCTACATCCGCCCCAACAAGAAGTAATCCTCCAAGGCCGGTCTGACCGGCCTTCTTCATTTTTCAAACTCGGAACGCATAGTATGGCATGTGGCGAATTCGAACTTATCGCGCGTTATTTCGATCGTGTGACAAGCTCCCGTCGCGATGTGGAAAAGGGCATCGGCGACGACTGCGCATTACTGACGCTGTCTGAAAAACAGACCCTCGCTATCAGCACCGATACGCTGGTAGAAGGCGTTCACTTCCTGCGTGATATCCATCCTGCCGATCTGGGCTACAAAGCGCTGGCGGTTAACCTCAGCGATCTGGCTGCAATGGGCGCCGATCCGGCCTGGCTGACGCTGGCCTTAACCCTGCCATCCGTCAACGAAGCCTGGCTGAAGGACTTCAGCGACAGCCTGTTTGAGCTGCTCGACTACTACGATATGCAGCTGATTGGCGGTGACACCACGCGTGGGCCGCTGAGCCTGACGCTGGGCATTCATGGCCTGGTGCCGCAGGGCAGGGCGCTGAAACGTTCAGGTGCCCGTCCCGGCGACTGGATCTACGTCACCGGCACGCTGGGCGACAGTGCCGCAGGCTTAGCGCTGCTGCAACACCTCGTGAAGATTAACGATCCGGTGGCGCATGAAATGCTGATCAAACGCCATCTGCGTCCGATGCCGCGTATTTTGCAAGGACAGGCGCTGCGCGACCTGGCCAGTTCGGCGATCGATCTGTCCGATGGGCTGATTTCCGATCTGGGTCATATCCTGAAAGCCAGCGACTGCGGCGCCAGACTGAATCTGGAAGCCTTGCCGCTTTCTGAAGTGATGAAACTGCACTTCGAGCCAGAGCAGGCGATCCGCTGGGCGTTAAGCGGTGGCGAAGATTACGAACTGTGCTTCACCGTGCCGGAGATTAACCGTGGCGCGTTAGACGTGGCGCTGGGGCATTATGGCGTGCCGTTTACCTGTGTGGGTCAGATCGCCCCACAATCCGAAGGCTTGGTGCTGTTACAGGACGGCAAGCCCGTCGAAAAAGACCTGAAAGGATTTGACCATTTTGGCCGCGAATAAGGATGTGGCGAAAAGCCGCCTGAAAATGAGCAACCCCTGGCATCTGCTGGCCACCGGTTTTGGCAGCGGACTCAGCCCCTATGTCCCGGGCACCATGGGCTCGCTGGCTTCGATCCCGTTCTGGTATCTGATGACCTTTTTGCCGCAGGATATTTACTCGCTGGTGGTGATGTTCGGTATCTGTATCGGGGTCTATCTTTGCCACCGTACGGCGAAAGATATGGGCGTTCACGATCACGGCAGCATTGTCTGGGATGAGTTTATCGGCATGTGGATCACGCTGATGGCGATCCCGGTCAACAGCTGGCAGTGGGTGCTGGCGGGGTTTGTGATCTTCCGTATTCTGGATATGTGGAAGCCGTGGCCAATCCGGTGGTTCGATCGCAACGTGCACGGTGGCATGGGGATTATGGTCGACGATATCATCGCCGGCATTCTCTCCGCGGGCATTCTCTATTATGCCGGGCTGCATTTTACGTTCTGAACCGCGTGTTCTGAAGCGGCAGGATAAGAAAGGGCGACGTAACCGTCGCCCTTTTTCTTTACTCGAAGCCGACCACGTTATGCGGCTGGTAGGCACTTTCAAGCTGGATAATCTCTTCCAGCGTCAACTCAACGTCAACCGCCTGTACCAGGTCGGCGAGCTGTTCGGTTCTTGATGCGCCGATGATCGGGGCAGTGACCGCCGGCTTAGCCAGCATCCACGCCAGCGCGACCTGCGCGCGGCTGATGCCCTTATCTTCCGCAATCGCGGCCACCCGGGCGGCAATCGCGCCGTCGTTCTCTTCGGTTTTGTCATACAGCGTGCTGCCGAACTCATCAGAGACGGAACGCGCGGTGGTTTCGCCCCATGGACGCGTCAGGCGGCCTCGCGCCAGCGGACTCCACGGCAATATTCTCGGCCTGACACAGCGGATGCATTTCCCGCTCTTCTTCACGCTGGATCAGGTTGTACTGGTCCTGCATGCTGACAAAGCGTGTCCAGCCATGTAAATCTGCGGTGTACAGTGCTTTAGCGAACTGCCAGGCGAACATCGAGGATGCGCCGATGTAGCGAGCCTTGCCCGATTTCACCACGTCGTGCAAGGCTTCCAGCGTCTCCTCCAGCGGGGTGTTGTAATCCCAGCGGTGGATTTGCAGCAGGTCGACGTGATCCATCCCCAGCCGGCCAAGGCTGTCGTCAATGGATTGCATGATATTCGCGCGAGAAAGACCGCCCGAAAGGTTGCTCATCGGGAAGTAGACTTTGGTGGCGACCACGACCTCGTCGCGGCGGGCAAAATCTTTCAGCGCGCGGCCAACAATCTCTTCACTACTGCCATCGGAATAGCTGTTAGCGGTATCGAAGAAGTTGATGCCGGATTCCAGCGCTTGCTTGATCAGCGGGCGACTGCTCTCTTCAGGAAGTGTCCAGGCGTGGCGGCCTCGATCGGGTTGACCGAAGGTCATACAGCCCAGGCAAAGGCGGGAAACCGTCAGATCGGTTGTGCCCAGTGTGGTGGTTTTCATGCGAGCTCCTGCCAGTCGGTTGGCGGCGTTAAGCCGGTAAAGAACTGAATAAGCATAGCAGGAGAAAAGCTCCCCGGACGGGGAGCATTGTGCGGAATTACTGCGCGAGCCAGTCGGTGATTTGCTGCTCAATGCCTTCTGCATCAAGCAGATAGTCATGGCGGATCTCATCCTGGGTGCCCTGCGGGATAAACTCATCAGGCAGCCCGACGGTCAGAACCGGGACCAGCAGGCGCCTGGCCATCAGCAGTTCAATTACACCACTGCCTGCGCCACCTTTGATCGCGCCTTCCTCCAGCGTAATCAGCGCTTCATGGCTGGCAGCCAGCTCAATAATCAGCGCGTCATCCAGTGGTTTCACAAATCGCATATCGACCAGCGTGGCATTCAGCTTTTCAGCAACCGCTGCCGCTTCTGGCAACAGGGTGCCGAAATTGAGGATCGCCAGCTTCTCGCCTTCGCGTTTGACCAGGCCTTTACCCAGTTGCAGCGAGGCAAGCGGCTTCAGTTCTGCGCCGGTTCCGGTGCCGCGTGGATAACGTACCGCGCTTGGCCCCTGCGAATAGTGGTAGCCGGTGTACAGCATCTGACGGCATTCGTTTTCATCGCTTGGCGTCATGATCACCATATTCGGGATGCAGCGCAGGAACGAGATATCAAATGCGCCCTGATGGGTCTGTCCGTCAGCACCGACAATACCGCCACGGTCGATGGCGAACAGCACCGGCAGCTTCTGGATCGCCACGTCATGGATCAGCTGATCGTAGGCGCGTTGCAGGAAGGTGGAGTAAATCGCCACCACCGGCTTATAACCCCCGATCGCCAGACCGGCAGCAAAGGTCACCGCGTGCTGCTCAGCGATGGCCACATCGAAATACTGGCCAGGATAATCGCGTGAGAAGCTGACCATGCCAGACCCTTCACGCATGGCTGGCGTGACCGCCATCAGCTTGCTGTCATCGGCGGCGGTTTCGCTCAGCCACTGCCCGAAGACTTTAGAGTAGCTTGGCAGCCCTTCAGCCGCTTTTGGCAGCAGGCCGCTGGCAGGATCGAACTTAGGCACCGCATGCCAGGAGATCGGATCCTTTTCTGCCGGGGCGTAGCCTTTGCCCTTTTTAGTCATGATATGCAGGAACTGCGGGCCTTTCAGCTCGCGCATATTCTTCAGCGTTTGCACCAGTGCCAGCACGTCGTGACCGTCGACCGGGCCGATGTAGTTAAAGCCCAGCTCTTCAAACAGGGTGCCCGGCACGACCATCCCTTTCAGGTGCTCTTCCGTACGCTTCACCAACTCTTTGATTGGCGGCAGGCTGCCCAGCACTTTTTTGCCCCCTTCACGCAGGCGTGAATAGGTTTTGCCGGACAGGATTTGCGCCAGACGATTGTTCAGCGCGCCGACGTTTTCTGAAATCGACATTTCGTTGTCATTCAGCACCACCAGCATATCGGTTTTGATGTCGCCCGCATGGTTCATGGCTTCAAACGCCATCCCCGCCGTCAGCGCACCATCGCCAATCACGCATGCCGTGCGGCGGTTTTTGCCTTCTTTCTCTGCCGCGACAGCCATACCCAACCCGGCGCTGATCGACGTCGAGGAGTGCCCAACGTTCAGCACATCAAACTCGCTTTCATCGCGCCACGGGAACGGGTGCAGCCCATTTTTCTGGCGAATGGTGCCAATACGATCGCGTCGTCCGGTGAGGATTTTATGCGGGTAGGCCTGATGGCCGACATCCCACACCAGATGATCAAAAGGCGTGTTGTAAACGTAATGCAGCGCGACGGTCAGTTCCACCACGCCAAGACCAGAGGCAAAGTGGCCGCTGGAGCGGCTTACGCTGTCGAGTAAATACTGACGTAGCTCATCACAAAGTCTTGGCAGGCTCTCTTTGGGGAGCGATCGTAATTCTTGTACCGTGCTGGCCAACGCCAGCGTCGGATATTTTGCAGTATCAAAACTCATCAGAGACTCATTGTGGAAGTTATTTATTGCGTTCAATTATGTAACTTGCCAGCGCTTGTAATGACGTTGTAGTAAAAGAGTGCGCGGCAAGTGTTTCTAATGCGCTGAGTGACTCCTGATAGAGGTCCCACGCTTTGGCCCGTGCGCCGTCGAGTCCCATCAGGGCCGGGTAGGTACTTTTGCCTAAATGCTGATCGGCTCCCTGCCGTTTGCCGATAATGGCGGTATCACCCACCACATCTAAAATGTCGTCCTGCACCTGGAACGCCAGACCAATCGCATTGGCATAACGATCGAGTGCGGGCAGGGCAGCGCGCCCACGTTCTCCGGCGGCTAAAGCGCCCAGACGAACGGCGGAGCGAATTAACGCCCCGGTTTTATGGCGGTGAATTTGCTCCAGTGCGGCCAGATCAACCTGCTGGCCTTCGGCAGCCAGATCCAGCGCCTGTCCGCCGCACATCCCTGCCACGCCACTGGCCTGAGCCAGTTCTGAAAGCATCGCCACGCGGTATTCTGCGCTCACGCCTGGCATCGGTGTATCGGCCAGAATTGAAAAGGCCAGCGTTTGCAGAGCATCGCCGGCCAGGATCGCCGTATCCTCGCCAAACTTAATGTGGCAGGTCGGTTGGCCACGGCGCAAGCTGTCATCATCCATCGCCGGCAGATCGTCATGGATCAATGAATAGGCATGAATGCATTCAACGGCTGCCGCGGGCGCATCCAGCGCGGCATCGTCCGCGCCGAGCATTTCTCCGGTGGCGTACACCAGAAAAGGACGTAAACGTTTACCCCCCAATAATGCCCCATATTCCATGGCATTAACCAGCGGGGAATTCTGAAACGGCAGTGGCGCGATAAAACGCTGTAAAGCCTGATTCACACGCGTGTGGTGCGCGGTCAGTAAATCGCTAAAATCCATTACTCATTTTCCGGCGTGAAGGGCTGCAGGTCAGCGTCTTTATCGTCGCTCAACAGGATCTGCACGCGCTGTTCAGCGGCCTGCAGTTTTTGCTGGCCCGCACGTGCGAGCTGCACGCCGCGTTCAAATTCATTCAGCGCTTCTTCCAGCGGCAGGTCACCGCTTTCAAGACGGGATACAATCTGCTCCAGCTGCTGCAGAGAGGTTTCGAAGCTGGCTGGCTGTTCGGCTTTTTTAGGCATAATGGCGTTCTGCTCAGTCGTTTTTTTAGCGTGAAGCCGCCCATGGTAGCCGACTCGAAATGATTAGCAAAATAATGATGCTGCTAACGGATGAAGAAGCAGTGAGCGGACAGGTGTGATACACTCGAGTATTGAATGTAAAGGGCTACAAGCTGCTTTGCAATACCCTCATTTTACCAGCTAAGTGCGTCCCATTTCAGCACTTAATTGCTTAACGAACCCATGCCGCCATGAAGTTTATCATTAAGTTATTCCCCGAAATCACCATCAAAAGTCAGACCGTTCGCCTGCGTTTTATTAAAATCCTGACGACGAATATCCGTAACGTGCTGAAGGACAGCGATGAAACGCTGGCCGTGGTCCGTCACTGGGACCATATCGAAGTGCGTTCAAAGGACGATAGCAAGCGTTCCGTACTGGTTGAAGGGCTGCAGCGCATCCCCGGCATTCACCATATCCTCGACGTGGAAGATCGTGCTTATACCGATATGCACGACATCTTTGAGCAGACGCTGGAGCTGAACCGCGATCGTATTGAAGGGAAAACCTTTGCTGTCCGCGTGAAGCGCCGGGGCAAGCATGATTTCAGCTCGCAGGATGTGGAGCGTTACGTTGGCGGCGGGCTCAATCAGCACGTGGCCAGCGCCCAGGTGAAACTGAATCACCCGCAGGTGACGGTGAATCTGGAAATTGAAGACGATCGTATGCTGTTAGTGACCGGCCGTCATGAAGGCATCGGTGGCTTCCCGATCGGCACTCAGGAAGATGTCCTGTCGCTGATTTCCGGCGGCTTCGACTCCGGCGTATCCAGCTATATGCTGATGCGTCGCGGTTGCCGCGTGCATTACTGCTTCTTCAACCTTGGCGGCGCAGCGCACGAAATCGGCGTTCGTCAGGTGGCGCATTATCTGTGGAACCGTTTTGGTCGCTCGCACAAGGTGCGTTTTGTGGCGATCAACTTCGAGCCGGTGGTCGGTGAGATCCTCGAGAAAGTGGAAGACGGTCAGATGGGCGTAGTGCTGAAGCGCATGATGGTGCGTGCCGCATCTCAAATCGCCGAGCGTTATGACGTGCAGGCGCTGGTAACCGGTGAAGCGCTTGGCCAGGTGTCCAGCCAGACGCTGACCAACCTGCGCTTAATTGATAACGCCAGCGACACGCTGATCCTGCGCCCGCTGATTTCCCATGATAAAGAGCACATCATTAATCTGGCGCGTCATATCGGTACGGAAGATTTTGCCCGTACCATGCCGGAATACTGCGGTGTGATTTCCAAAAGCCCAACCGTCAAAGCGGTCAAGGCGAAGATCGAAGCGGAAGAGCAGAACTTCGATTTTGCTATTCTCGATCGGATGGTCGCAGAAGCCACCAACGTCGATATCCGTCGTATTGCGGAAGATACCGAGCAGGAAGTGGTTGAAGTCGAAACGGTGGTGTCATTCGGCCCGGAAGATATGGTGCTGGATATCCGTTCTGCCGATGAGCAGGACGATCGTCCGCTGGAGCTGGAAGGGGTGGAAGTGAAAGGCCTGCCGTTTTATAAGCTCAGTACCCAGTTCGGCAATCTGGACCAAAGCAAAACCTGGCTGCTTTACTGCGATCGCGGCGTAATGAGCCGTCTGCAGGCCCTTTACCTGCACGAGCAGGGCTTCAAAAATGTGAAGGTCTATCGTCCGTAGTGGGCAGTGGAGCTGACTTATCCCGTCAGCTCCACCCTTGCCAGCAGGCACTTTCCCCGCCTGCCGGCACCTCACGCTATTTCTTTGCGTCGATCCTATTCAATCCACTCGCGGTAATCATAAATTCCGGCAGCGACCACCAGCTGTTTCGCCACTTCATGGGCTTTATCCCGGCCCAAAATCAGGTCGATTAACTTCAGCGCGAAGTCGATAGAGGTGCCCGGTGCCTGGCTGGTCAGGAGATTGACGCGCGGATCCCACACCACCCGTTTATCCATCCACTTCTCATCCGGAATGGTCTCTCTCAGACCCGGAAAACCGGTCATATTGCCGATCGGGAACAGGTTATGGGGGATCAGCACCGTGCCGGCGGCGGCACAAATCGCGGCAACAATACGGCCTGAGAGATGGAACTGGCGCACCGTTTCAACCAGTAGCGGGCTGTCGCGGAAGGCTTCAGCACCTTTCAGGCCGCCGGGCAGCACGATGGCGGCAAAATCATTATCTGCCACCTCCACCAGCGGCGCATCGGCAATCAGCCTGACGCCGCGCGAGCAGCGGATTTCTCTGCTGCCGTCATCCGTCACGCTGGCAGTGGTCACGTTCAGCCCGGCGCGCACCAGCAGGTCGATAGTGGTGACCGCTTCCGTTTCTTCACTGCCAGGTGCCAGGCAAACCAGTACCGATGCGTTCTCGCTCATAATCTTGTTCCTTTCGCTTAATCAATTCATAAAGTCGGCTATTTTCAGGTGTTGCCAGGCCTTGTGCCCGCGCTCGTCGGATGACGTAGCCGGTAATGTAATCTATTTCTGTGCGACGTTCGGCGCGGATGTCCTGCAGCATGGAAGAGGTATTGGCGGCGGTGGAGTTGATCACGTCCAGCACATAGTCGAGCAGCCCTTCACGCGAGGTATGCTGGCCTTCGCGTTCCATCACCATCGCCACTTCATTGCACAGCGCCGAGACTTCATCCAGATGATTAAGCAGTTCACCATTGGTGCAGTCGTACTGCACGGTCAGCGGGTTAATCACGCAATTAACAGCGAGTTTTTGCCATGCGGCGGAGGCCACATTATTGTGCCAGGCCACATCCGGCAGCGCCTGCTGCAACACCTCTGCCAGATCGCTGAGTGCCGCCGCATCGGCAGAGGTTGGGCCGATGTGGGTGATGCCGGCCGCCACGTGGACGATCACCGTACCGTCGCGTTTCGCCGCATGCGTGGTGATACCTCGCAGTAGCGGCTGATGCAGGGCTTTCAGTTCATCCAGCGTCCCCATGCCGTTATGCAGCAGCAGGATCGGGCAGTCATCGCGCAGGATAAACTGCAAATTCTTCACCGCCTCGGAAACCTGCCAGGCTTTGAGGGTGACGAGCAGCAGGTCGCTTTCCGCGAGGAACTTTGGATCGTTGGCTATGCATGTCTTATTGATCGTCGTGCCATTCAGATCGATGACGTTGACGGAGCAGTAGGGCTGCGGCACCCGCAGCCAGCCCTGTACATCATGTCCCTGAGCGTCGAGGGCAGCTAACCAGATTTGCCCTAATGCACCGCATCCCAGTACGGTAATCTTCATACGTCCTCCCCGCGTGCGGGTTGCGTTAGTACCACCTTGCTGTCAGCCCATCATGGCGCCGCGCAGGTTTGTTATCCTTATTATAGCTTTCAACGCCGATGGTTTTTTTAACGGCGCTAAGTCGGTATTATGCATGTCACTTTAGGATCAGGAGAATACATCATGCCATCTTTCGATATCGTTTCAGAAATTGACATGCAGGAAGTCCGAAATGCGGTGGAAAATGCCAACCGCGAAATCTCAAGCCGTTTCGATTTTCGTAACGTGACCGCCAGCTATGAGCTGATTGAGAAAAACGAGTCTATCAAGGTGTTAAGCGAGTCTGACTTTCAGGTTAAACAGCTGATTGATATTCTGCGCGAAAGGCTGCTGAAGCGTGGCATTGAAGGCGCGGCGCTGGAGATCCCGGAAGAGATTGAGCACAGCGGTAAAACCTGGAGCGTGGAAGCCAAAATGAAAAAAGGCATTCCTGCGGATGTGGCGAAAAAGCTGGTTAAGCTGATCAAAGACAGCAAAATCAAAGTGCAGACGCAGATTCAGGGTGAAGAATTACGCGTGACGGGGAAATCTCGTGATGACCTGCAGGGCGCAATGGCGCTGGTGCGTGGTGGTGATTTGGGACAGCCTTTCCAGTTTAAAAACTTCCGCGACTAAGCGATCCCAGACAGCGGGGCTTTTCAGGGCCGCGCTGGCTGGTTATCTGCATCGATCAGGCCGCTTCGGCGACCAGCTTTTCGATCTCTGCGCGGTTGGTCACCTTGCTGTCGATCTTCACGTAAGCACTTTTCTCTTCCGGCACGATAAACACCGCGGCCACGCCCGGTTGCGCTTTAAGACGCTGCTCCAGCACGCTCTTGTCTAAGGTACTGTCATCCAACATGATGCGTAAGCTGCTGACATACGGCGGTTCCTTCATTGTACAGCTCACCAGTAGCCAGATCGCCGCCACCAGGCTGCCGACCACGAACACCGATTGCGCATCAAAATGACCGAATACCCAACCGCCCATGCTGCCGCCAATGGCCACGCCTAAAAACTGGCTGGTGGAATAGAGGCCCATTGCGGTGCCTTTATAACCCGGCGGTGACTCTTTACTGATCAGCGACGGTAAAATGGCTTCCATCAGGTTAAAGCCAATAAAGAACAGCTGCACACCGACCACCAGCGTCCAGAAAT
This sequence comes from Erwinia billingiae Eb661, assembly GCF_000196615.1. Taxonomy (NCBI): domain Bacteria; kingdom Pseudomonadati; phylum Pseudomonadota; class Gammaproteobacteria; order Enterobacterales; family Erwiniaceae; genus Erwinia; species Erwinia billingiae. The sequence goes on from NC_014306.1 coordinate 1,169,520, forward strand.
TACTTCCCGCACCCCACAGCACGATCTCTGCAATCAGCATCAGAGCAACACAGCTGACAAATACCCGCTTCATGCGACGCTTCACTTCCGCGTAAATGATAAACGGGATCACGCCGCAGAAGGCGACCAGCATGGTGACCAGATAGACTTTCCAGTGCTGCTCCGCAGGGAAACCTGCGCGCTCAAACTCACCCGGTAGGGCGACGAAGCTCGACATCAGCAGAATATGCAGGCACAGGATGCCAAAGTTCAGCTTCACCAGGCGCGGATTGGTCAGCACGGCTTTGAAGGTGCCTTTCACCATGCCCGATTCGCGATTCAGAATATGGTTCGGCGTCGACGGCACCACCCACAGGGTGATCACAATGCCTAAGGTCGCCAGACAGGCGATCATCCAGAACAGCGCATGCAGGCCAAGAGCATGGGTAATGATCGGGCCCAGCACCATCGCAATGGCAAAGGTCACGCCGAAGCTGATACCAATAAAGGCCATCGCTTTGGTACGGTTCTGTTCACGGGTTAAATCGGAAAGCAACGCCATCACCGCGGCGGCAATCGCACCGGAACCCTGCAACGCACGGCCCAGGATCACGCCCCAGATGGAAGTGGTGCTCGCGGCAATGACGCTGCCGAGAACGAAAATCAGGAGTCCACCGACGATTAACGGTTTGCGGCCAATACGGTCCGACAATAATCCGAAGGGGATTTGGAAAACGGCTTGCGCTAAACCGTAGATGCCAATGGCGAGTCCAATCAGTGCTTCACTTGCTCCCTGCAATGCCATGCCGTAAGTGGTCAGGACGGGCAAGACCATAAACATTCCCAACATACGCAGGGAAAATACCGTCCCCAAACCCCATGTCGCACGCAACTCGACTGGAGTCATTTTATTATCGTTCATTACTACCTCAGTTTATCTGGTCGACGTATTTTAGGCGGCGGGGGAGGGTGGGTAAAATAATACTTGTCGCGAAGTGGTAACAAAAAGAAAGGGCGCGATAATCGCGCCCTTTATGATGAGGTCTGTGTTACCTGACCATCGTCAGCAGGTCTTTCGAGGCCGGAGCCATGAAATCGACCGACATCATAACGCTCAGTGCGGTAATGGCGACGATAGAGAAGACAAACAGCTTACGGGCCCAAACGCGATCGTTCTGCGTTTTGTAACCTGAAAGCGCCATCCCCAACCACCACACGCTGACTGCCGCAGCAACCACCAGATATTTGTAGCCGGCATAACCGCCCAGCGTCAGCATCAGGGTGGCAACCATAAAGGCGATGATGTACATCGTAATATGGTTTTTTGCCACGGAGATGCCTTTTACCACCGGCAGAACCGGGATATTCGCTGCCTGGTAATCTTTAAAGCGGAAGATCGCAATCGCATAAGAATGCGGCATCTGCCACAGGCTAAAGATAGCCAGCAGGATCAAGGCACCCGCATCGAAATGGCTGGTGACGGCACAGTAGCCAATTACCGGCGGCGCAGCGCCAGAAAGACTACCAATCAACGTGCCGTACACAGAATTGCGCTTCATGTACAGGCTGTAAACGCCGACATAAACCACAAAGCCCATCACCGCCAGCCACATGGCCAGCGGGTTTGCTCCGAAATACAACAACGCGAATCCAGCAATACCCAGAACGGTTGCATAAACCAGAGAGACTGTCGGAGAAATGAGGCCTTTAACCAGCACTCGATTTCTGGTCCTCTCCATTTTTACGTCGATGTCACGGTCGATAAAGTTGTTATAAACACAACCTGATGCGACCACCAGCGAAACGCCGACTAAGGTGGAGAGAAACAGGGGATAGTCGATGCTGCCTTTCGAGGCCAGCAGGAACCCCCCAATCACAGAAATTAAATTTCCGAAAATAATTCCTGGTTTCGTTACTTGCAGGTATTGCTTAATCATCACGGGTAACTCGGTTAGTTGGCCATCATGTTGTAGTTGAGGTTCCACATGATCCACAGCGAGCCAACAACTACTATCAAGATGATAATTGCAGAGAACACAATTGCCACCAGGTTCCATCTTTCTTCAGAGGAAGTGTTTAAGTGCAGGAAGTAGACCAGATGCACCAGCACCTGGACAATCGCACACACAATCACCACACCCAGGATGGTCGCTTTTGAAGCGCCGCCGTCCATCACCATCCAGAAAGGGATTGCCGTCAGAATGATCGACAGAATAAAGCCGATCATATAAGACTTCACGCTACCGTGTGAGGCACCATGTTCGTTCGTAGAATGACTCATTACATGGCTCCCATCAGGTAGACAATGGTGAATACACAAATCCATACCACATCCAGGAAGTGCCAGAACAGGCTCAGACACAGGATACGGGTACGGTTAGTCGGCGTCAGACCACGTTTGGAGACTTGGTACATCAGTACCGCCATCCAGATCAGGCCAGAGGTTACGTGCAGACCGTGCGTCCCAACCAGCGTGAAGAACGCTGACAGGAAGCCACTGCGCTGCGGACCAAACCCTTCCATAATCAGGTGATGGAATTCATAGATTTCCATCGCGATGAAACCGGCACCGAACAGGAAAGTCAGCATCAGCCAGCTAATCACTGAGCCTTTGCTGCCTTTGTTCATGCTGATAACTGCAAAACCATAGGTAATGGAGCTCAACAGAAGCAGGGCGGTTTCACCGAGAACGAACGGCAGTTCGAAAATATCTTTACCAGCCGGGCCACCCGCGGTGCTGTTAACCATCACACCGAAGGTTGCAAACAGGGTGGCAAAGATGATGCAGTCGCTCATCAGGTAGATCCAGAAGCCAAAGACTTTATTGGCTCCTGCATCGTGATGCCCATGCTCCGCATGGGCGTCGTGGTGCTTAGTCAGAGTTTCAGTCGACATTTTTCAGACCTGCTTTGCTAATTTCGTCAAAGTGCTGATTCTCGATTTTTTCGATCTCGGCAACGGGAACGTAATAATCAACGTCTTCGTCAAAGCTCTTGATGATCCAGGTTAAGATCATACCGAGGAACGACAGACCTACCAGCCACCAGATGTGCCAGATAGCTGCGAAACCAAACACCAGGCTGAATGCACCGATCACCACACCAGCGCCGCTGTTCTTCGGCATGTGGATCTCTTCGTAGTGCGCAGGCTGTTTGTACGCTTCGCCTTTTTCCTTCATTTCCCAGAACGCATCGCGCTCGTGGATAACAGGCACTTCAGCAAAGTTGTAGAACGGTGGTGGTGAAGAGGTTGCCCACTCCAGCGTACGGCCGCCCCATGGATCGCCGGTCACATCACGCAGCTGCTCACGGTCACGTACCGAGACCCAGAACTGAGTGATTTGGCACAGCACACCACACGCGATCAGCGCAGCACCAAACGCTGCTACAACAAGCAGTGGGTGGAACTGTGGATCGATATCCTGGCTCAGGCGACGGGTCATCCCCATGAAGCCCAATACGTACAGCGGCATAAAGGCAACGAAGAAACCAATGATCCAGAACCAGAAGGCGCGGATGCCCCATTTTTCGTTCAGGCAGAAGCCGAACGCTTTAGGGAACCAGTAAGTCACACCTGCGAAGCAACCGAATACCACACCACCGATAATCACGTTATGGAAGTGAGCAATCAGGAACAGACTGTTGTGCAGCACGAAGTCAGCACCTGGCAACGCCAGCAGAACACCGGTCATACCACCGACAGAGAAGGTGACCAGGAAGCCTACGGTCCACAACATCGCAGAGTGCATCTGAATGCGGCCCTGGTACATGGTGAACAGCCAGTTGAAGATTTTAACGCCGGTAGGAATGGCGATAATCATCGTCATAATACCGAAGAAGGCGTTAACGTTCGCGCCCGCGCCCATGGTGAAGAAGTGGTGCAGCCACACGATGAAGGACAGGATGGTAATTACAATCGTTGCCCAAACCAGTGAGGTGTAACCAAACAGGCGCTTTTTAGAGAAGGTTGCTACCACTTCGGAGAACACACCGAAGACCGGCAGAACCAGAATATACACTTCCGGATGTCCCCAAACCCAAATCAGGTTTACGTACATCATCATGTTGCCGCCCATTTCATTGGTGAAGAAATGGAAGCCCAGATAACGATCCAGGGTCAGCAACGCCAGCGTCACGGTCAGAACCGGGAAGGAAGCGATAATCAGAACGTTAGTACACAGCGACGCCCAGGTGAAGACAGGCATCTTGAACATGGTCATGCCAGGTGCACGCATTTTCAGGATAGTAACGAAGAAGTTAATACCTGTTAATGTCGTACCGATCCCCGACAGCTGAAGACTCCATATCCAGTAGTCAACACCGACCCCCGGACTGTACTCAGCGCCGGAAAGCGGTGGATAAGCCAGCCAGCCGGTCTGAGCAAATTCGCCCACACCCAGTGACAGGTTAACCAGCACCACACCGACAGCCGTGAACCAGAAGCTCAGGTTGTTCAGGAACGGGAAGGCCACATCGCGCGCCCCGATCTGCAGAGGAACAGCAATGTTCATCAGACCGATAACAAATGGCATCGCTACGAAGAAGATCATGATCACGCCGTGAGCGGTGAAGATCTGGTCGTAGTGATGAGGCGGTAAGAATCCTGCCTCGCCGGCCGAAGCCAGTACCTGCTGGCTACGCATCATCACCGCATCGGCAAAACCGCGCAGCAGCATGACGAAGGCCACGATGATATACATGATACCGAGTTTTTTATGGTCGACAGACGTCAGCCACTCAGACCACAGGTATTGCCACTTACCGAAATAAGTGATTGCTCCAGCGACTGCCAGACCACCAAGAATGATGGCGGCGACCGTAATCACGATAATCGGTTCGTGATACGGTACTGCATCAAGGGTTAATTTTCCCAACATCGTATTATTCCTCGGCTCCCGCTTTAGGGGCTTCGTTCATGTCCATGCCTTCGTGTCCTGACATGTCCATTTTCCCGTGGCTCATCTTGAATTTGCCAATCACTTGCTTGAACAATTCAGGATTTGCGGTAGAGAAGAACTCAACCGGATGGTTTTCGCTTGGCGCTGCCAGTTTCTCGAAGTCATCCATGGTTGTCAGCGTATTGGATGAGTCTTTCACTTTTGCTACCCACTGATCGAATGACGCATTATCAGGAGTGGCAATCGCTTTGAACTTCATACCAGAGAAGCCGCGACCACTGAAGTTGGAGGAGATACCGTCAAACGTGCCTGGTTCATTCGCAATCAGATGCAGTTTAGTCTGCATGCCCGCCATAGCGTAAATCTGGCTACCGAGGGTAGGAATAAAGAAGGAGTTCATAACGGAGTTAGACGTGATCTTGAAGCTGACCGGCGTATTCGCAGGGAATGCGATTTGGTTAACTGTTGCAATACCCTGCTCCGGGTAAATGAACAGCCATTTCCAGTCCAATGCAACCACATCAATCTCAATCGGCTTCACATCGGAAACCAAAGGCTTGCTTGGATCAAGCGCGTGGGTAGATTTCCACGTCAGGATCGCAAGGAAGATAATGATCAAAATGGGAACAGTCCACACCACGGCTTCCACTTTATTAGAGTGTGACCAGTTAGGGCTGTATTTTGCATTGGTATTGGATGCCCGATATTTCCAGGCGAACACCACTGCCATCAAGACTGCGGGAATAACGACGATCATCATCAAGCCGAAGGCTGTCAGTATCAGCGAACGTTGCTCCAGTGCAACCTGTCCTTTGGGATTTAACAATGCACTATCACAGCCACTTAACAATAAAGTGCCTGCAATTAATGACAAAATCCCCAAACTTTTATTGTATTTCCTGAGTCTCATTTAACGACCTCAATGACAAGGGCTCTATTGTCGTTTAAGTGTGGCGGCATTTTACGGGAACGTTTCAGTACTGTAAACCAGCAACATCTTGTGTCAGCGCCGTGTTGACACCTTTTGCAAACACAGTCACAGATGTTGCCGAAGGTGACAAAATATGAATGCCAGCAAGGGTTTGCCTCTAATATAACAAAAACCAATGATAACCGCGTTTTTTAACAGGTCTCTGCTATAAACAGCGAAATTGCCACTCAATTATTTAACATACCCGCATCATTTGTGTGATTTAGTTTATACAATAATAATAACGTACCGGGTTTTAATAGTCTGTGGCAGAGAAATGTAAAGGTGAAAACCTTTTAGGAAATAACGGAAGGCGGGAAAATGTGACAATGCACTAATTGTTAAAAAAAGGCGGTTTTTCGAACGGTGCCGCCGTTTTTTCGCCCGCTAAAAAGGGCGCTATTGTTAAATGTTTGTGCCGGCCCGAAGCGTTATTTTTTTGCCTGAGCCAACATAACTTTACTTTTGCTGTGTAGCCGGGCGCTGAGCGACGAAGTCTAACAAACTGCCGGTGACAATGCCCAACAGCGCCAGAATGGCCCCTGATTCAAACAGAACGCTAATGATTGAGCCCGCATCCAGCAGGTTTGTTGCGCGTAATGCCAGCAAAATCAGTCCTGCCACTACCAACGCTGAACCCAACTTCAAGGCGCGTAATGCCCATTTATATCCGGAAGCGAAGCGGGTTCGCGGTAAAAATGACTGATGGGTTTGCGCATGTTCCAGCGTGGTTCGGCATCCGGCCAGCAATAGCAAACCGGGCAGAGCTGCCACCACTGAGAAGGCATAAAACGTCGGCCAGCCCCAGCTCTCAACAAACCATCCTGCCACCGGGCCAACATACACCCGGCCAACGGCGGACAACGCGGAGAGCAGGGCAAATTGCGTGGCGGAGAAAGACTTATTACACAACGTCATCAGCAGCGCCACAAAGGCGGCGGTGCCCATACCGCCACACAGATTCTCGACAAACACGGCCGCTGCCATGCTGTAAAGATGTTTGTCGGTGACGGCCAGAATCCAGTACGCCAGGTTTGATACCGCCTGCAGGATGCCAAACAGCATCAGCGCCCGGAACAGGCTCAGGCGCTGCATCAGTACGCCGCCGTAAAGCGCGCCAATTATCGTGGCGATCAACCCAAGGGTTTTATTCACCAGCCCCACGTCGCCGGCATCAAAGCCAACGCCACGGATCAGGAAAATGGTGGTCAGGCTGGCAGCAAACGCATCACCCAGCTTATAAAGGACAATAAGAGAGAGGATCAGCCAGGCATTGTTGCGGTTGAAGAAGTCGCGCAGCGGGGCAATGACCGCCTCTTCAAGGCTGTGGGGGCGGGCAACGGGATCGCTGGGCTCTTTCGCTAACAGCGTGGCGATTACCCCAGGCACCATCATCGCCGCCATCAGCCACCAGATCGCCTGCCATCCGAGATATCGGTCTGCAAGCCATAGCGCCAGTCCGCCTGACACCAACATCGCCAGACGATAACCAAGGACGCTGATCGCCGCACCGCTACCGCGTTCTTCGGCGGGCAGCACATCGGTCTTCCAGGCATCAAAGACAATATCCTGCGAGGCGGAACAGAAGGCAACCAACACCGCGAGCGCCGCCAGCAGGGTCAGATTGCGTGAGGGATCCATAAATCCCATCAGGGCAATCCCGACAATCAACAGGATCTGCGTCACCAGTAACCAGCCACGACGACGGCCTAAAAACGGCGGCGTGTAGCGGTCCATCAACGGAGACCAGAGGAATTTGAACACGTAGGCCTGCCCGACCAGAGAGAAGAAGCCTATCGTTTTGATATCGACGTTTTCGACGGCCATCCACGCTTGCAGCGTTCCCGATGTCAGCGCGAGCGGCAGACCGGAGGCAAAGCCAAGGAGCAGAAGAAGGGCGGCATTTCGTTGGGTAAAAATCTGGAGGTAATGGCTGGGCATACGAACCTTAAAACAAAGCCCGCCGGGATCCCGACGGGCACTGGCCAATTAACGGGCGTTTTGCTTGATAAACTCGTGGATGCTGGTGTCCTGAGCCATATCAGAAATCACGTCGCTCAGCGTGGAGTTAACCGCGTTAGTGATTTTAGCGTTGGTGGCTGAGAAGGCGCCTTCAACACTGTAGGTCTGGCGGTAGTTCTTCACTTGCTTGTTGCCGTTTTTCGCGGTGGCAACAATCGAAATATCGGCTTTCGTGGTGATGCTGTAGCGCACATTACCTTCGGTAACGTCGGCATACAGGTTATTCACGATGATCTGCAGGTCAACGGCGCCATTAGGACCGATCATGTAACCACGAGCACCCATCTGCTTCTCCAGCGTTTCCTGCAGCAGGAAGCGCAGATCGCGTGAAGGGGTCAGGGTAACCAGCTGTCCGTCGCGGTTAACTTTCGCCAGTGCCTGATCGCTACGCTGATCGGCGCCGTTGATGCTAACAGTGATGCCGGTCAGGCTGGGATCCTGCTGAGGCAGCTGAATTTTTGGCGAAACGGTGAGTGTGTTGCTGTTGCTTGCACAGCCAGCCAGAATTAACACGGCCAGCAGAGGGAATAATAATTTTTTTAACATGCTTATTTTCTCAATGACGAAGGTTGTAGTGCTGACAAAACTGCGGTCATCATAGCATTGCCTGTAACAAGGGGAAGCCCCGATAGCGCGTAAATTCATCGCCTTGCACTTTTAAGGCTGACGCCAGGCACGGGAACTTCGACCGTTTAATAACGGAGTGGTTGCAGCAGCAAAGATGAAAATGCACAGTAGCGGGCATTAAACGGCGGATATTTTTCGTGAACCCAGCAGGGTTTGGTAAAAAACCAGCTAATATTTAAAGAGATGGGGCCACCGTCTTAGAGGAGTCCAGGTATGATCCGCGAAGAAATAGAAGAAAAGTTAAGAACGGCGTTAGCGCCTGTTCATCTGGAAGTTCATGACGAAAGCTATCGTCATAACGTCCCAGCGGGTGCAGAGAGTCATTTTAAAGTGGTTATTGTGAGCGACCATTTTATCAACCAGCGCTTTTTAATGCGTCACCGTACTATTTATAGTGCGCTGGCAGCAGAACTGGCTGGAAGCGTTCACGCGCTGGCTCTACATACCTATACCGTTAAGGAGTGGGAGGGGTTACAGGACACCGTTCCATCCTCACCCAACTGTCGCGGAGCGGGAACGCTTGCCTGATAGTGCACTTTTCAACCAAGGCGGCCTGCGGGCCGCTTTGTCATTTCTGACGTTAAATCCCCAGCGCACCCCCGTTTTCTGCCATTTATGAGAGAAAAGCAACGAAGTTAGCGAAATGTCAGGGTTGAGCAGCCTCGACTCGCTTAAACGTTGTCGCTATAATGCTGCGTCTATTTTTTTCCGGAATATCTTCGGGACCCTTTTGGTACAGCGACTACGATTCTGACACCAGAGGCCATCCCGGTTCTTAGTCTCACTCTGTTTCTTGCGGAGCAGAGAGGGTCTGAAGTTGACCGAGCACGTGATTTTTTGAGGTAATAAGATGCAAGCTTCAGTAGAAACAACTCAGGGCCTGGGCCGTCGCGTTACGATTACCGTTGCTAAAGATGTGATCGAAAACGCGGTGAAAAGTGAGCTGGTCAGCGTATCTAAAAAGGTACGTATCGACGGTTTCCGCAAAGGGAAAGTGCCGATGACTGTCGTAGCACAGCGCTACGGTGCCTCTGTTCGCCAGGACGTTCTGGGCGAACTGATGCAGCGCAACTTCGTTGACGCCATCATCAAAGAGAAGATCAATCCGGCTGGCGCACCTAAATACGTGCCAGGCGAATACAAAGAAGGTGAAGACTTCACTTTCGCGGTTGAGTTTGAAGTGTACCCGGAAGTTGAGCTGAAAGGTCTGGACGCAATCGAAGTTGAAAAACCGGTTGTTGAAGTGACTGACGCTGACGTTGACACCATGCTGGACACGCTGCGCAAGCAGCAGGCCACCTGGAAAGAAACTGACCGCGCAGCAGAAGCTGAAGACCGTGCCACTGTAGACTTCAGCGGTTCAGTAGACGGCGAAGAGTTCGAAGGCGGCAAAGCGTCTGACTTCGTACTGGCAATGGGCCAGGGTCGCATGATCCCAGGCTTCGAAGAAGGCGTTGTTGGCCACAAAGCGGGCGAAACCTTCACTATCGACGTAAACTTCCCGGAAGATTACCACGCTGAAAACCTGAAAGGGAAAGCAGCGAAGTTTGAAATCGTCCTGAAGAAAGTGGAAGAGCGTGAGCTGCCAGAATTCACTGCTGAGTTCATCAAACGTTTCGGCGTTGAAGATGGTTCAGTAGACGGTCTGCGTGCTGAAGTGCGTAAAAACATGGAGCGCGAGCTGAAAGGCGCCGTGCGTAACCGTGTGAAGACTCAGGCTATCGACGGTCTGGTCAGCGCGAACGACATCGACGTGCCAGTTGCACTGATCGATGGCGAAATCGACGTGCTGCGTCGCCAGGCTGCACAGCGCTTTGGCGGTAACGAGAAGCAAGCTTTCGAGCTGCCTCGTGAACTGTTTGAAGAGCAGGCTAAACGCCGCGTAGTGGTTGGCTTGCTGCTGGGCGAAGTGATTCGTACCCACGAGCTGAAAGCTGATGAAGACCGTGTGAAAGAGCTGATCGAAGAGATGGCTTCTGCTTACGAAGATCCATCAGAAGTGGTTGAGTTCTACAGCAAGAATAACGAGCTGATGAACAACATGCGTAACGTTGCGTTGGAAGAACAGGCAGTGGAAGCTGTGCTGGAGAAAGCCAAAGTGACCGAGAAGGCCACTAACTTCCAGGAACTGATGAACCAGGCGCAACCAGCCTGATCCACTGATTCTGTAAGCTAAATAAAAGCCCGCAGTTATGATGACTGCGGGCTTTTTGCTTTTATCCGTTGCCCGGACGTGCCTTAGTGCGCTTATTCGCTCATTAAACCGGCAAAATATCAACTAAGCTGTTTTTCCTGGTTAGCAGTTGATAAAAACGTTGTTATGCTTGAATCAGCGGGGCAACATCCCCAAATAGACTATTATGGCGTACTGAGTCCTGTCTTGATTGTCCCCGGTCAGTGTGGGGAATGTAATGGAAACATAGTGTTCCGGATCGCTCTCAAGTAGAATCGGTACGGAGTGTTGCCAAATGAAATTTATCCAGGAGACGGTAATGTCATACAGTGGCGAACGTGAACAAACTGCACCTCATATGGCTTTAGTGCCGATGGTGGTCGAACAAACCTCTCGCGGAGAGCGTTCTTACGACATCTTTTCCCGCCTGCTCAAGGAACGTATTATTTTCCTGACCGGACAGGTTGAAGATCATATGGCGAACCTGATCGTCGCTCAGATGCTGTTTCTGGAAGCTGAGAACCCGGAAAAAGACATCCACCTTTATATCAACTCTCCTGGCGGTGTGATCACTGCAGGGATGTCGATCTACGACACCATGAAGTTCATCAAGCCAGACGTCAGCACCATTTGTATGGGCCAGGCCTGTTCAATGGGCGCGTTCCTGCTGACCGCAGGGACCAAAGGCAAGCGTTATGCGCTGCCTAACTCTCGCGTGATGATCCACCAGCCGCTGGGCGGATATCAGGGTCAGGCAACTGACATTGAAATCCACGCGCGCGAAATTCTGAAAGTGAAAGCGCGTATGAACGAGCTGATGGCAGAACATACGGGCAAAACTCTTGAAGAAATCGAGAGAGACACGGAACGTGACCGTTTCCTGTCAGCGAGCGAAGCTGTAGAGTATGGGTTGGTAGATTCCGTTCTGACGCATCGCACGTAAGCCTGATGCCCATCTGTCGTCTATAGTTATGGATGGGCTAGAGCAACGAATGAGGGTGCCGCAAGGCGGCATCATCGCCGCAACACAGTGCGGACGAAGATAACAGAAGAGGTTAACTGATGACTGAGAAGCGCAAAGACGGTTCAGGAAAGCTGCTGTACTGCTCTTTCTGCGGCAAAAGCCAGCATGAAGTGCGCAAGCTGATTGCCGGCCCGTCAGTGTATGTCTGCGATGAGTGTGTCGATCTATGCAATGACATCATTCGCGAAGAGATTAAAGAAGTTGCGCCGCATCGTGAACGTAGCGCACTGCCGACGCCGCATGAAATCCGCCATCACCTCGACGATTACGTTATCGGCCAGGAACGGGCGAAAAAAGTGTTGGCCGTAGCGGTCTATAACCACTACAAACGCCTGCGCAACGGTGACACCAGTAATGGCATTGAGCTTGGCAAAAGTAACATTTTGCTGATCGGGCCTACCGGTAGCGGTAAAACGCTGCTGGCGGAAACCCTGGCTCGCCTGCTGGATGTGCCGTTCACAATGGCGGATGCCACCACGCTGACCGAAGCCGGTTATGTTGGTGAAGACGTCGAAAACATCATTCAGAAACTGCTGCAGAAATGTGACTATGACGTGCAGAAAGCACAGCGCGGCATTGTTTACATCGATGAAATCGATAAGATTTCCCGTAAATCTGACAACCCTTCCATTACCCGTGATGTTTCGGGCGAGGGTGTTCAGCAGGCGCTGTTGAAGCTGATTGAAGGCACTGTGGCGGCGGTGCCACCTCAGGGCGGACGTAAGCATCCACAGCAAGAGTTCCTGCAGGTTGATACCTCCAAGATCCTGTTTATCTGTGGCGGTGCGTTCGCCGGGCTGGACAAGGTGATTTCTCAGCGCGTAGACACCGGTACGGGGATTGGCTTTGGTGCCACCGTGAAGGGCACGGCAGAGAAAGCCACTGAAGGTCAGCTGCTGGAGCAGGTCGAGCCAGAAGATTTGATCAAATTCGGTCTGATCCCAGAGTTCATCGGTCGTCTGCCAGTCGTGGCAACCCTGAGCGAGCTGAGTGAAGAAGCGCTGATTCAGATCCTGCGTGAGCCGAAAAACGCCCTGACCAAGCAGTATCAGGCGTTGTTTAATCTTGAAGGTGTGGACCTGGAATTCCGTGAAGAAGCGCTGACGGCGATCGCCAAAAAAGCCATGTCACGCAAAACCGGTGCCCGTGGCCTGCGTTCCATTGTGGAAGGCGCGCTGCTGAATACCATGTATGACCTCCCTTCAATGGACGATGTTGAAAAAGTGGTGATTGACGATTCAGTGATCGATGGCCAGTCTGAGCCAATGCTGATCTACGGAAAACAGGAAGCTCAACAAGCTTCTGGTGAATAAATAACCACATCTTTCCAGTCAGTTATCATAAAAAGGGGGAATTTATTCCCCCTTTTGCTTTTCTCTCGCGGATAACATTGAATGTCTTACATTCATCCCCATATACTCAACTACCTGTGGGTAAAACTGCACTTTAGTGGTCTGTTGCGGTTCCCATCACCCTGGCGGAAATTAAACTAAGAGAGAGCTCTATGAATCCTGAGCGTTCTGAACGCATTGAAATCCCTGTGTTGCCGTTGCGTGACGTAGTGGTTTATCCGCACATGGTAATTCCGTTGTTTGTCGGTCGTGAGAAATCGATTCGCTGCCTTGAAGCCGCCATGGATCATGATAAAAAAATCATGCTGGTCGCCCAGAAAGAAGCTTCAACGGATGAACCTGGCATTAACGATCTCTTTTCTGTAGGGACCGTCGCCTCTATTCTGCAAATGCTCAAGCTGCCAGACGGTACGGTTAAAGTGCTGGTAGAAGGCCTGCAGCGTGCGCATATCACAACGCTTGCGGATAATGGTGACCATTTCACCGCGCAGGCTGAATACCTGGCGTCCCCTGAAATCGATGAGCGCGAGCAGGAAGTGCTGGTGCGCACCGCAATTAATCAGTTTGAAGGCTATATCAAACTGAATAAAAAAATCCCTCCTGAAGTGCTGACCTCGTTGAACAGCATTGAAGATGCTGCACGTCTGGCTGATACCGTTGCGGCACATATGCCGTTGAAACTGGCCGACAAACAGTCCGTGCTTGAGATGTCAGACGTCAATGAGCGTCTGGAGTATCTGATGGCGATGATGGAGTCAGAGATCGATCTGCTCCAGGTGGAAAAACGTATCCGCAATCGCGTCAAAAAGCAGATGGAAAAAAGCCAGCGCGAGTACTATCTGAACGAGCAGATGAAGGCTATTCAGAAAGAACTGGGCGAAATGGACGATGCGCCTGACGAAAATGAAGCGCTGAAACGCAAAATCGACGCGGCAAAAATGCCGAAAGAAGCGCGTGATAAAACCGAAGCCGAACTGCAGAAGCTGAAAATGATGTCTCCGATGTCAGCGGAAGCGACCGTGGTACGCGGTTATATCGACTGGATGGTTCAGGTGCCGTGGAATGCCCGTAGCAAGGTCAAAAAAGACCTGGTGAAGGCGCAGGAAACGCTGGATACCGACCACTTCGGTCTGGAACGCGTGAAAGATCGCATCCTGGAATATTTGGCAGTACAGAGCCGCGTCAGCAAAATTAAAGGGCCAATCCTCTGTCTGGTTGGGCCTCCGGGTGTGGGTAAAACCTCACTGGGCCAGTCTATCGCCAAGGCGACGGGCCGTAAGTATGTTCGTATGGCGCTGGGCGGCGTGCGTGATGAAGCGGAAATTCGCGGTCACCGTCGTACCTATATTGGTTCTATGCCGGGCAAATTAATCCAGAAAATGGCCAAAGTGGGCGTTAAAAACCCGCTGTTCCTGCTGGATGAAATCGACAAAATGTCCTCGGACATGCGCGGCGACCCGGCTTCAGCGCTGCTTGAAGTGCTGGATCCGGAACAGAACATTGCCTTTAACGACCATTACCTGGAAGTGGATTACGATCTCTCCGACGTGATGTTCGTGGCAACGTCCAACTCGATGAACATTCCTGCGCCGCTGCTGGACCGTATGGAAGTTATTCGTCTGTCGGGTTACACCGAAGACGAGAAGCTGAATATTGCTAAGCAGCATTTGCTGTCCAAGCAGATCGAGCGTAACGCCCTGAAAGACAGTGAAATCACCGTCGATGACAGCGCCATCGTCAGCATCATTCGTTACTACACGCGTGAAGCGGGTGTGCGTAGCCTTGAGCGCGAGCTGTCCAAACTGTGCCGTAAAGCGGTGAAGACCTTGCTGATGGACAAAACCATCAAGCATATTCTGATCAATGCTGACAACCTGAAAGACTACCTCGGCGTTCAACGTTATGACTACGGTCGTGCGGACAACGAAAACCGCGTCGGTCAGGTAACCGGTCTGGCGTGGACGGAAGTGGGTGGCGATCTGCTGACCATCGAAACGGCTTGCGTACCGGGTAAAGGTAAACTGACCTATACCGGTTCACTGGGCGAAGTGATGCAGGAATCTATCCAGGCGGCGTTGACCGTGGTGCGTGCCCGCGCTGAGAAGCTGGGTATCAACGGTGACTTCTACGAGAAGCGTGATATTCACGTTCACGTCCCGGAAGGCGCGACGCCGAAAGATGGTCCAAGTGCGGGTATAGCAATGTGTACCGCGCTGGTGTCCTGTCTGACCGGTAACCCGGTGCGTGCCAATGTGGCGATGACCGGTGAGATCACTCTGCGTGGTCAGGTTCTGCCAATTGGTGGACTGAAAGAGAAACTGCTGGCTGCACACCGTGGTGGTATCAAAACGGTGTTGATCCCGGATGAAAACAAGCGCGATCTGGAAGAGATCCCGGACAACGTTATCGCCGATCTGGACATCCATCCGGTGAAGCGCATCGAAGAAGTCCTGACACTTGCGCTGGTCAATGCCCCTTATGGCATGCAGGTTGCGACCGCAAAATAGTGATTTAAGGCAAAAACAGGCCAAAAGCCGGGCTGGCAAGCAAATTGGGACTTGCCAGCTTTTTTTTGTGCCGCTAATTTAGAGAGCTGCTAGGCCAATGACGGCTGTTGCCGTTTTCGGC
The DNA here is from genome assembly GCF_000196615.1 of Erwinia billingiae Eb661. Classification (NCBI taxonomy): domain Bacteria; kingdom Pseudomonadati; phylum Pseudomonadota; class Gammaproteobacteria; order Enterobacterales; family Erwiniaceae; genus Erwinia; species Erwinia billingiae. Next base: position 1,185,192 of record NC_014306.1, read on the forward strand.
ATGACAGGAATACTGAATCCAAATAATTGATGCGCGTTCGTCGCGGGTGGGAAGCCCGACTGCGAAGTGAATAATAAAAGAGGGGATTATTGAGTGAATAAGTCACAGTTGATCGACAAAATTGCTGCAAGCGCCGACATTTCTAAAGCGGCAGCGGGACGTGTTTTAGATGCTTTCATGGGCTCAGTGTCAGATTCACTGAAAGAAGGCGATGAAGTTGCACTGGTAGGCTTCGGCACGTTCTCCGTGCGTGAGCGCTCAGAGCGTACCGGCCGTAACCCACAGACCGGTAAAGAAATCACCATCCCAGCGGGTAAAGTACCAGGCTTCCGTGCCGGTAAAGCGCTGAAAGACGCCGTTAACTAATGGCGGTATGTTTCCACTGAGGCAATTTCTTCGGTGGAGAGTGAGGATTGTGTTCGCGTTCTCATGTACCATACGGGGCACATCAAAAAAACTGATGTGCCTTTTTTTATGTTTCAATGACATTTGCGAATTGCGGTTGTCATAGTGGCGTGCGGTTTGCTACGCAGCGGCGTGGAGCGTCCCCGGGAAGACGGGACGAAAGCGCAAGGGTTTACATTCACACTACAGCGGAGTGTTGTCACACCATGATGGACAATTTACGCGCGGCGTCGAACCATGTCGTGCTCAAAATTATATTGGCATTGATCATTCTGTCTTTCGTTTTGACCGGGGTGGGCAACTACCTGATCGGCGGTAACGGAGATTACGCCGCCAAGGTTAACGGACAGGAAATCAGCCGTGCACAGCTCGAGAACGCCTTCTCAAATGAACGTTCACGTCAGCAGCAGCAGTTGGGCGAACAGTTCTCCCAGCTCGCCGGAAACCCTGCCTACATTCAGCAGATCCGCCAGCAGGCGCTGTCTCAGCTGGTCGATGAATCGCTTCTGACCGGCTATGCCAAAGATCTCGGCCTGGCCATCAGCGATGATCAAATCAAACAGGCTATTTTCAACCAGTCGGCTTTCCAGACCAACGGCAAGTTTGATAATACAAAATACCTGGGCCTGATCAATCAGATGGGCTTCACCGCCGATCAATACGCTGAAGCGCTGCGTAAGCAGTTGACCACCCAACAGCTGATTGCTGCGGTGACCAACACCGACTTCATGCTGACCGGTGAAACTGACGCACTGGCTGCGCTGGTTTCTCAGGAGCGTCTGGTTCGCGAGGCGACGATCAATGTGGCGGCACTGGCCGCTAAACAGACCGTCAGCGCGGAAGAGATCAAAAACTATTACGAGCAGAACAAGAACAACTTCATGTCTCCTGAGCAGTTCCGCGTTAGCTACATCAAGTTAGATGCGGCTTCGATGCAGGAAACCGCCAGCGAGGCTGATATCCAGAGTTGGTACGATCAGCATCAGGCTGATTACACTCAGCCGCAGCGTAGCCGTTACAGCATTATCCAGACCAAAACCGAAGCGGAAGCGCAGTCGGCTCTGGATGCAATGAAAAAAGGCGGTGACTTTGCCGCGCTGGCTAAAGAAAAATCTGCTGACCCAATTTCTGCCCGTAACGGTGGCGACATGGGCTGGCTTGAGCCAGACACCACGCCGGATGAACTGAAAAGTGCCGGTCTTAAAGAGAAAGGTCAGCTGTCAGGGGTGATCAAGTCGTCTGTCGGCTTCATCGTTGCCCGTCTGACGGATGTTCAGCCACAGCAGATCAAGCCGCTGGCTGCCGTCCATGACGACATCGCTGCAAAAGTGAAGCAGGAAAAAGCGATTGATGCTTACTACAAACTGCAGCAGAAAGTGAGCGATGCGGCCACCAATGACAATGAGTCACTGGCGGGTGCAGAGCAGGCTGCTGGTGTGAAGGCGGTGGAAACGGGCTGGTTCAGCCATGATAATCCGCCTGCTGAGCTGAACTTCAAGCAGGTTGAGCAGGCCATCTTCAATGGCGGCTTAGTCGGCGAGAACGGCGCACCTGGCAGTAACTCGGACATCATTACGGTCGATGGCGATCGTGCGTTCGTGCTGCGTGTTAGCGAGCACAAGCCTGAAGCGGTGAAACCACTGGATCAGGTCACGGCACAGATCACCGATACGCTGAAAACGCAGAAGGCGCAGGCTCAGGCGAAAGCGCAGGCGGATAAACTGTTGGCCGATCTGAAAGCAGGCAAGGGTGATGAGGCGATGAAAGCCGCTAACCTGAGCTTCGGCAGCCAGAAAACGCTGACCCGCAACGGTCAGGATGCCGTAACCCAGGCCGCATTCACCATGAGTCTGCCAGCGAAGGACAAACCTTCTTACGCGACCAGTGAAGATGGTGAAGGCAACGTGCTGTTGGTGGCGCTGGATCAGGTGCGTAGCGGTTCAATGCCGGACGCGCAGAAGAAGGCAATGGTTCAGGGGATCACGCAAAACAACGCGCAGATCACCTTCGAAGCCATGCTGAGCAACCTGCGTAAAGAAGCCAAAATCAAATACGGTGCAGCCGCGCAGGCCCAATAAGCCTCGCAAATTTCCTGCAACGACATGCAATACCAAAGGCCGCTTTCGCGGCCTTTTCCATTTCTCTAATCCGCCATTTGTTTACCGAATTCTTCCGCTGTACCGTGGCGTTGCTGTCACACACATGGAGGAATACAGCATGAAACACCCACTTATCGCGTTATGTTTTTTTACCGCAATGAGCGCAGGCATCCTGACTGCAATACCGGTAAAAGCGGCAGAAACGACATCGGCGGCGTCTGCTCAGGTCGCTACGGAAAGTACGGCCACTGCAAGCGACAAGGTAAGCCTGAATCAGGCTACCGCCCAGCAACTGGCCGCGGCATTGAATGGCGTCGGGCTCAAAAAAGCCGAAGCCATTATCAGTTACCGCGAGCAGTACGGCGCGTTTACCGATATTGAACAACTGAAAGAAGTGCCCGGCATGGGCAATGCGCTGGTGGAGAGAAATCTGTCACGGCTGAAATTGTGACTTAACTCGCGACTTTAACGCATTATCTGCTGAAGGCCGGAAACGGCTGCTAACCTGTAGAGGTCATACCAGTTGGGTGACTTCTACTTTTTTATAAGGGCAGCGTAACTATGCATACCACCATCAAAGTCCGTGGCTATCATCTGGATGTTTACCAGCACGTCAATAATGCCCGCTATCTGGAGTTCCTTGAGGAGGCCCGTTGGGAGTGGCTGGAACGCCTGGAGTCGTTCAACTGGCTGCAGGAGAACCAACTGGCGTTTGTGGTGGTCAACATCAACATTAATTATCGCCGGCCAGCGGTGATGGGCGATGTGTTAGACATCCACAGTAAGTTGCTCCAGCTGGGCGGGAAAAGTGGCGTGATTGGTCAGACCGTGACGCTGGCCCCAGCGGGTGAAGTGGTGGCCGACGCCGCGCTGACGTTTGTCTGCATCGATCTGCGCACACAAAAGGCGCAGCCGATGGAAGGAGAACTGAAAAGAAGAATGGAAGAGATGCTGTCAGCGTAGGCCGGTTTTGCGTTTCATTTCGGCCATCACCGCGTGCCCGTTGGCCTGATACTCGTTCAAACCCTTCGCGCGAAGATGGCACGCAGCGCATTCGCCACAGCCGTCACCTTTCTCGCCGTTGTAGCAGGTCAGCGTTTCATTGCGTACCAGCGGCAGTTGCTGCCAGTAGTCGGCCAGCGCCCAGGTTTCAGCTTTGTTCAGCCACATCAGCGGCGTTTCAAAGCGCACAGACCTTGCCATGCCGAGTTCAATCGCATGGTTCAGCGCCTTAACAAACTCATCGCGGCAGTCTGGGTAGCCGGAGAAATCGGTCTCACAGACGCCCGTGATCACCGCTTCCGCCTCAACCTGATAAGCATAAATGGAGGCGAGGGTGAGGAACAGGATATTGCGGCCCGGCACAAAGGTGCTCGGCAAGCCGCTGGCATCGGGATCGTAAGCCGGTACCGGGATGCTTTCACGCGTCAGGCTGCTGACCGCCAATTCATTTAACATGGTTACATCGAGGACTTTGTGCGCGCGTGCGCCCAAAGAAAGTGAAAGCTCGCGGGCAATATCGATTTCCGCACGATGGCGCTGGCCGTAATCGAAGGTGATGCAATGCACCTCATCATACTGTTGCAAAGCCTGAATCAGACAGGTTGTTGAATCCTGTCCACCGCTGAAAACCACCACTGCACGTCTCATTTTAATCACCTTAGTCATCTGTTAGGCCGTATGGTACTGCCTGTGGCGGCAGAAGGGTAGTTTTGCTCAGGGAATGGTGACCGGCGGTGGGATCCACGCGCGGGAAAAATCAAACCATCCCCAGGCATTTAAGGCGATATCTTCCACGTCCGGTGGGGCACTCACCTGATAACGATAGTTGAACAGCGGCGTAATCACCGACTGCGCCATCAGCTGATGAAAGGCCTGTTGCAGTCCGGTCAGCCGCTCGGCTTCGACGTTATTGCACTGGATCTGCTCGAGCGTGTTCAGCAGTTGCTGATGAGTCACCTCACCCAGCAGCGTCGGCCAGAGAGGATCCAGTTTTAGCCAGCTCTCCAGGGTGAACGCCGGCGCTTCACCAATCAGGCGATCGCCCATAATGATGTCAGCCGTTTCCAGACCGCTATACCCCTGCCAGTTTTTCGCTGGATGAAAGTGCAGTCTTAGCTGGCAACCTTCCTCCGCCAGCACCTGTTGCAGCTTTTCGGCCATCGCATGCAGTTCCACCGGCAGGTGATAGTGCAGGTTCAGCGTAGCGGGCAATTCCGTTTCTTCCTGGGCGCTAATCTCTGGCACCGGCCAGCCGGGCAGCATCTCCAGACTCGGGGTAATCAGACCTTCCTCCAGAGGCAGTTCTTCAATCACCTTCTTACTGCGGATCAGCGCCAGTATTTTTTGTGCCTGAGCGGGGGAAAGGGCGCCGTTCTGCTTCAACGCCAGGTAACAAAATCCCAGGCTAATCCGACGGCTGACCGGGCGTAAAAGCGACAGTTCATGTTGCTCACCAATTGCTATCTGCACCGGATGGCGGCAGCTGGTCCCGAGGGTTTTGTCGAAAAGCTGTGGCGTGATCCAGTACTCCACCATCTGCATGAGTGGCTGATTGCCATAATAACGCTCGTGATTTTCGATTCTGACCAGCTCCGGTGACCAGTGACTCAATTTCCACGGACCGGATCCAATAGCAGGATCGTCCGGATGCGTCAGCAGGCAGAGCACCGTGGCCAGGCGCCAGGTGAGCCAGTAATCGGGGCGATGCAGATCGATTTGCAGGCACATCGATTGAGGAAGAGAGAGGGATTTTACGCTGGCTAACTGCTTTGCCCCAGCCGGGCTGTCGATGACCCTTTGCAGGTGCTGCATGATTTGCTGCGATGTCACCCGCTCGCCGCTGTGCCAGTAAAGCTGCGGACGCAGAAAGAAAAACCAGCTTAAACCATCCTCACTGCATTGCCAGTGGTGAGCCAGATCGGCAACAACGCGATCGTCCTGAAAACGCGTCAGGCCGGAAAAAATTTGCCCGGCAAGATGTTGTTCAGCACGCCCAGGCATATCCAGTGGATTGAGGGGATCCAACGGACGGTAATAAGGAATACGTAACGTGGGGCGATCGTCCAGCCACTGACCGCCCATAAAGGGTTTGAGCAACTGATTAAGCTGTTCCGGTGCGATCTGTACCAGTTCCAGCGCCTGATGTGACAAGCCTTGATCTAACTGCTGCTGAAAAAGGATTGTTCTGAGCTGAGTCGGAGACTGAAAAAATTCTAGCTGACCGCATTTACCGCGCCCGGACTGAGCCTGCCAGCGCAACCAGCCGGCCGACTGCCACTGGCCCAATAGCGTGCGCACATGGCGCTCGCTGCAAATACAGCGCCCGGCAATCTCCGCCACGCTGGTTAACTGAGGCTCGCCCAGGCTGGCCTGCCACAGCCGTTGATATTGATTGAGTCGGTTTAACTGGCGCATCGAAATAAACCCGGAACACTTTTTCAGAAGTATTCACTATTAGTTCCGTAAATACCAGGTGATACTCAGCACTCGATGAAAAAACAGGCACTGGAGAAATAATGGCTCGTCTGGCGGCGTTTGATATGGATGGTACCTTGCTGATGCCTGACCATCAGCTGGGAGAACGAACTCTGACGGCGCTGCGTGCGCTGGATGAAAAGGGCGTATTACTGACCTTTGCTACCGGTCGCCACTGGCTGGAAATGCAGCCGCTGATCGCGGATTTTAAATTGAAGGCCTACCTGATCACCGGCAATGGCACGCGAGTACACGATCAGCAGGGCAACTTACTTTCCGCCTGCGATCTGTCGCCTGATGTGGCGGAAGAGGTCATTCATACGCACTGGGACACTACCGCCAGCCTGCATGTTTTTAATGATGATGGCTGGTTAACCGAGTTCGACGTGCCGCACATTCTCCACGCCCATCAGATGAGCGGTTTCCGCTATCAGCTTGCCGATCTGAAACGCCTGCCGGCACATATGATCACGAAAACCTGTTTCATCGCCGATCACGACGAGCTTTGCCAGCTCAAGGGACAGTTGGAAGATGCGCTGGGCGATCGTGCTCACATCTGTTTCTCTGCGCGGGATTGTCTTGAAGTCCTGCCGCCAGGCTGCAACAAAGGCACTGCGCTGGATTCTCTCTCGTCTTCGCTGGGTTTTACGCTGGCAGATTGCATGGCGTTTGGCGATGCCATGAACGATCGTGAGATGCTGGAAACGGTCGGTCGCGGATTCATTATGGGTAACGCGATGAGTCAGCTGAAAGCCTTACTGCCGCATTTACCGGTTATCGGACATTGTGAAACGCAGGGCGTGTCGCATTACCTCAATCACTGGCTTTCCACCCCAAACCTCGCTTATTCCCCCGAATATTGAGGTCATTATGCCGGACAGGGTGGTCCGGCGCTTAACGCTGATGTTTGCCGGGCGGGAAAGCCCGGCGTTTTAGTTAAGCATGTTCTGCCATGGCGTAATATCGCCGATGTTTTCCGCGACCCACTCCGCATTGTAATAGCTGTCCAGATAGCGTTCACCGCTGTCACACAACAGCGTGACGATGGCGCCTGTACGCTGCTCTTCCGCCATTCTGCTGGCTATCTGCAACGCTCCCCACACGTTGGTGCCGGTTGACGCGCCAGGCTTACGGCCGAGCTGTTTTTCCAGCCAGAGCATAGTGGCAATACTCGCGGCATCCGGCACGCGGATCATCTCATCCACCACGTCAGCAATAAATGAAGGTTCGACGCGCGGGCGACCGATCCCCTCAATCTTCCCGCCGGTGGTGTTGCGCAGGGTTTTATCCCGCTGATGCCAGTAATCGTAAAACACCGAATTTTCAGGATCGACCACCGTCAGCCGGGTAGCGTGTCCCTGATAGCGCAAATAGCGGCCAATGGTTGCCGAGGTGCCGCCGGTGCCAGCGCTCATCACGATGCTTTCCGGCACCGGGAAGGGTTCGTTCTGCATCTGCTGGAAAATGCTGTCTGCAATATTGTTATTACCGCGCCAGTCAGTGGCCCGTTCGGCATAGGTAAACTGATCCATAAAGTGGCCGTTCAGCTCACGGGCCAGCTGCTCGGATTCAGCATACATCTGGCAGGGATCGCTGACGAAATGGCAACGGCCGCCGTAGAAGGTAATCTGCTCAACCTTACGTTTTGCCGTGGTGGCGGGCATAACGGCAATAAAAGGCAGGCCCAACAACCGCGCGAAGTAGGCTTCAGAAACCGCAGTGCTGCCCGAAGAAGCCTCGATAATTGGCGTACCTTCTTTTATCCAGCCGTTGCACAAGCCATACAAAAACAGCGAACGCGCCAGGCGGTGCTTAAGGCTGCCGCTGGGATGCGTGCTCTCGTCTTTCAGATACAGCCAGATGCCGGGATAGGCTGCCAGCGGCAGGCGGATCAAATGCGTATCGGCTGAACGTTGAATGTCGGCATTGATCTCTTTAATAGCGTGCGATACCCATAAATCTGACATGTTCTTTCCCCGGCAAAATTTGTTAAAGAGTACGGCATTAATCGGAAAAAAGGTTTACTCTCTTTCCTGTAAAATGGCCCCTTAAGAGAAAATTATTCTCCGGAAATCGGCAATGACAGATAAAACTGACCTTAAGCTGTTGGCGCTGCTGCAGCAGGACTGCACGTTATCGCTGCAGGCGCTGGCTGATGCGGTGCATTTGACCACCACGCCCTGCTGGAAACGGTTGAAAAGGCTGGAAGATGAAGGCTATATTCGCGGCCGGGTCGCGTTGCTTGATGCCGATAAACTCGATCTGTCATTGACCGCCTTTATGCTGATCAAAACCCAGCAGCACAGCAGCAGCTGGTATCAGCAATTTGTTGAGGTGGTGCAGGCGATGCCCGAGGTGATGGGCTGTTATCGTATGGCCGGAGAATACGATTATCTGCTGCGCATTCAGGTGGCTGATATGAAAACCTATGATGCCTTCTATAAACGTTTAGTGAACGGGGTTCCAGGATTGCTGGATGTGACTTCGAGCTTTGCGATGGAAGAGATAAAATACACTACCGCGCTGCCATTAAAATGAGCAGGCGCCGGCGTTAACCCTGCTCAATCTTAACCAGGACGTTTTCTGTGCGACTGTTTAGCCAATTAAGCTGGTATTTTATTCGTGAGTGGCGCCGCTACCTTGGGGCCGTTGCGTTACTGATTGTGATTGCCATTCTGCAATTGTTGCCGCCAAAAGTGGTCGGCATGGTTGTCGACGGCGTTTCTCATCAGCAGATGAGCACCTCTCAGTTGATGATGTGGATCGGCGTGATGCTGATCACCGCCGTGGTGGTTTATCTGCTGCGCTATGTCTGGCGCGTATTGTTGTTCGGGGCCTCTTACCAACTGGCGGTCGAACTGCGTCAGGACTTCTACCGCCAGCTGAGCCGCCAGCATCCCGAATTTTATCTGCGCCATCGCACGGGCGACCTGATCGCGCGGGCCACTAATGATGTCGATCGCGTGGTGTTTGCCGCTGGCGAAGGGGTGCTGACGCTGGTGGACTCACTGGTGATGGGGCTGGTGGTACTGTTTGTGATGAGTACCCAAATCAGCTGGCAGTTGACCCTGCTGGCGCTGTTGCCGATGCCGATCATGGCGATAGTGATCAAGCGCTACGGCGACCAGTTGCACAACCGCTTTAAGCTGGCTCAGGCCGCGTTCTCTTCGCTGAATGATCAGACGCAGGAAAGCTTAACCAGCATCCGCATGATCAAGGCATTTGGTCTGGAAGATCATCAGTCCGGTCAGTTTGCCGATATTGCCAAAGACACCGGCCGCAAGAATTTGCGGGTAGCGCGCGTCGATGCCCGCTTTGATCCGACCATTTATATCGCGATTGGCATGTCTAACCTGCTGGCCATTGGCGGTGGCAGCTGGCTGGTCTGGCACGATCAGATGACCTTGGGGCAACTGACCAGTTTTGTCATGTACCTGGGCTTAATGATCTGGCCGATGCTGGCGCTGGCCTGGATGTTTAACATTGTTGAGCGCGGCAGCGCTGCCTGGAGCCGCATCCGCTCGTTGCTGTCTGAAGCGCCTGCGGTGGAAGACGGCAGCAAAACCCTGCCAGAAGAGCGCGGATCGCTGCAGATCGCCATTCGCGAATTCTGCTACCCTGGCGCGCAAAATCCCTCGCTCCGGCACGTCAATGTCCACCTGAAACCGGGACAAATGCTCGGGCTGTGTGGGCCAACGGGGTCCGGGAAAAGCACCTTGCTCAGCCTAATCCAGCGCCATTTTGATATTTCCCAGGGCGACATTCGTTTCCACGGCATTCCCTTACCGCAGCTGCGGCTTGATAGCTGGCGGGGGCGTCTGGCCGTGGTCAGTCAGACTCCTTTCCTGTTTTCCGATACCATCGCCAACAATATCGCGCTGGGACGGCCAACCGCCAAGCCGGCGGATATTGAGCAGGCGGCCAGGCTGGCGAACGTTCACGACGACATTTTGCGTCTGCCAAAAGGCTATGACACTGAAGTGGGCGAGCGTGGCGTGATGCTTTCCGGTGGACAGAAACAGCGTATTTCAATCGCGCGGGCACTGTTGCTGGATGCTGAGATCCTGATCCTCGATGATGCACTCTCGGCGGTAGATGGTCGTACTGAACATCAAATCCTGCATAACCTCCGGCGCTGGGGGCAGGGAAGAACGGTGATTATCAGCGCGCACCGCTTATCTGCCCTGACCGAAGCCAGCGAAATTCTGGTGATGCAGAAAGGCGCGGTGACCCAGCGTGGAGAGCATGAACAACTCGCCGCTGAATCCGGCTGGTATCAGGATATGTACCGTTATCAGCAGCTGGAAGCGGCACTGGACGAAGAAGAGATCGAAAAGGGAGTGCCACATGGCTAATCTTGCCCACCTCTGGCCGACCCTTAAGCGGTTATTGAAATACGGATCGCCGTGGCGTAAATCGCTCGGCCTGGCGGTATTACTGCTGTGGATTGCCGCCGCCGCCGAGGTGATGGGGCCCATCCTTATCAGCTACTTTATTGATAATATGGTCGCCAAACATAATATGCCGTTGGCGTTAGTCTCCGGGCTGGCGACCAGTTTTATCCTGCTGCAAATTCTCGCGGCCTCGCTGCATTACTGGCAGGCGCTGCTGTTTAACCAGGCCGCAGTGGGCGTGGTTCAGCAACTGCGTATGGACGTGATGGATGCGGCCTTAAGACAGCCGCTGAGTGCGTTTGATACCCAACCGGTAGGGCAAATCATTTCCCGCGTTACCAATGACACCGAAGTGGTGCGCGATCTGTACGTCACGGTGGTTGCCACCGTCTTACGCAGTGCCGCGCTGATTGGGGCGATGCTGGTGGCGATGTTCAGTCTTGACTGGCGCATGGCGCTGGTGGCGATCACCATCTTCCCGGCCGTGCTGACGGTGATGCTGATTTATCAGCGTTACAGCACGCCGATTGTCCGTCGCATGCGCAGCTATCTGGCTGATATCAATAATGGCTTCAATGAAGTGATTAACGGCATGAGCGTGATCCAGCAGTTCCGCCAGCAGGCGCGCTTTGGTGAGCGTATGGGTGAAGCCAGCCGCTCGCATTATCTGGCGCGTATGGAAACGCTGAAGCTTGATGGTTTCCTGCTGCGTCCGCTGCTCAGCCTGTTCTCTGCCCTGATCCTTTGTGGACTGATGCTGCTGTTTGGCTTCTCGTCAGCGGGCAGCATTGAGGTCGGCGTTCTGTATGCCTTTATCAACTACCTCGGCAGGCTCAATGAACCGCTGATCGAACTCACTACGCAGCAGTCTATGCTGCAGCAGGCGGTGGTGGCAGGTGAGCGCATCTTTGAACTGATCGATGCCCCGCGCCAGGATTACGGCACGGATACCCGGCCACTGACCTCGGGGTCCATCTCGGTCAGGGATCTGACTTTCGCTTACCGCGACGATCGCAATGTGCTGAGCGATATCTGCCTTGACGTCCCGTCGCGTAACTTCGTGGCGCTGGTCGGCCATACCGGCAGCGGTAAAAGCACGCTGGCCAATCTGATGATGGGTTACTACCCGATTCAGCACGGTGAAATTTGTCTGGATGGTCGACCGTTAAGTACGCTCAGCCACAGCGTTTTACGTCAGTCGGTGGCGATGGTTCAACAGGATCCGGTGGTCCTGGCGGATACCTTCTTTGCTAACGTGACCCTGGGGCGCGATATCTCTGAAGAGGCGGTGTGGCAAGCGCTGGAGACGGTGCAGCTGGCTGAACTGGCGCGCGGCCTGTCTGAGGGCATCCATACTCGTCTTGGCGAGCAGGGGAATAACCTTTCCGTCGGGCAAAAGCAGTTGCTGGCGATGGCTCGGGTGCTGGTGGCTTCGCCGCAGATTTTGATCCTCGATGAAGCAACGGCCAATATCGATTCTGGCACTGAACAAGCCATCCAGAAGGCGCTGAAAGCCGTGCGCGAAAAAACCACGCTGGTGGTCATTGCACACCGGCTTTCAACGATTATCGACGCCGATACCATCCTGGTTCTGCACCGTGGTCGTGCTGTCGAACAGGGGAATCATCAGACGCTGCTGGAAAAACAGGGCCGTTACTGGCAAATGTACCAATTGCAGCAGGTCGGCGATGAACTGGAAGCGGGCGAGGCGGTGTAAAGACTGCCGCTTCGCTGCACCAGGAACAGGCGCATAACCGGCCGAATTCCCGCTTTTGCACATAATTAACGCGCGACGCACCGTAATGGTGCGTTTTTTGTTGGCTACATTCTGCTTCACCTCCTTCTGTTTTTCTCTGCTTTGCTCAGCAACACTGAGCCAGACTGACTAATCGTCTGAAAAATGCCAATTTTTAATTTATGGCACAGCCTTTGCTTTAATCAATCCGTGTTGGGCGAAACAACCGTATTCAATATCTGGAGGGGGATCATATGAAGCTGGTTACCGTGGTAATTAAACCGTTTAAGTTGGAAGACGTGCGTGAAGCACTTTCCTCTATCGGTATTCAAGGGCTGACCGTGACCGAAGTGAAAGGCTTTGGTCGCCAGAAAGGGCATGCAGAACTTTATCGCGGTGCAGAATACAGCGTGAACTTCCTGCCAAAAGTAAAAATAGACATTGCGATTGCAGACGACCAGCTGGATGAAGTGGTTGATGTGATCAGCAAGGCTGCCTACACCGGCAAAATCGGTGACGGTAAGATTTTTGTTGCGGAACTGCAGCGAGTTATCCGTATTCGCACTGGCGAAACTGACGAAGCAGCACTGTAATCTCGGGGCTAAGAATGTTGATGGGATGGGATAAAATGAATAAAAAAATTGCTCTGTTCGGCCTCGCCAGTCTGGCTCTGTTACCGTCGCTTGCGATGGCTGCAGCACCGGCAGTGGCTGATAAAGCTGACAACGCCTTTATGATGATCTGCACCGCGCTGGTGCTGTTCATGACGTTGCCGGGTATTGCCCTGTTTTACGGCGGTCTGCTCCGCGCTAAAAACGTGCTTTCCATGATGACTCAGGTCTCTGTGACCTTCGCGATGGTGTGCGTATTGTGGATGCTTTACGGTTATTCACTGGCCTTCAGTGAAGGTAACGCCTTCTTCGGTGGCTTCAGCATGGCGATGTTGAAAAACATCCAGCTGACCTCACTGGTAGGCACCTTCTACCAATATATCCACGTCTCCTTCCAGGCTTCGTTCGCCTGTATCACCGTGGGCCTGATTGTTGGATCGATTGCTGAGCGCGTTCGCTTCTCAGCGGTACTGATCTTCGTTGCTATCTGGCTGACCTTCTCGTATCTGCCTATTGCACACATGGTCTGGTCAGGCGGTTTGCTGGCCCAGGACGGTGCGCTGGACTTCGCAGGCGGTACCGTTGTGCACATTAACGCCGCAGTTGCTGGTCTGGTGGGTGCTTACCTGGTGGGTAAACGTGCTGGTTTCGGCAAAGAAGCCTTTAAGCCTCACAATCTGCCAATGGTCTTTATGGGTACGGCGATTCTGTATGTGGGCTGGTTTGGCTTCAACGCTGGCTCAGCCAGTGCAGCTAACGAAATTGCCGGTCTGGCGTTCCTGAACACCGTTATGGCAACAGCTGGCGCGATGCTGAGCTGGACCTTCGGTGAGTGGGCTCTGCGTGGCAAACCTTCACTGCTGGGCGTCTGCTCTGGTGTGATTGCCGGTCTGGTCGCGATTACTCCTGCCTGTGGTTATGTTGGTGTGGGTGGTGCGCTGATTATCGGCATCGTCGGCGGTCTGGCAGGTCTGTGGGGTGTTACCATCCTGAAGAAATGGCTGCGTGTGGATGACCCATGTGACGTGTTCGGCGTTCACGGCGTCTGCGGCATCGTAGGCTGTATCCTGACCGGCGTCTTCGCCTCTTCTTCACTGGGTGGCGTAGGCTATGCACCTGGCGTGACCATGGGCCATCAGGTCTGGATCCAGATCTTCAGCGTCGGTGTGACCATCGTCTGGACCGGTGTGGTCGCCTTCGTGGCCTTCAAAATTGCTGACATGATTGTGGGTCTGCGTGTTCCGGAAGATCAGGAACGCGAAGGTCTGGACGTCAACAGCCATGGCGAGAATGCTTACAACCAGTAAGCCCGTATCAAGAAAAGCAGTGCGCTAAAAGTAGAATAAAAAAACGGCTCCTTCGGGAGCCGTTCGTTTTTCCGCTCTTCAGGTGACGTTATTTCACTTCGCGCACCCGCATCACGCCTTCCTGAACCGTAGACGCGACCAGCGTACCGTCCTGAGTGTAAAACTCACCACGAACAAAACCACGCGCACTCGACGCAGAGGTGCTCTCCACGCTGTACAGCAGCCATTGATTGAGATCGAACGGACGGTGGAACCACATTGAGTGATCGATGGTAGCGACCTGCATACCCGGTTCGAGGAATCCTTTACCGTGCGGTTGCAGTGCTACCGGCAGGAAGTTGAAGTCGGAAGCATACCCCAACAGATACTGATGGATGCGCCGGTCTTCAGGCATCACGCCGTTTGCCCGCAGCCAGACGTGACGGGTCGGTTCATCCACGTGGCCTTTAAGCGGGTTATGAAACTTAACCGGCCGGATTTCAAAAGGCTTCTCGGAGAGAAACTTGTCACGCGCTTTCTCGGGGATATAGCTGGCAAGCTGCTTTGCATAGTCGGCTTCGCTGGGCAGGTTATCAGGACCCGGCACCTCAGGCATCGATTTTTGATGCTCAAAGCCGCTTTCTGGCCCCTGGAATGAGGCGGTCATATAGAAAATAGGCTGTCCGTTCTGAACGGCTTTCACCCTTCTGGCGCTGAAACTCTGCCCGTCACGCAGCGTTTCCACATCATAAATAATCGCCTTCTGGCTATCGCCCGGGCGTAAAAAATAGCTGTGGAAAGAGTGAATGATGCGGTCTGCCGGAACGGTCTGTTTGGCGGC